>NZ_JBHVUS010000020.1:0-21193 GCF_042884005.1 Kitasatospora sp. NPDC058162
GCGAAGACGTCCCGCTCGTGGGCGTAGTAGATCCCGGGCAGGTCGATGCCCTCGCGCTGGATGTACTGCCAGACGTCGAGCTCGGTCCAGTTGGAGAGCGGGAAGACGCGCACGTGCTCGCCGGCGGCGTGGCGGCCGTTGTAGAGCGACCACAGCTCGGGGCGCTGGCGGCGCGGGTCCCAGGCGCCGAACTCGTCGCGCAGGGAGAAGACGCGTTCCTTGGCGCGGGCCTTCTCCTCGTCGCGGCGCCCGCCGCCGAAGACCGCGTCGAAGCGGCCCTTCTCGATCGCGTCGAGCAGCGGCACGGTCTGCAGCGGGTTGCGGGTGCCGTCCGGGCGCTCGCGCAGGCGGCCGTCGTCGATGAAGTCCTGGACGTGGGCGACGTGCAGGCGCAGGTTGTGCTCGGCGACGGTGCGGTCGCGGTAGGCGAGGACCTCGGGGAAGTTGTGCCCGGTGTCGACGTGCAGGAGGGAGAAGGGCACCGGTGCGGGGGCGAAGGCCTTGAGTGCCAGGTGCAGCATCAGGATGGAGTCCTTGCCGCCGGAGAACAGGATCACCGGGCGCTCGAACTCCCCCGCGACCTCGCGGAGGATGTGCACCGACTCGGCCTCCAGCGCGTCCAGGTGGGACAGCGCGAAGGGGTTTCCGGAATTCTCCTCCGGGGCAGCGGTGCGGCCCGGGCTGTCGGTCGCGGTGGTCATGCGAGGCCCCTCTCGGTCAGGAAGGCGTGCAGCTCGGCGGCGGACTCGGCGACCGCGCGGCCCTGCGTCTGCAGGCGCAGCTCCGGTGCGGCCGGGGCCTCGTAGGGGTCGTCCACGCCGGTCAGGCCGGAGATCTCACCGGCCGCCTGCTTGGCGTACAGGCCCTTGACGTCCCGTTCGGCGCACAGCTCGACCGGGGTGGCGACGTGGACCTCCAGGAACTCGGTGCCGGCCGCGGCGTGCCGCTCGCGCACCGCGGTGCGCGAGTCGGCGAACGGGGCGATCACCGGGGCGAGCACCTTGACGCCGTTGGCGGCGAGCTTCTCGGCGACGAAGCCGATCCGGGTGACGTTGGTGTGCCGGTCCTCGCGGGAGAAGCCGAGGCCCTTGGAGAGGAACTCGCGGATCTCGTCGCCGTCCAGGACCTCGACCCTGTGGCCCTCGGCACGCAGCCGCTCGGCCAGCGCGAACGCCAGGGTGGTCTTGCCCGCACTCGGCAGCCCGGTCAGCCACACGGTGGCGCCGCGCTCGCAGGGGGCGGCCGCGGGGGCCGCCTCTGCGGCTCCGGCGGCGGCCAGGGTGTGAGCTGTCACGGTGTTCTTCCTTACGCTTGGCGGTTGTTGACAGTGAGTCAGATCTGCGTTTCCGTCAGAGGTGGATGCCGCACTCGGTCTTGCTGGAGCCGGACCAGCGGCCGGCCCGGGCGTCCTCGCCCTCGCCCGGCTTGCGGGTGCAGGACAGCGGCGAGCAGCCGATGGACGTGTAGCCCTCCCACAGCAGCGGGTTGAGCAGCACGCCGTTGGCGGCGACGTAGGCGTCCACGTCCTCCTGCGTCCACCGGGCGATCGGGGCGATCTTGACCTTGCGGCGCTTCGAGTCCCAGGAGACCACCGGGGTGTTCGCCCGGGTCGGGGACTCGTCGCGGCGCAGCCCGGTGGCCCAGGCGTCGTAGCCGCCGAGGCCGCGGTTGAGCGGCTCGACCTTGCGCAGCGAGCAGCACAGGTCCGGGTCGCGGTCGTGCAGGTTCGGCCCGTGCTCGGCGTCCTGCTCGGCGACCGTCTTCAGCGGGGTGAGCGTGATGACGTTGACCGGCATGGTCGCGGCCACCGCGTCCCTGGTCCCGATGGTCTCCGGGAAGTGGTAGCCGGTGTCCAGGAACACCACGTCCACGCCGGGGAACACCGAGGCCGCGAGGTGGGCGACCACCGCGTCCTCCATCGAGGAGGTGACGCAGAACCGCTTGCCGAAGGTGTCGGCGGCCCAGCGCAGGACCTCCTGCGCCGTGGCCTCCTCCAGCTCGCGGCCGGCCCGGACGGCGATCTGCTCGTAGTCGGCCGCCGCGCCGTGCTCAGTGGTCGTGCCGCTCATGCGGCGCACCCCCGTTGGTCGGTGATAGCAGGCCGAGGAACTTCAACTGGAAGGCGCGGCGGCAGCCGTGGCACTCCCACGCGCCGTGGCCGGCCTCGGACGGGCGCAGGTCCTCGTCCCCGCAGTACGGGCAGAAGAACGGCGCGGCTCTCTCACTCACGACAGCTGCTCCTCGGTGGCGCGGGCCGTCCACTGGGCGAAGCGCTCGCCCTCGGTGCGGTCGGCCTGGTAGCGGGTCAGCAGGCGCTCGACGTAGTCGGGCAGGCCGGCGCTGGTGACCTTGAGGCCGCGGACCTTGCGGCCGAAGCCGGCCTCCAGGCCGAGCGCGCCGCCCAGGTGCACCTGGTAGCCCTCGACCTGCTCGCCGTTCTCGTCGGTGACCAGCTGGCCCTTGAGGCCGATGTCGGCGACCTGGATCCGGGCGCAGGCGTTCGGGCAGCCGTTGATGTTGATGGTCAGCGGCTCGGCGAACTCCGGCAGGCGCTGCTCCAGTTCGTCGATCAGGGTGCGGCCGCGCTCCTTGGTCTCGACGATGGCGAGCTTGCAGTACTCGATGCCGGTGCAGGCCATGGTGCCGCGGCGGAACGGGGAGGGGGTGACCCGCAGGTCGAGCTCCTCCAGGCCGGCCACCACCGAGTCGACGTGCTCCTCGGCGATGTCGAGGATCAGCATCTTCTGCTCGGCGGTGGTGCGGACCCGGTCGCTGCCGTGGGCGGCGGCGAGGTCGGCGATCCGGCCGAGCAGCTTGCCGTCGACCCGGCCGACGCGCGGGGCGAAGCCGATGTAGAAGTTGCCGTCCTTCTGCTTGTGGACGCCGACGTGGTCGCGCCAGCGGGCGGCGGGCTCGGCGGGCGCGGGGCCGTCGACCAGCCGGTACTTGAGGTACTCGTCCTCCAGGACCTGACGGAACTTCTCCACGCCCCAGTCGGCGACCAGGAACTTGAGCCGGGCGCGGTTGCGCAGGCGCCGGTAGCCGTAGTCGCGGAAGATGCCGATCACGCCGCCGTAGACGTCGGCGACCTCGTCCAGCGGGACCCAGGCGCCCAGGCGCACGCCGAGCTTGGGGTTGGTGGACAGGCCGCCGCCGACCCACAGGTCGAAGCCGGGCCCGTGCTCGGGGTGGACCACGCCGACGAAGGCGACGTCGTTGATCTCGTGGGCGACGTCCAGCAGCGGGGAGCCGGAGACGGCGCTCTTGAACTTGCGCGGCAGGTTGGAGAAGTCCTTGTTGCCGATGAAGCGGCGCTGGATCTCGTCGATGGCCGGGGTGCCGTCGATGATCTCGTCCTCGGCGATGCCGGCCACCGGCGAGCCGAGGATGACGCGCGGGGTGTCGCCGCAGGCCTCGGTGGTGGACAGGCCGACGGCCTCCAGCTTCTGCCAGATCGCCGGGACGTCCTCGATCCGGATCCAGTGGTACTGGATGTTCTGCCGGTCGGTCAGGTCGGCGGTGCCCCGCGCGTACTGCTCGGAGACCTCGGCGACCGCCCGCAGCTGGGGGACGGTCAGCCGGCCGCCGTCGATGCGCACGCGGAGCATGAAGTACTCGGCGTCCAGCTCGTGCGGGTCCAGGATCGCGGTCTTGCCGCCGTCGATGCCCTCCTTGCGCTGGGTGTAGAGGCCCCACCAGCGCATCCGGCCGCGCAGGTCGGCGGGGTCGATCGAGTCGAAGCCCCGCTGCGCGTAGATCGTCTCAATACGTGTCCGCACATTGAGACCGTCGTCGTCCTTCTTGAACTGCTCGTTGGCGTTCAGAGGAGTGAAGTGGCCCATGCCCCACTGGCCCTCGCCGCGGTGGCGGGTCACCTTGCGAGCCGCGGCGGGGCGGGGCGCGGCCGCGGTCGCACGGTCGGCCGCTCGGTCGGCCGTGGGCTCGGCGGTCTCGGGAGAGGTGGCCATGGTGAAGTCCTTCTGGGCAGGTGGCGCTGACGCCGGGTGGGTCGCGGGGCGTGCTCGGCCGGGCGATCGCTGCTGTGACCTGCGGGTTTCTCAGGACCGGGAGAGCAACGGGCCGGGCCGGGCGGGCGCCTGCACATCCGCTCGTGCGGGGATGGCGGTAAGGGTGGCGCCGGGTGCGGTGGTGCGGCGGGGTGGGAGCTCAGGTCACCGGACAGATGGCGCTGGACACGCGAAGGAGATCGACGTGGAGTCGACCTACTAGGGTGGTTCCGGCGCTAGGCATGGCAAGAGATTCGCACGGCGCGGGACTCGCGGTCCACTAACATCCGGATGCTGGACGCTGGAGTTTCGGTATGTGGGACGCCGGGACGTTCCCGCCGCTCCCGGCCGGGCAGCCCGACGGGTGGTCGGGCGGGGCCCGTACCGCCGCAGCGCACGCGCCCGCACCCCGGGGGAGATCAACCGGAGCGGCCCGGCCCGATACCGTTAGCCCTGTGCAAGCAGCAGGCGATACGAGCAGACCGAGCCCCGAACGGCCGTCCCGGCGCCGGGGCAAGGGCTCCCGGCGCGCGGCCAAACAGGCCACCTGGCGCCGCACGGCGTGGGACTTGGTCAAGGACACCACCAACACCTGCGTCGAGTACCGGGTCACCGGCCTCGCCGCCGAGGCGGCCTTCTTCACCCTGCTGTCCATCCCGCCGCTGCTGCTCGGCCTCGCCGCCACCCTCGGCTACCTCGACGAGTTCGTCGGCGCGGACGCCATCGAGCGGCTCAAGCACGACATCGTCTCGGCCTCCGGGACGGTCCTGTCCGACTCCTCCGTCAACGAGGTCGTCAAACCGCTGCTCAGCCAGGTCTTCGACCACACCAGGCCCGACCTGATCTCGATCGGCTTCCTGCTGTCGCTGTGGTCCGGCTCCAGGGCCCTCTACATCTTCATCGACACCATCACCGTCATGTACGGGCTGGACGGCAAGCGCGGCATCGTCAAGACCCGGCTGCTGTCGCTCGGCCTCTACCTCGGCGCCCTGGTGATCGGCTCGCTGGTGCTGCCGCTGCTGATGGCCGGGCCCGGACTGGTCGAGAACGCCGTCCCCGGCGCCGCCGGGCTCGTCGGCGCCGCCTACTGGCCGGTGGCGATCCTGCTGCTGATCGTCTCGCTGACCACCCTCTACCACCTCGCCGTGCCGGTCTCCACGCCCTGGCGCGAGGACATCCCCGGCGCCCTGGTCGCCCTGGTGGTGCTGGTCTTCTGCAGCGTCGGCCTGCGGCTCTACCTGATCAGCTCGGTCGAGGGCCCCTCGGTGTACGGCTCGCTGGCCGCCCCGGTGGCCGTGCTGCTGTGGATCTTCGTGGTGGCCCTCGCGGTGCTCATCGGCGCCGCCATGAACGCCGCCATAGACCGCCGCTGGCCCACCCTGGAGACCGCCGACGCCCGCGCCGAGAACGAGCGCGCCCACGAGGAGGCCGCCGCCGCGGTGGTCCGCGAGGTCGCCGCCCGACGGGCCGTCGAACGGGCCCGGCGCGCCCGCGAACTGGGCCTGGCCGAGGGCGCCGAGGAGGAGTGGGGCGAGGAGGACGCCGACGACGTCGACGCGCCCGCCGAGTACCCCGAGCGGTGGGCGGACGTGCTGGCCGCCGAGAACGTGCGCGGCCGCCTCACCGCCCGGCCCGGGCCGCACCACCGGCCGACCCCGCCGCCGCCCGACAGCGACCGGCCGGCCGGGCCGCCGCCGGAGCGGCCGGGGGCGGGGCCGGGCGCCGGGGCGGGGCAGCAGGTGCCGGGCTACCCGCCCAGGCCGCCGCGGCCGCCGTGGGAGCAGCGGTAGCGGCGGTAGCGGCAGGGCTTGACGGGGTTCTACGGGTACGGGCAGGGCCTCCCTCGCGGGTGTGGGGGAGGCCCTGTGCGTTGTCCGGGGGTGTCCGGATCCTGGGCGGGGGCTGACCGGTTGGTGCTCGGCCGGCGTCCCACTGGTGTTCGACTCGTGTGCGATCGGTGTCGGACCCGGGTCCGGGGCCCCGGTGGGGTCAGCCGATCGTCGGGTCCTGCGGGTTCTACGGGTTCTGCGGGTACGGGGACTGCGGCGGCTGGCCGTAGCCGTGGGTGGGCTGCTCGTTGACCGGCGGGTAGCCGTACGAGGGCTGCGCTCCGCCGTGCTGCGTGGCGGCGCCGTGCTGGGGGCCGTTGGGCTGGGGTGCGGCGGGGGAGTGGCCGAAGGAGGGGCGCAGCTCGGTGACGGCGCCCGGGTCCGTCAGGCCGGGGCCGGACGGCGGGGCCGCCGGGTCGGGTCCCGCGCCCGGCAGCGGGTCCAGGCCCGCCGCCAGCGGCTCGCCCGCCCCCAGGGTCCCGCCCGGGCGGGGGGAGGCAGGGCCGGCGGCCGCCGACCGCTCGGCCGGGCCGGGCTGCGCCGGGAGCGGCTCGGGGCTGGTCGGGGCCGGGTCCAGGGCGGTGCGCCCCGAGGAGTCGCTCAGCTTGATCAGCAGGGCGACCATCAGCCAGTTCGCCAGCAGGGAGGAACCGCCGGCCGCCAGGAAGGGCAGCGCCTTTCCGGTCAGCGGGACCAGCCCGCTCACGCCGCCGACCACCACGAACACCTGCAGCGCGAGGGCCGCCGACAGGCCGGTGGCCAGCAGCTTGCCGAACGGGTCGGTCAGGCCGACCGCGGTGCGCAGCCCGCGCTGGATCAGCAGCACGTACACCAGCAGGACCGCGGTCACCCCGGCCAGGCCCAGTTCCTCGCCGATGGTGGTGAAGATGAAGTCGCTGCGCCCGGCGAAGCCGATCAGCCACGGCCGGCCGGAGCCCAGGCCGGTGCCGGTCATGTGCCCGGTGCCGAGGCTGAACAGCGCCTCGGCGGGCTGTGCGGAGATCGCCTGGTTGTTGACCGGGGGGAAGTAGTCGAGCGGGTGCAGCCAGGCCTCGACGCGCCCGTGCACGTGCGGCTCCACGGTGCCGACCACGGCCGCGCCGCCGACCGCCATCAGCAGGCCGAGCACCACCCAGCTGGTGCGCTCGGTCGCCACGTACAGCATCACGACGAAGACGCCGAAGAAGATCAGCGAGGTGCCCAGGTCGCGCTCGAAGATCAGCACCATCAGGCTGACCGCCCAGATCGCCAGCACCGGTCCGGCGTGCCGCCCGCGCGGGAGGGTCATCCCCCAGACCTTCCGCCCGGCCAGCGCCAGGGCGTCCCGGGAGGCCATCAGGTAGCCCGCGAAGAAGATCGTGATCGCGACCTTCACGAACTCGTCCGGCTCGAAGGAGGGCAGCCCGGGGAGCTTGATCCAGCGCTTGGCGCCGAAGCTGTCGGTCGGCGAGAAGATCGGCGCGGTCAGCAGGATCAGCGCGCCCGCCATCATCACGTAGACGTACCGCTGGAAGAACCGGTGGTGCTTGACGAAGACGATCAGCGCGAGCGCCGCCGCCACCGCGATGAACGTCCACATCAGCTGGCCCGGCGCGGCCGGGAGCTTCTGGTAGTCGCCCTTGAGCGGGTGCGCGGCCTTGTAGCTGACGTCCAGCCGGTCCAGCAGCATCAGGCCGAAGCCGGTCAGGAAGACGCCCAGCGGCAGGATCAGCGGGTCCGCGTACGGCGCGAACCGGCGCACCGCCAGGTGCGCCACCGCGACCAGCGCCCCGAGGGACAGGCCGTGGACGAGGAGCCCGGGCGGCAGCTTGTCGGTCATCGCCAGCGAGGCGTCGATGTGTCCGGCCAGACAGACGGCCACCGCGAGCGCCAGCAGGCCAAGCTCGATGTTGCGGTGGCGCGCGGCCAGCCGGCGGCCCTCGCCGCGTGCAGTGCTTTGCACCTCTTGTCGTCCCCTTGCTGTCACCCACGTGGCCGGTATCCGCCGACGGTGCATCCTGCCAGACGAACGCGGCCCCGCGCCGGTTGCGCCCCGGGGCCCGGCAGGGGCAGAACTTTGCCTTGGCAAAGCTTTGTCCCGCCTTGGTAAAGCTTTGTTCAGCTCCGGGTATAGAGGTGGGCCCCGGGTGCGGCGGGCGGCGTCGGGAGGGCCATCATGGCCGGGCGCCGCGGCCCCTGCCCGGCGACTCCCGGCGCCGTTCCGGCGACCTCCCGGCGACGGCCGGCGACGGCCGGGTGGTCGGTGCGGATGAGGTGGGCGGACGGATGAACGGCGCGGTCGACTACGCGGTGGACGGCGCGGCCCGGGCACTCGGTCCCGGCGGCGCGGCCCACGCGCTCGCGTACAGCGGGCCGCCGGCCTGGCAGTGGTCCGACCTGGCCGCCTCCTGGACCTTCGAACCGGTGGTGCTCGCCCTGTCGGCCCTGCTCGGCGGCTGGTACCTGACCGCGGTGCGCACCGTCAACCGCGGCGACGGCGACCGCTGGCAGCCCACCCGCACCGCGGCCTTCCTCGGCGGGCTGCTGCTGTGGATCTGGTGCACCTGCTCCGGCCTCGGGGTGTACGAGCGCATCCTCTTCACCGACCGGGCCGTGCAGGTCGTGCTGCTGCTCATGGTCGTCCCGCTGCTGCTCGCGCTCGGCGCCCCCGTCTCGCTCCTGGTCGAGTCCTCGCCCGAGCGGCGGCGGGAGCGGATCCTGCGGGCGCTGCGCAGCAGGCCGTCCAAGGTGCTGATGTTCCCGGCGGTCTCCACCGCGCTGCTGATGGCGCCGCCGTGGCTCCTCTACTTCACGCCCTGGTACGAGTGGTCGGTCTCCAGCGGCGTCGGCAACGTGGTGCTGCACCTGTCGCTGGTGCTGCTGGGCCTCGCCTACTTCTGGCCGCGGCTGCAGCTCGACCCGGTCGGGCACGAGTACCCGCACCTGGTCGGGCTGTTCATCACCTTCGCCGAGGTGATCTTCGACGCCGGGCTGGGGATCGTGCTGATCTACGGCGGCCACCTCGTCGCCGAGCACTACTACCTGGCGCTCGGGCGGCCCTGGGGGCCCAGCCTGGCGCAGGACCAGACCTGGGGCGGCAACGCTTTCTGGGTGCTGGGCGACCTCGTCGGCCTGCCGTTCCTGGCCGCGCTGGTGCGCCGGATGGTGGTGCAGGGGCGCGAGGAGATCAAGGCCGTGGACGCCGAGCTGGACGCCCGCTTCGAGGCGCAGGCGGCGGAGGCCCGGGCGGCGGGGCTGCCGGAGGAAGAGGAGAACGGGATGCGGCCGTGGTGGCTGGACGACCCGAACCTCAAGCACCGCTACGGCGGTTAGCGGGGTCCTCCCCACCGCATTTCCGCATTTCCGCAGGTCAAAAATAGGTTGGCGCCCATCGCCCGCCCCGCTAGCGTGTGACACATCAGGTTCGGGGGCCATTGGGCCGCCCGAGGAGTAGAGAGCAGGAGGTGAACCCCCGTGGTCGTTGTCGCCCCGATAGCTGCCCTGGGCAGCGCGCGCGTTCACCTCCTCTTCCCGGCCGCCGGCTGAGCCTTCCGCGCCAGCCGTAGCCCGCCGGGACCATCTCCTCCCGAAGGGCCACTGCGTTGTTCAACGCTGCCTCCGTTCCGCTGTACCCCTCCTCCCTCCCCACCGAGAGCTCCCCGCTGGCCCGCTACGGCTGGACGCCCGAGCTCGACGAGTTCTTCGCCCCGCTCGCCGAGGCCGGGCTGCTCCCGGCCCGGATCACCCGGGTCGACCGCGGCCAGTGCGACGCCGTCCTGGCCGACCCGGAGACGGGCGAGCTGCACACCGTCCGGCTCGACACCCGGCCGGTGGGCGACGCCGACATGATCAACTGCCCCTGCACGGGCGACTGGGCCGCCGTCGACCTGCACGCCCGGCCGATGGCAGCCGTCTCCGCGCTGCTGCCGCGCTCCACCGCGATCATCCGCAAGGTGGCCGGCAAGCGCTCCGACGGCCAGGTGCTGGCGGCCAACGTCGACACCGTACTGATCACCGCCTCGCTCGCGGCCGATCCCGACCTCGGGCGGATCGAGCGCTTCCTCGCCCTGGCCTGGGAGTCCGGCGCCGAACCGCTGGTCGTCCTCACCAAGGCCGACCTCGTCGACGACGCCGAGTTCATCCGGGCCGACGTCGAGGGCGTCGCGCCGGGCGTCACCGTGCTGGTGGTCAGCGCGGAGACGGGCGAGGGCATCGATGTGCTCCGCGCCTGCGCCCCGGGCACCACCGTGCTGATCGGCCAGTCCGGCGTGGGCAAGTCCACCCTCACCAACGCGCTGGTCGGCTCCGAGGTGATGACCGTCCAGGAGGCCCGCGAGGTCGACCAGAAGGGGCGACACACCACGACCACCCGCGAGCTGATACCGCTGCCCGGCGGTGGCGTGCTGATCGACACCCCCGGGCTGCGCGAGGTCGGCCTCTACGGTGGCGAGGGGGTGGACCTGGCCTTCGCCGACATCGCCGAGCTGGCCGAGGGTTGCCGCTTCCACGACTGCAACCACCACACCGAGCCCGGCTGCGCGGTCCGCGCGGCGCTGGAGGACGGCACCCTGCCGCAGCGCCGGATGGACAGCTACCTCAAGCTCCAGCGCGAGAACGAGTGGATCGCCTCGCGCACCGACGCCCGGGTCGCCAAGGCCCGGCTGAACAAGTGGAAGGCGATCACCAAGTCGATGCGCGCGACAGGAGGACCGGTGAAGCGCTGACCGGATCCGTCCTCGGCGCGAGAGCGCGACAGAGCAACGGAGCAACGGAGCAACGGAGCAACAGCCCAGCGTCGGCCCGGCAGACCGGGCCCGACCACCCGCGCTGACCGGTTGGCCGGCAGCCGGTCAGCGCGGGGCGGGCTGGGGCGGAGCCAGGCAGAGCCAGAGCCAGAGCCTGCCCGGCGGGGCGGGGCGGGGCGGGCGCGGTGGTGGGTGGTGGGTGGTGGGTGGAGGAGGCGGGAGGGTGGGTGGGGGGAGGGGGAGGGGGAAGCCCCCCCGACGGCGATGTCCGATTCCCGCCAGTCACTCCCCGCCCGATCCCGCAGACTGGACAACGTGATCGACGACGACATCCGGTACCGAGCCGTGGACAGCCGAGACTCCCGCTTCGACGGCGTCTTCTTCACGGCCGTCACCTCCACCGGCATCTACTGCCGACCGAGCTGCCCCGCCGTGACCCCCAAGCGCGCCAACTGCCGCTTCTACCCCAGCGCCGCGGCCGCCCAGGGCGCCGGCTTCCGCGCCTGCCGCCGCTGCCGCCCGGACTCCGTGCCGGGCTCCCCGGAGTGGAACCACCGCGCCGACCTGGTCGGCCGCGCGATGCGCCTGATCGGCGACGGCGTGGTGGACCGCGAGGGCGTCGCGGGCCTGGCCGACCGCCTCGGCTACAGCGCCCGGCAGCTGCAGCGCCAGCTCACCGCCGAGCTCGGCGCGGGCCCGATCGCGCTGGCCCGGGCCCGCCGCGCCCAGACCGCCCGGCTGCTCCTCCAGACCACCGAACTGCCCGTCACCGACATCGCGTTCGCGGCCGGCTTCGCCTCCGTCCGCCAGTTCAACGACACCGTGCGCGAGGTCTACGACCGCACCCCCAGCGGCCTGCGCGCCGAGGTCGTGGCCGGCCGCCGCACGCCGACCCCGGCCGGCGGCCTCACCCTGCGCCTGGCCTACCGCGGCGCGCTGGACAGCGACCACTTGATCGACTTCCTCGAACTGCGCGCCGTCCCCGGCGTGGAGGAGGTGGTGCCCGGCGCGCGCCCCGGCGTGCGCACCTACCGGCGCACCCTCGCGCTCCCGTACGGGCACGGCATCGCCGAGGTCGACGGCCTCGCCCCGCGGGACCCGCGCACCCGCGGTTGGCTCGACTGCCGCCTGCTGCTCGCCGACCTGCGCGACCTACCGACCGCGGTCCAGCGCCTGCGCGTCCTCTTCGACCTGGACGCCGACCCGGACACCGTGGACGAGCAGCTCGGCGCCGACCCGGTGCTCGGCCCGCTGGTCCACGAGCGCCCCGGGCTGCGTTCGCCCGGCCACGTGGAGCCGCACGAGCTCGCCGTCCGCGCCGTGCTCGGCCAGCAGATCACCGTCGGCGCCGCCCGTACCCTGGCGGGCCGGCTCGCCGAGAAGTACGGCGTCGCGCTGCCCGAGCCGAGCGGCGGCCTGCGGCTGCTCTTCCCCTCGGCGGCGGTGCTGGCCACCGCCGACCCGGAGGACTTCGCGATGCCCGCGGCCCGCCGCAGGGCGCTCACCGGCCTGTGCGCCGCACTGGCGGAGGGCGTGGTGCGCCTGGACGGCGGGGTCGACCGGGAGGAGGCCGCCGCCCGGCTGCTGGCCCTGCCCGGCATCGGCCCCTGGACGGTCGGCTACCTGCGGATGCGCGCCCTCGCCGACCCCGACGTCTTCCTCCCGAGCGACGTGGGCGTCAAGCACGGCCTGGTCCGGCTCGGCGCCCCCGGGGACCCGAAGGCCGCTGCCCGCGCTGCCGAGGCCTGGGCCCCGTGGCGCTCGTACGCCGTCCACCGGCTGTGGGCCGGCCCCTCGAGCACCGGCACCAACGTCAGCACCGGTACCAGCGCGAGCACCGTCACCAGTGCCGGCACCGGCACGACCATCAGCACCAGCACGAACACCGGAACGGAGAACGACCCGGCATGAGCACCACCGTCTACACCACCATGGAGAGCCCGCTCGGCCCGCTGCTGCTCAGCGGCGTGCTGCCCGAGGACGGCGGCCCCGCGGCCCTGGCCACGGTCACCGCGCCCGGGCAGAAGTACGCGCTGGCCGAGCCCGCCGACGACTGGGAGTTCGACCCCGAGGCCCTGGCCGAGCCGGTCGCCCAGCTGACCGCCTACTTCGCCGGGGAGCGCACCGCCTTCGACTTCCCGCTGGCCCCCGAGGGCACCGAGTTTCGCCGCCGGATCTGGGCCGCACTGGACGAGGTCCCGTACGGCACGACCGTGACCTACGGCCAACTCGCCGAGCTGGCCGGGCAGGAGCCGCGGATGGTCCGGGCGGTCGGCGGGGCGGTGGGCGCCAACCCGCTGCTGATCGTGCGGCCTTGCCACCGGGTGCTCGGCGCCAGCGGCGCGCTCACCGGCTTCGCGGCGGGCGTGGACCGCAAGCGCTGGCTGCTGGAGCTGGAGAGCGGCACCCTGTTCTGAACGCCCGCGCCCGGAGGGCCTCAACCCCGAGGGTCTCAACCCCGAGGGTCTCAATCCCGAAGGCCCTCAACCCCGAGGGCCTCAACCCCGAAGGTCCACCCGCCAGTTGTTGCTGCGCATGAACCGCCCGGGCGGGAACTCGAACTCGGTCTCGCCGAGCAGGGTGAACCCGGCCTTCGCGCACACCGCGTTGGAGGCGGGGTTGTCCACTGAGGGGAAGGCGTGCAGGAACCGGTGCGCGGCCTCGCGCCGGGCGGCCGCGACGGCGGCCCGGGTGGCGGCCACGGCGATGCCGCGCCCCTGGTGCTCGGGCAGGACGTTCCACCCCATCTCGTGCACGGTCTCGCCGCCCCAGGTGCGGGTGCCGTAGCCGACCGTGCCGACGGCCGTACCGACGGCCGTGCCGACCGCCGCACCCTTGGGCAGCAGCACGATGCGGTACATGCAGCCCAGTCCGGACGGGACGAAGTCCAGGTAGCGCCCGTGCCGGACGAGCAGCTGCTCCTCCGTCTCCGGCCCGCCGACGTGCTTCTTCATCTCCGGGGTGTTCACCCGGCGCAGCAGCGCGAGGTCGGCGTCCGTCCAGGGCTCGATCTGTACCTCGGTGGTGGTCATGCCGGGGACGGTAGCGCCCACCGGACCTCGTCCACCAGCGGTTTTCACCCGCCCACGGGCCCCTCGGGGCCGGCCGCCCCGGGCTGGGCGAGGGCGCGGGCGAGCTGTTCCAGCGCGGGCAGGGCGTGCACGACGGCTTCGTGGTCGGCCGGGTCGAGGGTGCCCAGGGCAGTGGCGATCCGGCGTTCGTGGGCGTGCTGCCAGTCGTCGAGCTGGCGCCGCCCGGCGGGGGTGAGGGCGATGCGGGCGGTGCGCCGGTCGCCGGGGTCGGCCTGGCGGTCGACGAATCCGGCTTCGAGCAGCTTGCCGACCAGTCCGCTGACGGTGTTGGGGGCGAGCCGCTGGCGGGCGGCGAGTTCGCCGACCCGGAGCGGGGCGGCGGCGAGCGTCTGGAGGAGCTCGACCTGCGCCATCGGCAGGGATTCCCACGGGTAGTCGGTGCGGATGCTGCTGCGCAGGGCGCGGCGCAGCCGGGTGACGGTGTCGGTCAGCCGCCGGGCGTGCTCGACCGCCGGGTCGGGGCTTTCGGTGGCGGAGTCGGGAACATGTGGTGACGACGGCATGGCGGACAGCGTATCGCCTGGTACGGGGCGTTCCCGGGGCGCTGTCCGGCCCTCGGACGCCGCATGGACGCACCGCAAGACGCTTCGTATCGCAGGGCGATCAACTCGTAGAAAGAACATATCTGCATCCGATATATTTGCAGCATGAACGCCACCGCTCTTGCTGCGCGCCTGCTCACCGAGCGGCCCCGGCCCCGCGGCATAGCCGGCTGGCGCCACGCCCACTGGCTGGCCGTCGGCACGGTCTGCCTCGGCGCCTTCCTCGGCCAGCTCGACGCCAGCGTCATCGCCCTGGTCTTCCCCGCCCTCGGCCGCCACTTCGACGCGGGCTTCGCCGCCGTCGAATGGGTCGCCCTCGCCTACCTGCTCGTCCTGGTCGCCCTGCTGGCCCCGATCGGCTGGCTGTCCGACCTGGTCGGCCGCAAGACCATGTACATCGGCGGCTTCGCCGTCTTCGGCCTCTCCTCCCTCGGCGCCGGATTCGCCGGCAGCCTGTGGATCCTGGTCGGCTGCCGCGCCGTGCAGGCCGTCGGCGCCGCGATGATGCAGGCCAACAGCGTCGCCCTGGTCGCCCGCGGCGTCCCCGGGCACGCGATGCGGCGCGCGCTCGGCATCCAGGCCGCCGCCCAGGGCCTCGGGCTGGCGCTCGGCCCGAGCCTCGGCGGGCTGCTGGTGGAGCACGCCTCCTGGCAGTGGGTGTTCTGGGTCAACGTGCCGATCGCGGTGTTCGGCATCGTGGCCGGCTGGTACCTGCTGCCCCGCACCCGGACCTGCGCCGACCGGCCCGCCGCTGCCGCCGTCCCCACCGTTTCCGCCGTCCCCGCCGCTGCCGTCGTCCCCGCCGCCCGCAGGCCGGAACTCCGTGGACCGGAACTCCGTGGACCGGAGCCCTGCGCCGCGCAGCCCCGCACGCCCGAGCCCCGCTTCGACCTGCCCGGCATGCTGCTGCTCACCGGCGCGACCACCTCGCTGCTGCTCGCCCTCTCCACCGCCTCCGGCCTGCCGCTGCCCGGCTGGGCCGTCGCCGTCCTGCTGGCGGCCGCCGCCGTCCTCGCCCTGGCGCTGGTGCGCCAGGAGCGGCGGGCGGCCCGGCCGATCCTGGCGCCCGGGCTGGTCAACACCCCGGGAGTGCGGTCCGGGCTGGCGGTCGCGCTGATCGGCTACCTGCTGCTGTTCTGCCCGCTCGTCCTGGGCCCGGTGCTGCTCACCGGCGCGGGCATGTCGACGGCCGCCGCCGGACTGGTGGTCACCCTGCTGCCCGCCGCGTTCGCCGTCGCGGCGACGGTCGGCGGTGGGCTGCTGCCCCGCGGCTGGTCGGACGTCACCAGGTGCCGCTTCGGGTCCGGCCTGGCCGCCGCCGGGCTGCTGCTGTTCGCCGTGCTGCCGGCCTCGGGCGCGGCGGTGGCCGCCCCGCTGCTGGTCGCCGGGTACGGGCTGGGACTGCTGCTGCCCGCCAACAACGCCCTGGTGATGCGGGCGATCCCGGCGGAGTGCTCGGCCGTCGGCGGCGGCATGGTGAACATGGCGCGCAGCCTCGGCACCGCGCTCGGCATGGCGCTGTCCGTGCTCGGTGTCCACCTGGCGGGCGCGGCGTCCGGTGGGCGGACGGTGCTGGTCGTCCTCGCGGCGGTCGCGGTGGCCGCCGTCGCCCTGACCCGCCCGGCAGCGGCTCCCATCCGCCCGGTCGGGGACCGGAACGGCCCTCACCGGAGCGGCCCCGGCCGGACGGTTTCCGGCCCGAAGGGCCTCAGGACGCGCTGACGTTCAGGGCGTCCTGGGCCCGGTTCAGGCCGAGCCGCACCAGCGTCTCCAGGGCGTCCGCGCAACGGTCCAACATCCCTGGCATCGCGGCCAGTTCCTCGTCCGAGAACTTCTTCAGCACGTAATCGCCGACACTCTGCCCCTTCGGCGGGCGGCCGACGCCGAACCGCAGCCGGACGAAGTCCCGGGTGCCGAGCACCTCGCCCACCGAGCGGACCCCGTTGTGCCCGCCCGGCCCGCCGCCGCGCTTCAACTTGCCGGAGCCGTAAGCGAAGTCCAGGTCGTCCTGGACCACCACCAGGTGCTCCACCGGCACCCCGTAGCGGCGCATCAGGCCGGCCACCGGGCGGCCCGACAGGTTGATGAACCACTGCGGCTTGGCCAGGAACACCCGCCGGCCGTCCACCTCGATCTCCGCGACCACACTGCCGATCCCGCGCCGACGGAACCGGGCGCCGTGCCGCTCGGCCAGCCGGTCCACGGTCAGGAAGCCCGCGTTGTGCCGGGTCAGCCGGAACCAGGGGCCGGGGTTGCCCAGTCCGGCGATCAGCCAGGGCGCTTCAGTGGTCATGCGGGAACTCCAGGTGCAAGGGAACAACGTGCGTGCGGAACAGCGTGCGTGCGGAACAACGTGCGTGGGGAACAGCGTGCGCGGGGAACAGCGTGTGCGGGGAACGGCGTGCGTGCGGAACAGCGTGTGCAGGGAACGGCGGACGGCCGGGGCGCGGTGCGGACCGGTACGGGACCGTCCTCGCGCCCCGGCCGTCCGGGGAGAACAGCGGGGTCAGGACGCGGGCACGCCGGGGGCGGCCCCGCGCTCCTTGAGCATGTCGGTCATCAGCTCCATCTCGGAGGTCTGGGCGACCACCATCGACTGGGCGAGCCGCTTCTCGGCGTCGTTCTTCGCCATGTCGACGTACCCCTGGGCCATCTCGACGCCGCCCTTGTGGTGCTCGATCATCAGCTGCAGGTAGTACACCTCGGCGTCCCGGCCGCTGAGCGAACGCAGCTTCGCCATCTGGGTGTTGGTGGCCATGCCGGGCATCAGCGAACCGTCGTGCGCCGGGTAGTCGTGGCCCATCTTCATCCACGCCATCGGCTTGGCCGGCGAGTGCTGCGACAGCCCCCACTGGTCGATCCAGCCCATCATCATCCCGCGCTGGTTGGCCTGGGTGTTGATGATGTCGAAGGCCAGGGTGCGGGTCGGCTCGTCGGTGGTGCGGTCCCGGACGATGAACGACAGGTCCACCGCCTGCTGGTGGTGGGTCGCCATGTCGCGGGCGAACCCGGCCTCGGGCGAGTCGTCGGCCGGGACGGCCACCGAGGAGGACCCGGAGGCCGGGTTCGAACCGGCCACCAGGGCCGGCACCCCGAGCGCCAGCGCCACCGCGGCGGCCAGCGCGGCCGGCCACCACATCCGACGGCGGCCCGGACGGGCGGCCGCCTCCGCCGACCCCGTCGCCTCGGCCGGGTCGGCCGTCTCGGCGTCCGCCGCCACTGCGTCCTCGGGGCGGGCCCCCTCGGCGGTCACATCTGCCCCATCGTGCAGGAGGCGCCCGGCTCCTGGGTCTGCTTGCCCTGGACGTACTTGGTGAAGAACTGGTTGACCCGCGGGTCGCTGGCGCTGTCCACGATCAGCTGGGTGCTCCAGGCGTTCAGGGTGATGGTGCCCTGCTCGTCCGGGTACGGGCTCATCAGCGAGTACGGGGTGGTCTTGACCTTGTCGGAGAGGGTCTTGATGTCGTCCGGCGTGGCCTTGCCGTTGTACGTCACCCAGACCGCGCCGTGCTCCAGCGAGTGGACGGCGCGCTCGTTCTCGACCGGCTGGTCGTAGACGTGGCCCATGCAGTCCAGCCAGACCGCGTTGTGGTCGCCGCCGACCGGCGGGGTCATCGGGTAGTTGACCTTGTCCTTGACGTGGTTGCGGCTCAGGTCGCCGAAGGTCTTCACGCCCGGGATGTCCGCGTTGGCGGCGGCCACGCGGTCCTTCTTCTGCTGGTTCTGGTCCATGACGAACCAGGTGGCGGTGCCGATCGCAGCGACCACCAGCACACCGGCGGCCACCGAGGCGATGATCTTGTTGCGGCGGTCGCGGCGCTGCTCGGCGGCGCGCAGCTCGGCGATCCGGGCGCGGCGGTCGACGTTGCCCTTGGCACCGGGCTTGTTGGACTGCTTGGAGGCGGAACCCATGATGGTTGTCCTTGTCCCCGCCGCGCACGGCTGTGGCGGCGGTCGGCTGAAGTGGGGGGAGGGGCGGACCCGCCGACAGGGGCGTCGGCGGTGGGTTCCGCTCAGGACCGGTGGACCTGGAGTTCGTGCAGATCGGGCGCGGGGCGCGGACCGTCCAGCAGACCCGCCGGCACCACCCGGGGCAGCACTTGGGGCACCGACACGGTCAACGGCGCCACGACGGGCTGCGGGTGCGGCGGCGGATTCGGCAACTGGGCGTCCTGCGGGCAGAACGGGTGGCTGGAGCAGCCGTTGTTGCGCGGCGGCTGGCCGTCGGCGGTGCACAGGATCCAGTGGTCCTGCTGCTCCGTGAACCGGTGGAGGTGATCGGAGGCCTGGACGGCGTCGCGGGCCTGCGGGGCCGGCGCGACGGCCTCCGCCGCACTCACCAGCGACACGGCGCTCACCGGGGCCGGAGCCGGGCGGACGGGTTCGTCCGCCTTCGCCAGACCCGAACACGGCAGCGACGTCAGCAGGGCGACCAGCAACAGGACCAACAGCGCACCCGCCGGGCGGCCCGCCGGTGCGGCCCTCCCCGGTCGGGGCGAGCTCGGGGCCGACGCGGTCATGCGGACATTTAATCAGCCGAACGGATGAAGCGATGCCCCTCCCAGGCCCTCATTTTCGGCCCCCAACACGGCGCAATGTCCAGGAAACGCCCTGCTCGGGGCACATCCGGCAAGCACGGACGGAACGGATACGGACGCGGCGGTGACACCCGCCCCACCCCACCGCCCCGGCACCCACGAACCGGCAGGTGAGCGGGGTGGCCGGGAAGATCCGGTCGGTGACCGGTTGTCGTCGAAACCCGGACACGGTCGTTGCACTTGGAGACAATGACGCCAGTCCGGCCCCGCCGGGGGCGGCGCGACCACGGACCGACCAGGAGCCGCCAGATGAGCAAGCAGGGTGCACCCGCACAGCCGCCCCGGCCCGACGACGGCTGGTGGGACACCGTCTATGACGGCCCGGCGGGCACCCTCGCCGACACCCCGGACGCCGACTCGGGCGACGGCAGCGTCGACGACTGGTTCGACACGGCCGCCGGACTGATCGGGCCGCAGCGCACGGCGCCGCCGGAGGCGGTCGCGGAGCCCGAGCTGGAGCCGGAGCTGCAACCGGAGCTGGAGCCAGAGGCGGCTGTCGTATCTGCGGCGGAGCGGGACAGCATCGACGACTGGTTCGACGACGCGCTCGGCGTCATCGAAGGCACCGGCGGCGGCATCGGCCGCCAACGCACCTCGGCCGACACCCACCAGCTCCCCGCTCCCTCCTCCGCCACCGACGCCCCCGAGCCTCCCGCTGCGGAGCCCGCGCCGGAGCCGCAGCCGGAGGAGCCCGCGACCCCGGTCTCCCTGGAGAAGCCCGAACCGACCCCCGAACCCGCCGTGGCACCGGAACCCGAGCCGACCCCTGAGCCCCAGCCCGAGCCCGAGCCGACCCCCGAACCCCCGGCGGCCAAGGAACCGACCCCCGAGCCCGAGCCCGACCACGCGCCGCAGCCCGACCCGGAACCCGTGGCCCCCGTACCCGACCCGCGCCTCGCCATCCGCACCCCTCCCGCCGTGCCCCACGTCGGCGAGCGCCCCCCGACCTACGGCCCCGAGCCGACCGCCGTACCGGAGACGGACCCGGGCACCCTCGACACGGTCGTCCCGGACACCGCGCTCGAAGGCGCCCAGTACGGGACGACCGTGCTGCGCGCCGTCTCCGTGCGCGGCGACTCCGCCCGCTACCGCGGCGAACCGCGCCGGGACAGCCTGCTGGTCACCAGGTTCGGCGACGGCCCCGACGGACTGCTGCTCGCCGTCCTCGCCGGCTACGACCGCGCCGGCGGCGCCGAGGACGAGTCCCTCACCCCGCAGGCCGTCGCCGCCGGGGCGGGCGAGGCCTGCCGCCAGCTCGCCGCCGCGATCGGGCGCAGCCGGACCGGCCTCGCCGCCGACCTGCGCGACGGCGCCCGCGACCGGCTCCGCTACGGCCTCCAGCGCCTGGCCACCGGCGCCGCCGCCCCGCTGCGCGCCCTCGCACCCCGGGCCGAGGGGGACGACACCCCGTCTCCGGCCTCGCTGCACTGCCTGCTGATGTCGCTCGACCCGGCAGCCGGCTACCGCGCCGCCTTCGGCGTCGGGCCCGGCGGGCTCTACCTGCTGCGCTCCGGCCACTGGATCGACGCCTACGCGGCCCGGCTGCTCCACCACCCGGACGGCCAGCCGCCCGTCCCGGACGCCCCGGTCCCGGACCCGCGCCCGTTCCGCTTCCGCCTCGTCCCCGCGACCCCGGGCGACATCCTGCTCCTCTGCACCCCGGGCCTCTCCCACCCGATCGCGGACGAACCCGCCGTCGCCCACTTCCTCTCCTCCCACTGGGCCCACCCCCACCCCCCGGGCACCGTCGACTTCCTCCGCCAGGTCCAAGTCCGCGCCAAGGGCTACGCCGACGACCGCACCGCCGCCGCCATCTGGACCGAATGACGAACCCCCGCGGACCCGGCCCCCGAGCCGAGGCCCCGGACCGGGCACCTAACCGAGCACCTAACCGGGCACATGGAGCTCGCTGCACCGGAAGTCGGCCCACCCGACTTCCGGTGCAGTCCCCCGCGAGTGCCCGCCGCTCATCGGAAGCGAGGGCGGTGCCGGGGGCCGCAACTCGGCGCCCCAGCTGTCCCGCACCAGAAGTCGGCCGGGCCGACTTCTGGTGCGGGAGCGGCGAGTCCCAGAGGGAATCTGTAGACCGGTCTGCCTATCTATCGGGGCAGCGCACTGCACGAGAAGTCGGCCCAGCCGACTTCTCGTGCCAGCGGGACGACGGCGACGTACAGGGGGAGGAAATCAGTAGACCGGTCGGTTCAATCGCCGGGATGTACTGCGCGAGAACGGGCACTAACCGGCCAGCTATTCAGTAGACCGGTCTGCATAGCCCCCCCGGGCGGGGAGGCCTGCCGCGCGGAACGCCCGGGCGCCCGGGCCAGCGGTGTTGCGCGAGAAGTCGGCCCGCCCCGCGAGGCGCGCCACAACCCCCCCCCCCCCGGGGGCCCGGGGGGGGCGC
>NZ_JBHVUS010000020.1:21203-161288 GCF_042884005.1 Kitasatospora sp. NPDC058162
GCGCGCCGCCCGCCCCCGCGCGGGCCCGGGGCGTGGGTGCGCCGCCCCACGCGGCCCCGGCCCCCCCCCCCCCCCAACACCACCCCCCGCCGGGGCCTCAGGTGCGGAGCAGGATGGTGGCGACCGCGGTGGCTTGGGTGAGGGCCGTGGGGGTGGGGGTGGCCGGGAGGCCGATGGCGATGGGGACGGCGAGGCCGTCGAGGAGGGCGCGGAGCTGGGTGGCGCGGTCGGCGGTGGGGCCGGGGGTGAAGTGCCCGGTGGCGGCGCCCTGGTCGATGAGGGTGACCAGGTCGGCCTGCCAGGGGGCTTCGATCTCCTGCTGGCCCTGGCGGAGTTCGGCGCTGGCGGGGGAGCGGCCCCAGACCTCGACCCAGAGGATCCAGCGCGGGTCGCCGGGCCCTTCGGGAAGGTAGAGGCGCAGGTACGCGTCGAGTCGCTGCCAGGGGTCGAGGGCGGGGTCGGCGAGGGCTTCGCGGCGGCGGGCGCCGAGTTGGTCCTCGCTCCAGCGGAGGGTTTCCAGCAGGAGCTGGTCCTTGCTGCCGAAGTAGTAGAGCAGGTGTCCGGCGCTCATCTGGAGCTGCTTGCCGAGCCCGGCCATGGTGAGTTTGGCGAGTCCGTGTTCGGCGATCGCGGCCCGGGCGGTGGCGTAGACCTCCTCGCGGGGGCGCGCCGGGCGGCGCGGGCGGGGGTCGGCCATGGCGGTGCTGCTTCCTGGTGGGGCGGGTGGCGGAGGACCGAACGCTACCGGAGCGGGGGTGCACACCCCCACTCCGGTAGCCGGGGCCGCGCGGGGCCGGGCCGGTCAGGTCAGGCCTGGTCAGGCCTTGGGCTGCTGCTGGGTGATGCAGTGGATGCCGCCCCCGTTGGCGAAGATCTCGCGGGCGTCGACGAGTTCGACGGTCCGGCCGGGGTAGGCCTTGGCGAGGATGTCGGCGGCTTCCTGGTCGCGCGGGTCGTCGAAGGCGCAGAGGACGACGGCGCCGTTGGCCACGTAGTGGTTGATGTAGGAGTAGTCGACCGGTTCGCCGTCCTCGTCGAACAGGACGGTGGGCGCGGGGAGTTCGATGACCTCGAGCTGCCGGCCGCGGGCGTCGGTGGCGGCGCGCAGGATGGCGACGAGTTCCTGGCAGACCGCGTGGTCGGGGTGGGCCGGGTCGGGCTGGACGTGGGCGACGACGACGCCGGGGCGGACGAAGGAGGCGACGATGTCGATGTGGCCGCGGGTGCCGAACTCGTCGTAGTCGCGGGTGAGTCCGCGGGGCAGCCAGACGGCCTTGGTGGTGCCGAGGAAGGCGTGCAGCTCGGCCTCGACCTGCTCCTTGGTCCAGTCGGCGTTGCGGCCCTCGCCGAGCTGGACGGTCTCGGTGACCAGGACGGTGCCCTCGCCGTCCACGTGGATGCCGCCGCCCTCGTTGATCAGCCGGGAGGCGAAGCGCTGGACGGCGGTCAGCTCGCTGATGTGCTCGGCGATGTGCTGGTCCTTGTCCCAGCGGGCCCAGGACTGGGCGCCCCAGCCGTTGAAGATCCAGTCGGCGGCGGCGAGCGAGCCCTTGCCGTCGATCAGGAAGGACGGGCCGATGTCGCGCATCCAGGCGTCGTCCAGCGGGCGTTCGACGATCTCGACGGCCTCGGAGACGTACTTGCGGGCGTCGGCGCTCTCACCGGTGTTGACGATCAGCGTGACCGGCTCGTACCGGACGATGGTGTTGGCCACGGCGGCCCAGGCCTCGCGCCCGGCGTGCAGGTTCTCCGGGGTGTCGAAGGTGGGGTTGGTGGTGGGGAAGGCCATCCAGGTGCGGTCGTGCGGGTGCCACTCGGCGGGCATCCGGTAGCCGAGCGAGGCGGGCGTGGCAGGGGAGCCGGGCGTGGGGGTGGTCATCATCAGATCCTTGAAGACTTGAAGACTTGAAGACTTGAAGAGGGGAAGGGTCAGAGGAAGTAGAGGCGGCTGAGCGAGACGCTGTCCGCCGGTTCGGAGCGCAGCGGCGCGCCGTCGAGCGAGACCAGCCCGGTCTCGGTGACCTCGACGTGGCCGGTGCGGGCGTTGCGCACCATGTCGCGCGGCCCGATGCCGCGGGTGCCGCGGACGCCGACCCGGCGTCGGCGGGTGGGGAGTCCGTCGGCGGGTCGGTCGAGGTAGGCGCCGTCGGCGGCGGCCTGGGCGACGAAGGCCACCGAGAGGTCGGCGGCGGTCGCGCCGTGGGCGCCGAACTGGGGCCCGAGGACGAGGGGTTCGCAGCGGTCGGTGGAGGCGTTGGGGTCGCCGACGACGCCGTAGGCGGGGAAGCCGGCCTTGAGGACGAGCTGCGGTTTGGCGCCGAAGTGGTCGGGGCGCCAGAGCACGATGTCGGCGAGCTTGCCGGTCTCGATCGAGCCGACCTCGTGCGAGAGTCCGTGGGCGATGGCCGGGTTGATGGTGAGCTTGGCGATGTAGCGCAGCACCCGCTCGTTGTCGTCGCCGCTCTCGGTGGTCCCGAACCCACCGTCGAGCGGGCCGAGTTCGGCCTTCATCTTGCCGGCCATGGCGAAGGTGCGGCGCACGGTCTCGCCGGCGCGGCCCATGCCCTGGGCGTCGGAGGAGGTGATGCCGATGACCCCGAGGTCGTGCAGCACGTCCTCGGCGCCCATGGTGCCGGCCCGGATGCGGTCGCGGGCCATGGCGGCGTCGCCGGGCAGGTCGACCTTGAGGTCGTGCGCGGAGACGATCATGCCGAAGTGCTCGCCGAGGGCGTCCCGGCCGAAGGGCAGGGTGGGGTTGGTGGAGGAGCCGATGACGTTCGGCACGCCGGCCATCTTGAGCACGTTGGGGACGTGTCCGCCGCCGCAGCCCTCGATGTGGAAGGCGTGGATGGTGCGGCCGTCGAGCACCCGCAGGGTGTCCTCGACCGACAGGCACTCGTTCAACCCGTCGGTGTGCAGGGCGACTTGGACGTCGTACTGCTCGGCGACGCGCAGCGCGGTGTCCAGGGCGCGGGTGTGGGCGCCCATGTCCTCGTGCACCTTGAAGCCGGAGGCGCCGCCCTCGGCCAGGGCCTCGATCAGCGGGGCCTCGTCGGAGGAGGAACCGCGGCCCAGGAAGCCGATGTTGACGGGCCAGGCGTCGAAGGCGTTGAAGGCGTGGCGCAGCGCCCAGGGGGAGTTGACGCCGACGCCCCAGACCGGGCCGAACTCCTGGCCGATGATGGTGGTGACGCCGGAGGCGAGCGAGGCCTCCATGATCCGCGGCGAGAGCAGGTGGACGTGGGTGTCGACGGCGCCGGCGGTGGCGATCAGGCCTTCGCCGGAGACGATCGTGGTGCCGGTGCCGACGACCACGTCGACGCCGTCCAGGGTGTCGGGGTTGCCGGCCCGTCCGATGGAGGCGATCCGGCCGCCGATCAGGCCGATGGACGTCTTGCGGATGCCCAGGACCGCGTCGATGACCAGCACGTTGCTGATCACGACGTCGCAGGTGTCGCGGACGGCGGCGGGCTTGAGGTGGATCCCGTCGCGGGCGGTCTTGCCGAAGCCGGCCAGGAACTCGTCGCCGGGGGCCTGGGAGTCGGATTCGACGCGGACGATCAGTCCGCTGTCGCCGAGCCGGATCCGGTCACCGGCCCGCGGGCCGTGCACGGAGATGTAGTCGTGCGGCGAGATGGCACTCACGACGGCACCTCCTGGTCGTCGAAGTCGGTCAGGTAGCCGGTGGCGCGGGCCTTGGCGAGGGCGACCTCCTTGGCGCCGGGGGCGTCCAGGGGGCCGTCGACGAGTCCGGCGAAGCCGATCGCGACGCGCTCGCCACCGATCGGGACGAGGCCGACCTCGACGGTGGCGCCGGGGTCGAAGCGGACCGAGGAGCCGGCCGGGACGGCCAGGTGGGTGCCGTAGGCGGCGGCGCGGTCGAAGGCCAGGCGCGGGTTGGCCTCGAAGAAGTGGAAGTGCGAGGTGACCGAGATCGGCACCCGGGAGGTGTTGTGGACGGGGATGAGCAGCGTCTCCTCGACCGGGTCGTAGCCGGCGCCGTCGCCGATCAGCGCGCCGCCGGGGGCTTCGTCGCCGAGCGAGCCGGCGCCCTTGAAGGGGTCGTTGACGACGGCGAGGCGGGTGCCGTCGTCGAAGACGGCCTCGACCTGGACGACGGTGACCACGTCGGGCACGCCGGGCAGCACGTCGTCGGCGGTGAGGACGGAGCGGCCGGCCTCGATGGCCTCGGCGAGGCGGCGGCCGTCGCGGGCGGCCTCGCAGACGGTGTCCGCGATCAGGGCGGTCGCCTCGGGGATGTTGAGGCGTACGCCCCGGGCGCGGCGGGCGCGGGCCAGTTCGGCTGCTGTGAAGATCAGCAGCCGGTCCCGCTCGGTGGGGGTCAGTCGCACGGTTCCTCGCTCGCGGTCGCCGGGGAGGGGGAGGGCTCGGGGCCGGTGGGGGGCTTCGCGGGACGATGTTAGAACGGCGTTCAAACATCTCGGGCCATTGAACCCGCACCGGGGCCTCGTGTCCAGCGTTGCCGCTCGACGGGGCTTCGGCTTGTCGGGCGGGCGGCGGGGGTGAGCGGGGCCGGGGCGGGCGGAGCCGTGACGGCGGCGGGAAGCAGGCGGCGGGAAACGGGCGGCGCACGGCAGGAGCGGGGGTGGGGGCGCGCGTCCCCGCGCACGGTCCGTACGGGCGCCGGGTGTGCGCGGGATCGGGTGGGGGCGGTTTCGAAAACAGGCTCTGCGCTTCGCAAACCCGTCCGGCGCGAGCAGTTGGATCACGTGAACCTCCCCGTGCCCCTTTCACCCCACGTGATCGGACGCACACTGTTGCAAACGCCGTCAACTGGGCATGAGGATGGTGGTCAGTACGAGGGGGCCACCCGGCCGGCGGGGGATCCGGAGGCGGGGGCCCGGATTTGAGGGCGGGGGCATCTGTTGATGGACGGTCAGTCGCGATTCCCGCGGCAGCGGACGAGTTCGGGCGACGCCTACCGGTCCGGGCCGGCCCAGGGCCCGGTCGTCGGCGCCGGAACGGCCCTGCCGGGTGCCTCGGCCCCGGGGTGCGCCCTGCACCGCCGGCTGCACCTGACGCTCGACCCGGCCGACCTGGTCGCGGTGGGCGCGGTGCGGCACCGGCTGCGCACGGCGCTGAGCCACTGGGGGGTGCCGGAGCTGTCCGACACCGCCGAGCTGCTCTCCTCCGAACTGGTCACCAACGCGCTGCAGCACACCACCAAGGGCGCGGTCTTCGACGCGGTGCTCGGCTCGGACAGCCGGCTGCGGGTCGAGGTGCAGGACGGCGCGAGCCGGCTGCCCGGCCGGCGGCGCGAGCCGGACACCGAGTACGCGACCTCGGGGCGCGGTCTGCTGCTGGTGGAGGCGCTGGCGGACTCCTGGGGCGTGCAGCTGCGCGGCGACGGCAAGATCACCTGGTTCGAGCTGGCACTGCCGTAAGCGTCGGCCGTCCGTGGCGCCCGCAGTCGTCGTTCCGTACGACGCCCGCCGTCGTGGGTTCCGTGCGACACTCGCAGAATTGTTCGTCATCGATTGATCCGTTCCCGAAGCAAGCCCTGAACACAAGGCGGAGCACAAGATTTCCGGCCCGTTGCCATTGCCGCTGGGCCGAACATTGGACAGGATGGTGGGAATGTGTGTCCACGTGCGGGAAGCAGCGGGGAGACCGAACCTCGACTGACCCCGTCCGTCGGCACCGTCCGATCCAGCACGACCCATCACACCGCCACGCGGCCCGGCCGGACGGTCGGCGCGGTCCGCCACGGCAGCGGCAGGAGCAGCATGCCCACTGAGCCCGAGTCGCCGGGGCCGGCGCTTCCGCCCGGCACGTCCGCCGTGGAGCAGCGCCCGCCCGCTCCTCGCCCGCCCGCCCAGACCACCCGCCGCAACTCCGTCCGCACCCCGCCCGCGCTCGCCTCGGGGCGGCTGGCGCCCGTGCTGTCCGGCGGGCTGCCGCCCTCCTCCGCCGACTCCATGCCGGACTGGCTGGAGCCCGCGATGGCCGCCAACGGCATCGGCTCCTTCGACTGGGACATCCGCCGCGACGTCCTGGAGGGGGACCAGCGGGCCTGCGCGATCATCGGACTGGACGCCGTCGAGCGGGGCCGCTTCGACCGCACCGCCGCCTCCTTCCTCTCCCTGCTGCACCCCGAGGACGCGCCCGTGGTGCGCCGCCGGGTCGAGCGCGCGGTGGCCGAGCTCGGCCAGTGCGGCGCCTACTACCGCACCGTCGGGCCGAACGGCACGATGCGGGCGGTGCGCTTCCGCGGCCGGGTGCTCGCGGACGCCTTCGGCCGGGCCTCCCGGATGGTGGGCTTCGTCTGGGACGCCACCGTCGAGCTGCACAAGCGCGACCGGGCCGACCGGATGGCCCTGCTGCGCGAGGAGCGCTCCCGGTTCATCAAGGAGGCCGCGCGCGCCCTCTCCGAGGCGGTCACCGTCCGTGACGTGGCCCGGGTGTTCACCGAGCTGCCGCTGCCCGGACTGCCGCCGGACGGTCTGGTGCTCGCCTCCTTCGAGGCCGGCCGGACCCGGATCCTCGGCGCCTCCGGCTACCGCTCGCAGGCGCTCGCCGTCTGGGACCGCGCCGTGCTGCCGGCCGGCCACCCGGCCTCCGAGGCGCTCCGGCACCGCACCCCGGTGTTCATCTCCAGCCGCGAGGACTTCCGCGACCGCCACCCGGACGCGTGGGAGCGGACCAGCCGCACCGGGCGCGGCTCCTGGGCGTACCTGCCGCTGGTGGCCAGCGGCCGGGCGATCGGCGTCTGCGTGGTCAGCTTCGACGACGAGCGCGAGCTGGACGCGGACGAGCGCACCCTGCTGTCCACCCTGGGCGGGCTGGTCGCCCAGTCGCTGGCCCGGGCCCGGCTGCACGACGCCGAGCACGAGCTGGCGGCCGGCCTCCAGCGGGTGATGCTGCCGCGCACCGTCCCGTCCATCCCCGGGGTGACCACCGCGGTGCGCTACCTCGCGGCCGGGTCCGGCCTGCAGATCGGCGGCGACTGGTACGACGTGGTGCCGCTGCCCGGCGGGCACGTCGGCCTGGTGATCGGGGACGTCCAGGGCCACGACGTGCACGCGGCCGGGATCATGGGCCAGCTGCGGATCGCGCTGCGCGCCTACGCCGCCGAGGGCCACCCGCCCGCCGCCGTGATGGCCCGGGCCTCCCGCTTCCTGGCCGACCTGGACACCGACCACTTCGCGACCTGCACCTACGCCGAGGTCAACGTGGACTACGGCGTGGTCTACGCCGTCCGGGCCGGCCACCTGGACCCGGTGGTGCGCCGCGCGGACGGCACCGCCGCCGTGCTGCCGGTGGCCGGCGGGCTGCCGCTGGGCATCGACCCGGACCAGGACTACCGGGTCACCCGGTTCAGCCTGGACCCGGGCGAGACGGTGCTGCTGTGCACCGACGGCCTGGTCGAGGCGCGCGGCATGGACCTGGACGAGGGCATCGGCCGGCTCACCCGCGCCCTGGCCCGTCCGCTCCCGGCCGCCGGCGAGGCGGCCCGCGACCCGCTGGAGGAGCTGGCCGACCGGATCGCCTCCCAGGCCGCCGACTCCAGCGAGCGCGAGGACGACATAGCGCTGCTCCTGCTGCGCTGGGACGGCCCGGAGGGCGGCCTGGCCGCCCAGCAGCTGCGCCGCCGGATCGGCCAGGCCGACCTGGCCCGGGTCGCCGAGGTGCGCGCCGAGCTGCGTGACGCGCTGCGGCGCTGGGGCGTCGCCGAGTTCATCGACACCGCCGAGCTGCTCTCCTCCGAGCTGGTGACCAACGCGATCCGGCACACCGACCGGGACGCCATGTTCACCGCCCGGCTCTACCGGGAGACGGTGTCGGACGGCGGCCGGGCCCGGCTGCGGGTCGAGGTGGAGGACGAGTCCGACCTCTGGCCGACCCGCCGGACCCCGGGGGAGCAGGCCTCCTCCGGGCGCGGGCTGATGCTGGTCGAGGCGCTGGCGGACGCCTGGGGCGTGGAGCCGAAGGGGTCCGGCAAGCGGATGTGGTTCGAGCTCAGCGGGACGAGCGCGGCCTGACCGCTCCCGGGGCCGATGCCCCGGCCCTGGGAACGGGTCAGCCGAACTGCTGCTCCAGGTCCTTCAGTTTGCGTTCCAGCGAGTCCAGTCGGGGCAGCGTGACGGTGTCCTCATCGGCGGTGAGGTCGATGGTGCGCCGTTCCGGACGGGCCGGCAGGCCCGGTTGGACGACCGTGCCCCCGGCCGCCTCGACCTCGCGCGGGCCCGCCTCGCCGGAGCCGACGGCCCCGACGGCCCCGGCCTCCCGGGGGCCCGCCGGCAGCTCGGCCCCGGCCGCGGGCCCGGGCCCGGGCCCGCCGGTTATCGCGGACTCCGAGCCGGCCGACTCCAACTGCCGGGCGGCGCCGCCGCGTCCGCGCCAGTGGCCGCTGCTCCGGTTGATCGCCCGGATCTCGGCCCGTTCGCGGCGCCCGGCGAGCTTGCGGCGCTCCTTCTCCATGGCGCGCTCCCGCTTCTCGTCGCGGACCTCGTCCACCGCCTCGTCCAGGCTGCGCACGCCCTCCAGGAGCATCAGCGACCAGGCCGCGTAGGTCTCGCGCGGGGCGCGCAGCCAGCGGACGATGCGGATCTGCGGCAGCGGACGGGGCACCAGACCCTGTTCGCGCAGGGCCGCCCGGCGGGTCTGCTTGAGCGCGCGGTCGAACAGGACCGCGGCGGACAGCGACATGCCGGAGAAGAACTGCGGGGCGCCGGCGTGGCCGAAGCCGCGCGGGGCGTGCACCCAGTTGAACCAGGCCGAGGCGCCGGCGAAGAGCCAGACCAGCAGCCGGGAGCCGAGCGCCGCGTCGCCGTGGCTGGCCTCGCGGACGGCGAGCACCGAGCAGAACATCGCGGCGCCGTCGAGCCCGAACGGGACGAGGTACTCCCAGCCGCCGGAGAGGCCGAGGTTCTGCACGCCGAAGCCGACCAGGCCGTGGAAGGAGAGCGCGGCCGCGACCCCGGCGCAGCAGAACAGCAGCGTGTAGGAGGCGGCGCCGTACAGGGATTCCTTGTTGCGGCGCCGTTCCTCGGAACGCTCCCAGGAATCCGCGCCGGCGGCGGATCCCCGGCTCCGGGCCAGGGCCACCAGGAGGGCGCTGACCAGCAGCCCCACCACCCCGGTGACGGCCCAGCCGAGCGGTATGTCGGACAATTTCATCGCCGGAACCAGCCTCGCTTTCTGCGTCGCGTTCCTGCGCCGCCCACTGTGTTCCAGCGGCACGGCGGGGACCATCATGACGGAATCCCGGCGGGGGAAAGGCTGATTCGCGGTCAATGCGCTGAGGAGAGGGATTTCTGACCCGTCGCCAATCGCATTGTCATATGAATTCGATGTGGGGCAATCCAGGAATCACGGGCTTTTCGAATCCGCGATCGGACGGATTTTCGTCAACGTCGCGTGACGCGGGGGCAGCCGGTGCACATTTCCGCGGATTCCACGGTGTAGACGAGGCAACAGCTGGCCCGGGCCCGTTCCGTACCCGAAGCACCGGTGCACCCGGGCGCGGGGAGCGCGAAACCCGCACCCGGGGTGAAGGGGGCCGGGGCGGGGGCGGGGCCCCGGCCCGCGCCGGGCGTGCACGCCGGTCCGGGAGCAGTCTCCCCAGCCGTCCCGGGTGCCAGCAGTGCGGACAGCTCGGCGCCCGCCCGCTCCTGCTCCCCGACCAGCCCGCCCGCGTACCAGAGCCCCTCCACCACCGCGTCGGTGGCCATCGCCCACAGCACCCGGGGCCCGCGGCGCGCCCCCGGCCCGAAGGCGGCCAGCACCGGAGTGAGGAACTGGCCCAGCGCGCACCGCAGTTCGGCCGCCAGTGCGTCCTCGTCCGGCACCGTCCGGGCCCCGGGCGCACCGGCCGCCGGGTCGTCCGGCAGGCAGACGAAGGCCTCCGGGCGCACCGTCAGCTCCATCGAGGCGGGGCCGCGGTGCACCGAGACGTCGCCGGGGCCGAGCAGCGGCACGCGCCGTTCCAGGAACCACGGCAGGGTGAACAGCAGCGAGACCGGCCAGACGAAGCGGTGCAGCCCGAAGCCGGCCGCCACGTCCGGTCGCAGCGGCCGCCCGTAGCGGGCCAGGCCCTGCCGGGCGTCGTGGGCGACCAGCTCGTGCAGTGCCGCCGGATCGGTGGTGACGGCGGCGACCGGCAGCCAGCCGTCGCCGTGCCGGGGCGGGGCGCAGCGCACGTCCAGCATCGGCGCGAGCGCGGTCAGCCGGTGGTACGAGGGCGCGCAGGGGGTGGGGGGCTCCGGCGCGTGGGCGTGGGCTTGCGCCGGGGTGGTGCGGGGGGCGCACGGCGCGGGGCCGGGCCGGGTGCTGCTCGCGGTCATGGGCGGGCCCCATCGGGTCGACCGGGGCCGCCGGTGGACCGCCCGGCGGGCCCGGCCGCTCGACGGCGCGCCGGGCCCGGCCGGTCCGGGGCGCGGCGGGGCCCGGAGAACAGCAAGGCGAGACCTGTCCGGAGTGCTGCTCACCCCGGACAGGTTAGGCTCACCTTAGCTGATTGTTCCCCGGGTCTCACGGGTGATGCGTCCGTCCGGGGGAGGCCCCGGCGCGCGCCCCAGCTGGCGCGCGAGCCAGACCGGCACCCCGCCGAGGGCGTGCACCAGGCGGGTCGCCTCGGCGCGCAGCCGCACCGCCTCGGCGGGCTCGGACACCTCGGCGAGCGCGGCGAGCGCCGGCGCCACCCCCACCGTGAAGCCGAGTTGCTCGCGCAGTCGCAGCGAGGCGTCGAAGCCCTCCCGGGCGTTGCCGCGGTCGCCGCGGGAGAGCGCGAGCGCGGCCAGGTGCCGCCAGGTGTAGGAGCGGAGCAGTTCGTCCCCGCGTTCCCCGGCGCCCTCGTGCGCCCGGCGGTAGGCGATCCAGGCGGCGCTGCGGTCGCGCAGCAGGTTCTCGGCGACCAGTCCGCGCCGGAAGTCCAGTAACGGGCGGCCCGGTGCGTCCGGCGGCAGCAGGGCCGAGGTGCGGCCGAGGGCGGCCTGGGCCTCGTCGAGGCGGTCGCGCGGGCCCAGGACGCTGGCCAGGTAGGCGAGGAAGCCGCGGGCGCAGCCGGCGGCCGCGCGCTGCTCGGTGCCCTCCGCGAGGGCCTCGGCCAGTCGTAGCGCCTGTTCCGCCTGGGTCCACTGGGCGGCGGTGAACAGGCACTGTTCGATGAGGAGTTCGGCCCGTGCGAGGGCGACGGCCGGGTCGTGTTCGGCAGCGGGTCGCAGCAGTTCGGCGGCCTCCTGCCAGCACGCCCTGGACCGCAGTCGCCACACGGTGTCGCCCGGCTCCTCCGCTGCCGCCCGCCCCCGTTCGTCCGGGCCGCTCGGGCTCCATCCGTGCTCCGACAACGCCACCTCCTTGTGTGCGCCATCCAGCAGGACGCGGACCTGCCTTGGAGCCCTGCCGCCACGGCCCGTTCGCATGGCGACGGCGGGGTTGGACGGCAGGGCGAAAGGCCCGCGCTGTGGCGGCAATTCAACACGGGGGTGAGCTTGTGCACCAGATCACGAGCGGAGGTTGTTGCTTTTGCCGGGGAGATGATCTAGTGGAGCGCCGGGGGACGGTCCGGTGGATCGGGTGACGGGCTGCGCGGGCTCAGGAGGTCCAGCCGGTCTCCATCAGGGCCTCGGCGGCACCGTTGGCGGGCTGGGGCACGCCGGCCAGGTCCAGGCTGAACAGGGCGACCAGCAGTTGCTCGCCGCGCACGGTGGCCTGGTGGGAGTAGCCGGCCAGGGTGAACATGGCGGCGGCCATCTCCTCGGCGTGCAGGGTCTGCAGCCACAGGCACTCGACCGACTTCACGTCGGCGGGCTCGGTCCAGGTGTCGACCTGGGCGACCATCCGGCTGCCCAACAGGGTGACCCCGTCGCGCTCCTGGGCCTCGGTCAGTTCCAGGTCGTCGAAGCCGAGCCACTCCAGGTAGCGGGCGGCGGTGAACACCGCGTCCTGCGAGGTGCGCACCGGGTGGGGGCGGAACGGGGCGCGGTGGCGGAACGGGCGGGAGCGGCCGGCGGAGCCGCCGGGCGGTGCGGGCGGTGCGGGCGCCGGGGCGTTCACCGGGTGGGCCGGGTGCGGGCGGGTGGCCTGCGGGCCGGGGGCGGCGAGCGGGCCGGCCGTGCCGCCGCCCAGCCGGGTGGCGCGGTCCACCGGGAGTCGGACGGTGGCGCCGCAGTTGCAGGTGAACTCGGGCTGCGGCCACTGGTCGGAGCGGCCGCAGTGCGGGCAGCGCATGCTCAGCCAGGAGTCCTCCCAGGAGCGGAACCGCACCTGCACCGGCACCCCGCCGCGCAGCAGCGGCACCTTCAGCGAGGCGCCGCACGGGCACGGCAGCGACGGCGGCTCGTACAGGTGCTCACGGCGGCAGGCGGGGCAGCGGATCGCCCGGGCGCCACCGCCCGCCCCGGGCCCTGGCAGCGCGGGGTCGTGTCCGGTGAAGTCGTCGGGCAGTCCTGCCATCGCGGGCTCCGTCCGTCGGTGTGGGGTGGGTGGTTGGTTCCCATGCTCCCCGAAACGTCCGGCTCCGGGCGCGGAATGGGGCAATCCTCAGGGACGGATCAGGGGCCGCTCCCCGAGTGGGGCGAGGCCGGACCCTCCGCGGGGAGGATGTGCGGCCGGCGTGCGGCGGGCGGTCACCCGGTCGACCAGCGGGCCAGGTCGGCGGGGGTGTCCAGGTCGTCCGGGACGGCGATGTCCGCGCACTCGACCAGGACGAGTTCCCCGGCGTGCGCCGCCAGCAGGGCGCGGGCCCCGGCGTCGCCGGAGGCGCCCTCGGCGGCCTCGGCGAAGTGCCGCGCGCCGATCAGCACCGGGTGTCCGCGCCGCCCGCCGTACGCCGCCGCGGCCAGTTCGGCGCCGGCCCGGTGGGCGGCCAGCAGCCGGGCCACCGCGGCCGGGGTGACGCCCGGGGTGTCCACCAGCATCACCAGCACCGCGGGGGCCCGCGGCGGCAGCGCGGCCAGCCCGGCCCGCAGCGAGGAGCCCATGCCCTCGGCCCAGTCCGGGTTGGCGACCAGCCGGCAGCCCGGCAGGTGGGCGGTGGAGCGCACCCGCTCGCGCTCCGCGCCGAGCACCACCGTCACGTCGGGGCAGCCGCCGGCCCGTACGGTGGCCACCGCGTGCTCCACCAGGGGGCGGCCTTCGTACCGCAGCAGCGCCTTGGGCCGGCCGCCGAGCCGGCGTCCGCCCCCGGCGGCGAGGACGAGGGCCGGCACGGCGGGCGGTGTGGTCTGCATGCGCCCAGCCTGCCCGGTCCGGGCCCGGTCGCGCAGCGGTTCGGCGCTTGTACGAATCCACAAGACGAAGGCGCAGGTCGGGGGCGGTCCCCGGCGGTTCGGCCGCTGGCCCCGCGGCGCGCTTGCCCCTGTACTGGGGCGATGAACACCGCACCGCGCCCGCTGGTGGACCGCTTCGGACGGGTCCACACCGATCTGCGGGTCTCCCTGACCGATCGCTGCAACCTGCGCTGCACGTACTGCATGCCGGCGGAGGGACTGGACTGGCTGCCCCGGGCGGAGACGCTCGGGGACGACGAGGTGGTGCGGCTGGTGCGGATCGCGGCGCAGCGCCTGGGGGTGCGCTCGGTGCGGCTGACCGGCGGGGAGCCGCTGCTGCGCCGGGGGCTGGTGGGCCTGGTCGGGCGGCTGGCCGCGCTCGGCGTGGAGCTGTCGCTGACCACCAACGGGATCGGGCTGGCGCGTACGGCCGCGGGGCTGCGCGAGGCCGGGCTGGGGCGGGTGAACGTCAGCCTGGACACGCTGCGCGCGGACCGGTTCGCGGCGCTCACCCGGCGGGACCGGATCGCCGACGTGTTCGCGGGGCTGGCCGCGGCGAAGGCGGCCGGGCTGGACCCGGTGAAGGTCAACGCCGTGCCGGTGCGCGGCGTGAACGAGGACGAGATACCGGAGTTGGCCGCCTTCGCCGTCGAGCACGGCTACCGGATGCGCTTCATCGAGTCCATGCCCCTGGACGCGCAGGGCAGTTGGGACCGCGCCGCGATGGTGACGGCTGAGGAGGTCCTGGCCCGGCTCGGCGAGCGCTTCGAGCTGGTGCCGGTCGGGCGCAGCGGCAACGCCCCCGCGGAGGAGTGGCGGATCGCCGGCACGGACACCGTGATCGGGGTGATCGCCTCCGTCACCCGGCCGTTCTGCGGCGGCTGCGACCGGGTCCGGCTGACGGCCGACGGGCAGCTGCGCAACTGCCTGTTCGCCACTGAGGAGTCGGACCTGCGGGCGCTGCTGCGCGGCGGCGCGGACGACGGGCGGATCGAGGAGGCCTGGCGGGCCTCGGTGACGGGCAAGGGGCCCGGGCACGCCATCGGCAGCGCCGGGTTCGTCCGGCCGGACCGGCCGATGTCGGCGATCGGGGGGTGAACGCCCGGGTGCGGGCGGGTGGTTGACGGATCCTACGGGCCAGGGCGGCCCGGGCCAGCGGAGTGTGAGCTTCGACATGCTCTTGGGCCTCCCGTGGCGTCGGCTTGACCTGTTCTTGGGGCGGCTGATCTGCTGGTGCGCCGTCAACCCGCCCCTGACCTCGGGAGTTCTCCGTGCCCGCCCGCCGTACCTGGCTGTCCGCCGCCACCGTCTTCCTGATATGTGCGCTCGCCCTGGTCGGCTGGCTGATCGGAGGCCGCGACCACACCTCGTCCGGCGGCTCCGGCGGTTCCGGCGGTTCCGGCGGTTCCGGCGCGCCCGCGGCCGGGCTCGGCACCAGCCCGCTGCAGAACCCGGACGGCACCAAGCCCGGCCTGGCGCCGCTGGCCACCCCCGAGGAGCAGAAGGCCGGCCGGGAGCTGATCGCCAAGGTCGCCACCGCCCGTACCGGCGCCAAGGACGGCTACGACCGCAACGAGTTCGGCCCCGCCTGGACGGACAGCGTCGAGGGCGTCCCGTTCGCCGGCAACAAGTGCGACACCCGCAACGACCTGCTCGCCCGCGACGGCAGTGGCGTCGAGCGCAAGGACGGCTCGGACTGCGTGGTCACCGCGATGACCATCCACGACCCGTACACCGGCCAGACCGTCCAGTGGACCAAGCAGCAGGCGACGAAGATCCAGATCGACCACGTGATGCCGCTCTCCTACGACTGGCAGATGGGCGCCGCCAAGTGGGACAAGGCCAAGCGGGTCCGGATCGCCAACGACCCGCTCAACCTGATCCCCGCCGACGGCTCGCAGAACGCCTCCAAGGGCGACTCCGGCCCGGCCGACTGGCTGCCCGCCAACACCGCGGTCCGCTGCTCGTACGCGGTGCGCTTCGCCCAGGTCTCGCTGAAGTACCAGCTGCCGGTCACCGAGGCGGACAAGAAGGCGATGCTGCAGCAGTGCGGCGGCTGAGGAAACGATCCTTCCGGTGGTGACGCGGTGGTGATGCGGCAGGGGCGCGGCGGCGCCGCGGGCAGCGCTAAGGAAGCGACAAGGAAGCCGCGGGGTGGGAGGGCGAGGTGCCCCGACGGTGCGCCGGATGGTATTCGTGGGCAGTGCCCCCGATGACCCCCCGCCTGCGGCGAAGCGCCCTGCCCGCCCTCGCCGCCCTGCTCCTCGCCCTGGCCGCCAGCTGCTCCGGCCCCGGCGGCGCGCGCCCCGCGGCCGCGCCGACCAGCCGCCCGCCGCTCGCCGAACGCGTGCCGGCCAGTGCCTCCCCGGCCCTGCAGGCGTACTACGACCAGCGGCTCGCCTGGGCACCCTGCGACGGCGGCGGCGACCCGGGCTCCGACGGCGCGGACCCCGGCGCGGACCCCGGCTCGGACGGCGACCAGGCCGCACCGGCCGTACCGGCGGCACCGGCCGCACCGATCGCCCAGTGCGCCACCCTCAAGACCCCGCTGGACTACGCCGACCCCGGCGGCCGCAGCATCGACGTCGCCGTCGTCCGGGTGCCCGCCGCCGACCCCGCCCACCGGATCGGCGCCCTGCTGGTCAACCCCGGCGGGCCCGGCAACTCCGGCACCAACATGGCCCGGAGCTGGAAGGACAGCCAGGGCCCGCTGCGCGACCGCTTCGACGTGGTCGGCTTCGACCCGCGCGGCGCCGGCGGCACCCTGCCCATCGACTGCATGGACGACGCCACCCGCGAGCAGTGGATGCGCACCGACGACCCGGCCTACGACCACGGCCGGGTCCTCGCCGACGCCTGCCAGGCCAAGTACGCCGACATCCTGCCGTTCCTCGGCACCCGCAACAGCGCCCGCGACATGGACGTGCTGCGCAGCGCCCTCGGCGAGCGCAAGCTCGACTTCCTCGGCCTCTCCTACGGCACCTACCTCGGCGCCCTCTACGCCGAGGAGTTCCCCGACCGCACCGGCCGGCTCGTCCTCGACGGCGCCGTCGAGCGCAGCACCGACCTGATGCACCTCAACCTCGAACAGGCCGCCGCCACCGAGGCCGGCTTCCGCGCCTTCGCCACCGCCTGCACCGCCGAGGGCGCCGGCTGCCCGCTCGGCACCGACCCGGGCGCCGCCCCGCGACGGCTCGCCGACTTCCTCGACGGCCTCAAGGACCACCCGCTGCCCACCCACGACGGCCGCACCGTCACCGCCGCCCTCGGCTGGGGCACCGTCATCGACACGCTCTCCGACGGCCGCGGCAGCTGGTCCCGGCTGCGCTCCGCCCTCGACCCCGCCCTCACCCGCGGCGAGGGCGACGAACTGCTCAGGTTCTCCGACGGCAGCGCCGGCCGCGACGACGACGGCCACTACGAGAACTCCGCGGACGCCTATGCGGCCATCCACTGCGCCGACGCCCCGCTCGCCCCCACCGAGGCCGACCAGCGTGCCGCCCTCGCCGACCTCGCCGCCCGGGCACCGCTCACCAGCCGCCACGACACCCGGCTCGCCCTGCTCGACCCCGACTGCCGCGCCTGGCCGTACCGCTCCACCGAGCGGCCGCACACCGTGACGGCGCCCGGCAGCGCCCCGATCCTGGTGATCGGCGGCACCGAGGACCCGGTCACCCCCTACCTGTGGGCGCAGCGGATGGCGGCCGGGCTGCAGCACGGCGTGCTGCTCACCCGCGACGGCGACGGGCACATGTCCTGGTACCACAGCTCCTGCGCGCGCGACGCCGCGGCCGCCTACCTGCTGAACGGGGTGCTGCCGGCCGCCGGGGCGCGCTGCGGGTCCGACTGACGGCGCGCGCCGGGCACACGAAAAGGGGGCGTGCCGCGCGAACGCGGCACGCCCCCTTCGGAGTTCGGGCTCCGGGATCAGGGTTTCCCGGAGCCCGGTTCGGGGCCCGTCCGGCGGGATCAGGCCTTCGGGGCCGTCAGGTCGTAGAAGGTGGCGCTGCCGACCGTCTTGACGGTGAAGTGGCTGGTCACCCAGGCCTCGATCTGCGCCGCCTCGGTCTGCTGGCCGCCCTCGGCGCCCTCACCGCCCGCACCGCCGCCGAAACCGCGGTGCGAGCCGCCGCCGATGAACCAGTGCACCTTGCCCTCCTGGACGTACTTCTGGAAGCCCGCCAGGCTGAGCGAGGGGTCCGTGCCGTTGAAGCCGCCGAGGGCCATCACCGGCTTGCCGGTGGCGAGTTGGTAGCTCGCGGCGTTCTGCGAACCGGTGGTGGCGGCCGCCCAGGTGTACTGGCCGGCGTCCTGTGAGAGCAGGGCCTTCGCCTCGTCGCTCACCTTGGTGCCGCCGAGCAGGCCGCCCATGCCGCCGAAGCCGCCGGGGCCGCCCGCGCCCGCGCCCTCCGGGTCCTGGCCGCCGGGGAAGCCGGGGAACCCGGGCACGCCGGTGGCACCGCCGGTGCCGGCTGCGCCGCGCTCGTGGTGGCCGCCGGTACCGCCGGCCCCCCTGCCGGAGCCGCCCTGGCCGCCCTGGCCGCCCTGGCCGCCGGGGAAGCCGCCCTGACCGCCCTGACCGCCCTGACCGCCCTGAGCACCCGGGAAGCCCTGGCCGCCGCCGAAGCCGCCCGGGAACCCCTGCCGGCCTTGGCCGCCCTTGCCACCCGTGCCACCCATGCCGCCCTTGCGCCCGAAGGAGCCGGGACCGCCCGCGCCCTTCACCGACGGCCCGGCCGTGATGATCGAGCCGTTGTGCGCGGTGTCCACGGTGTCCACCGCGTACGCCGCCGGACCGCCGAGCGCCGCCGCCAGGCCCACCAGGCCCGCCACCGAGGCGATCCGCGCGCCGAGCCGCCCGGAGACCTTGCCCGCGAACTGCCCGGCGACCAGCGCGGCCGCCGCGGCCAGCCCGCCGACCAGCACCGCCCAGCGCAGCCACGGCAGGAAGTCGGAGCTGCGCCCGAGCAGGACGAACGCCCACCCGGCCGTCACCGCGAGCACGCCCGCCAGCAGCAGCGCGTACGGCAGCCGGTGCCGCGCCCGCCAGAGCCCGTCCACGCCCATGCCGACCAGGGCCGCGACGGCCGGGGCCAGCGCCACCGTGTAGTACTGGTGGAAGATCCCGGACATGAAGCTGAAGATCAGCGCGGTGGAGACCAGCCAGCCGCCCCAGACCAGGAAGGCCGCGCGGGCCGTGTCCGGACGGGCGTAGCGGCGGGTCGCCCACAGCCCGACCACCAGCAGGATCAGCGCCGCCGGCAGCAGCCAGGCGATCTGCCCGCCGATGTCGCTGCCGAACAGCCGGGTGATGCCGGTCTGTCCCCAGCCCCGGTTGTGCCCCGCGGCGCCGCCCGGCAGGTCGAGCCCGGCCGGGAGCCTGCCGCCGCCGCCCACGCTGCCGCGCTCGTTGCCGTCGACCCGGCCGAGGCCGTTGTAGCCGAAGGTCAGCGACAGGAAGCTGTTGTCCTGCGAGCCGCCGACGTACGGGCGGGCCGAGGCGGGCAGCAGCTCCACGACCGCCACCCACCAGCCGCCGGCGACCACCACGGCCACGCCCGCGAGCAGGGTCTGCCGCAGCCGCCGCCAGAAGCCGGTGGGCGCCACGACCAGGTAGATCACCGCGAACGCGGGCAGGATCAGGAAGGCCGCCAGCGTCTTGGCGAGGAAGGCGAAGCCGAACATCGCACCGGTGAACAGCAGCCACTTGGTGCTCGCGGTCTCGACCGCCCGCAGCATCCCGTACGCGGACAGCGTGAGCAGCAGCACCAGCAGCGCGTCCGGGTTGTTGAACCGGAACATCAGCGCCGCGACCGGGGTGAGCGCCAGCGCGGCGCCGGCCAGCAGGCCGCCGAGCGGGGAGAAGCGGCGGCGCACCGTCGCGTACAGCGCGCCCACGGTGGCCGCGCCCATCAGTGCCTGCGGGGCCAGGATCGACCACGAGGAGAGGCCGAAGAGCCGCACCGACAGCGCCATCGGCCACAGGGACGCCGGGGGCTTGTCGACGGTGATGAAGTTGCCGGCGTCGGAGGAGCCGAAGAAGAAGGCCTTCCAGCTCTGGCTGCCGGCCTGGACGGCCGCCGAGTAGAAGGCGTTGGCCCAGCCGGAGGCGCCCAGGCCCCACAGGTAGAGGACGACGGTCGCGGCCAGCAGCGCCAGCAGGGCCGGGCGCACCCAGCGCGGGTCGTCCGCGCGCCCGCGCCAGGCGCGGGCCGGGAGGGTGCGCAGCCGTCCGGACCAGGAGGCCGGGCCCTTGGGCCCGACGGGCGGCAGGGGCTGCTCGGGGAAGAGCGGCGCCGGGTCCGGTCGCGGCGCCTCCGGTGGCGGGTAGTTCGCGGCCTCGGGCCACGGATCGCCGGCCGGAGGGGAGTAGCTGCTCGTGGTCATGCGCCATACCGTGCGTGGCGTGGCTGAGAGAACCGTGAGATGCGGCTGTGAGCCGGGTGTGATCTGCCCCCTTTCCACCCGTGCGGCAACGGGTTCAGGCGGCCCTCACCCGCTCTTCATCCGGCTTTCGGGCCTTGGGCGGCGGGTCGGGCGGTGGCCGGTCGCTCAGGCCGCGGCCGGCATGGTGATGTGCTTGCCCAGCCACTCCAGGGCCGGGGGGATCTCCCGGGTCCAGGTGTGGAAGTTGTGGCCGGCGGTGTCCAGGGTGATCGTGGACATCTTGGTGGGGGCCTTGAAGGCGGCGACCATGGCCTTGGTCTCGTCGTAGTTGTTCTCGTCGTTCGCGGTGGTCAGCAGCAGCGAGACGGGGGCGGCCGGCTGGTTCTTCAGCCGCCACAGCAGGTCGTTCTCCTGCTTGAGCTTGTCGTCGCCGCCGAACAGGTCGCCGGTGGTCGGGTCGTGGGCGGCGCTGTAGTAGCCGGAGAGCGCGACCGCGGCCGGGTAGGAGTCGGGCTTGCGCAGGGCGAACTTGAGCGCGCAGTAGCCGCCGGTGGAGTTGCCGATCACGGCCCGGTTGGAGGGGTCGGTGCCGATCCGGTAGGTGGTGGCGAGGGCCTTGGGCAGGTCGCTGGTGAAGAAGGTCTCGACCTGGGGGCCGTTCGGCACGTCGACGCACTCGGTGTCGCGGTTGTCGACGAGGGTGGGGCGGGTCATCACCAGGATGGTCGGCGGCAGCTTCTTCTGCTCGATGGCGTCGAGGGTGGACGCCGGGTACTGCATCAGCGAGATCAGCTTCTCCGGGGTGCCCGGGTAGCCGGTCAGCACCACGGCCATCGGGAAGCGCTGCTTGGCGAAGCCCGGCTGGAAGTACTGCGGCGGCAGGTAGACGTACGCCTCGGTGCTCAGGCCGGTGCCGGCCCCTTTGACGTCGACCTTCTGGATCATCCCGGAGCGGTCCGGCTCCGAACCCTGGGACGAGTAGAACTTCTGCTCGCCGGTGACGGAGACCCCGGAGGCGTTCGGCTGGTGGTCGACCACCGTGCCGAGGCCGCCGCTGGTACCGAGCAGGTCGGTCCAGGAGCTGTAGAAGCCGAAGTAGCTGTTGGCGATCAGGCCCATGGCGGCCAGCACCGAGAGCTGGGTGGCCAGGAAGGCGCCGATCCGGCCCAGCCAGGACTTCCAGCCCTTGCCGCCGAACTTCGGCCAGAACCACATGGTGGCGGCGAAGACCAGGATCGCGATGACCGAGGTGATGACCTGGAGGGGGAGTCCGGTGAGGCTGAGCACGTGCCGATCGTAGTTGACCCCGACATCGACCCCGACGGGCGGCCCGGGACGGCCCGTTCGGGGTGCTCGCCCGAAACGGGTTGACCGGGGTGGTTCGTGCTCGGGACCATGTCGCGGGGTGTGCGCGCAGCGTGTGCGCCGGGTGACACTGGGGGTGGGGTCATGAAGTCGTCCATCAGTAAGGCCGGTCTGGCCATCGGTTCGGCGCTGCTGCTCGCGGCCTGTTCGGGCGGCGGGGGCGGTTCGACCGACGCCTCGTCCACCGGTACGGGAGGGGGCGTGACCGCGTCCAAGGTCACGCCGACACCGACGCCGACGCCGACGCCGTACGGCCCGGTGCTCAGCGGAAGCATCGACCCGGTCAGCACCGCGCTCACCCAGGCGGCGGGGTCCAAGGACCTCAACGAGTTCGGCACCGAGCTCACCGCCGTCTCCACCAGTGCGCAGACGGCCGCCACCACCCTGGGCCGGGCGAACAAGCCGGCCGCGGTCGCCACGGACCAGACCGCGCTGGTGGCCGCGCTGAAGCAGCTGGCCAAGGACGCGACGACGGTCCGCAGTGACATCAAGTCCCGCGGCGTCTGCGCCCTGAGTTCGGCCGGGGCCGAACTGGGCGCCTCACAGGGGCTGGCGGACGTGTCCGCCGCCCTCGGCAAGCTGACGGCGGCCGGCTACTCGACCACCTTCGCCGCACCCCAGCTGCCCAAGCAGCAGTCCCGCTCGCTGGACAACGGCACGATGGTCAGCAAGGGCAAGCTGCGCGGCGACGGCGAGTTCAAGGTCGACAACGGCAGCAAGACGGATGCGGTCGTCTCGCTCGTGCTCAACGGCAAGGCGGTGCACTCGATGTTCGTGGCCAAGGGGCAGAAGGCCGACATCCAGGGCGTGGAGGACGGGACGTACGACGTCTACGTCTCCCAGGGGGCGGACTGGGACTCCGCGACCAAAGCCTTCACCCAGAGCTGCGCGTTCACCAAGTTCGAGGACAACTTCCCCTTCGAGACCGGCCGTACCTCGACGTCCTGGTCGATCACCCTGCAGCCGGTGGTCGACGGCAACGCCAAGACCAACGACGTGGACCCGAACTCCTTCCCGCAGCTGTAGCGTTCACCGGCCCCCGCTCGTCACGGGCGGGGGCACGGCGGAACAGACCATTCCGTTTATCGTCCGTAACGGGTTGACCAGGGCGGTTGGTGATCGGCACCATGTCGCCCCGTACGCGCGCGGACGGTGCGCGTCCGGCAGCAGCGGGGTGGGATTGTGAAGTTCTCGGGGTCCACGGGTAGATCCGGTCTGGTCGTCGGGGCGGCGCTGCTGCTCGCGGCGTGCTCGGGCGGCGGCGGGGGCGGTGCGGCCGCGCCGAGTGCGACGCCGTCCGCCGCGGCGACGCCGTTCGGCACGTCGCTCGACCAGGCCCTGGGCCCGATCGGCACGGGGCTGGGCAAGGTGTCCGCGGCCAAGGACATGGGCGAGCTCGACCGGGCGCTGGGTTCCGTCGAGTCCAGCACCGGCCGCGCCGTCCGCGACCTGAACGCCACCGCCGCGCCCGCCGGGGCGACGGCGGGGCGCACCGACCTGGTGAACGCGCTGACCACGCTCGCCACCGACGCGTCGGCGGTCCGCGCGGACGTCCAGGGCAAGAAGCTCTGCGCGCTCGCCGTGGGCCGGGGCCGGCTCGGCGCGGGGCAGGGGATGACGGGCGTCACGGCTGCCCTCGGCAAGCTGAAGGAGGCGGGCTTCCCGGCCACCGCCACCGTTCCGCAGCTGCCCGCGCTGCCGGCCCAGCCGCGGACCCTGGAGAACGGCACCCTGGTCCGCGACGGCGGCAAGGGCGGCACGGGCACCGTGGAGGTCACCAACAACTTCACGGTGGACGCGGTCTTCACCCTCGCCGCGGACGGCAAGGCGGTGGCCTCGGTGTACACGGCCAAGGGGCAGCAGGCCACCATCACCGGCATCGCGGACGGCTCGTACGACTTCTACTACACCACCGGGGTGGACTGGGACCCCGATGCGCGGCAGTTCACGCAGAACTGCGACTTCGTCAAGTTCCAGGACAAGCACGAGTTCACGCCGGACGGCGGCGGGACGATCTGGAAGGTCACCGTCCACGCGAAGGACGGCCAGGGCAACGCCAAGGTCGAGGGCCAGAACGTGAACTCCGCCCCGCAGCCGTAGCGTTCGGCGATCTCCCTCGTAACGGGCATACCAGGACAGGTGATTGCCATTTCATGGCACAACCCGGCCCGTGGGGTGGCGAGTTGTGCAGGAATGGTTGACCCCTTGAGGTGGCCATGGCACTTTCGTGCGGGCGTGGGCCTCGGCGACCAGTCGGGCAACCCGCGATCCCCCACAAGGAGAGCCATGTTCAAGAGACTTGTCGCGATGGCCGGTACCGGTGCCGTCGTCGCGGGCGGGCTGGTCTTCGCCGCCGCCCCCGCCCACGCCGTCCAGGCCGCCGACCTGACGGCCACCATCGCCCTGGACGACTGCTCGGCCTCGCTGGTCCGGTTCCCCGCCTCGGTGGCGGGCGACCGGGCCATGATGCTCACCAACGGCCACTGCCTGCCGAGCATGCCCCCGTACGGCCAGGTCATCCAGAACGTCAGCGCCAGCCGCAGCGGCACCCTGCTGGACGGCGCGGGCAACAGCCTCGGCACCGTCCAGGCCGACCAGGTGATCTACGCGACGATGACCGGCACCGACGTCGCCCTCTACGAACTCACCGACACCTATGGCTCGATCAGCTCCCGGTACGGCGTCACCGCCCTCACCATCAACGACGCCCACCCGGTCGACGGCTCCTCGATGTACATCCCGTCCTCGTACTGGAAGCAGGTCTGGAACTGCTCCGTCAACGGGTTCGTGCCCACCCTGCGCGAGGACCAGTGGACCTGGCACGACTCGCTGCGCTACAGCTCCGGCTGCAACACCACCCACGGGACCTCCGGCTCGCCGATCATCGACTCCGCGAGCGGGCGGATCGTCGGCATCAACAACACCGGCAACGACGACGGCGCCATGTGCACCCTCGACAACCCCTGCGAGGTCGCCGCCGACGGCTCCACCAAGGCCTTCAAGGGCCAGAGCTACGGCGAGGAGACCTACTGGTTCACCACCTGCGTCAACTCCGCCCGGGCCGTCGACCTCACCGTGCCCGGCTGCCTGCTCACCAAGCCGGCCGGCGCCGGCGTCTCGGTGAGCAGCCCCGGTGACCAGTCCACCACCGTCGGCGGCGCCGTCAGCCTCCAGGTCAACGCCTCGGGCGGGACGGCCCCGCTGTCCTACTCGGCCACCGGGCTGCCGGCGGGCCTGGCCATCAACGCCTCCACCGGTCTGATCTCCGGCACCGTCTCCACCATCGGCAGCTCCAGCGTCACCGTCACGGTGAAGGACTCGGCCGGCAAGTCCGCCACCACCAGCTTCACCTGGGCGGTCACCGGCGGTGGCGGCGGCTCCTGCACCCCGGCCCAGCTGCTCGGCAACCAGGGCTTCGAGACCGGCACGGCGGCGCCGTGGACGGCGTCGAGCGGTGTGATCGACAACGGTTCCTCCGAGCCGGCCCACAGCGGCAGCTGGAAGGCCTACCTGGACGGCTACGGCAGCACCCACACCGACACGCTGTCCCAGACGGTCAGCATCCCGGCGGGCTGCAAGGCGACGCTGAGCTTCTGGCTGCACATCGACACCGCCGAGACCGGCACCACGGCGTACGACAAGCTGACCGTGGCGGTGAACGGCACCACGCTGAAGACCTACTCCAACGTGGACGCCGCGGCCGGCTACCAGCAGCGCACCTTCGACCTCTCCGCCTACGCGGGCCAGACGGTCACCCTGAAGTTCACCGGCACCGAGGACTCCTCGCTGCAGACCAGCTTCGTGATCGACGACACCTCCATCCAGACCAGCTGACGTCCGGTCGGTGGCAGGGCCTGGCGGCTTCGGCCGCCGGGCCCTGTCGTTTGCTCATGATTCGCTCAACTCCCTTACGCTGCAGGGCTCGATGGTTAGGATGCCGACGGGTGTCGGAGGGCCGGGGGGCCCACCGACACGATCACCTGTCGTGCGCCGGCGCCGCTTGAGCCGGTCCACGGCCATCTGGACCACACGGTTTGAGGGCGGGGACAAGTGACTGACCTGGATTTCGAGCGCAAGGTGAATCCGTGGCTCTTCGACAAGTCGGGGAACCTGACGGAGGACGCGAAGAAGCAGTTCCCGGACCTCGCCGCCGCCGCGGCCGGTGCGGCGGCCCCGGGATGGACGCCGCCGCACGTGTCGGCCGCCGGTGCGACGGTGAGGGTGAGCCCGGACGCGCTGCGGAAGGCGTCGGGTAACGCGAGCACTCTCCACACCAACTTCGACAAAGCCTGTAAGGACGTCTGGAAGGACCAGCCGGGCGCCACCCAGGGCATGTCCAAGAGCTGGAAGATCGTCGGAGCCCTGGCCACTGCGCAGGAGGTGTGGGCCGCGCAGGCGCAGGCCACGGGGGGACTGCTGGGGCGCATCTCCAGCGTGCTGTCCTCCAACGCCGACGAGTACGCACAGACCGACCAGGCGAACGCCGACAAGTTCCCGACTTCCTGAGGCAGGTGGCATGAGTACCTATTCCGATCTGCGTCAGGAGTCGTTCCAGGGTCTTGAGACCCTGGCCACGGCGTTCGAGGGGCTGGTCCGCAGCTGGAAGTTCTCCTCGGAGCTCACCGGTGACGTGATCACGCCGTTGCAGGGCTCCAACTGGAGCGGAGACGCGGCCGAATCGGCCGCCACGGCGGTCACGACGGCACGCAACGAACTGGATGCGGCGTTCGAGGAGGCCAGTGCCATCGGCAAGGCACTGCGTGAGGCACACACCGAGCTGGTCGCCGCCCGAGCCGACCTGGACGCGGCCTTGAAGAAGGCCGCGGACCACTCCCTGACCGTGGACGCGAACGGCGTGAACGTCAGTTGGCCCGCGCCGACCAACGAGGCGGACAAGCACGACCCGAGCTACGAGCAGACGTACCGGAGGCTGGCGCAGGACGTCGGCACCGACATCTCGAAGGCCGTGGCCCGGGCCGAGGCCGCGGACGCCGCGGCCGCCACCGCGCTCGGAGGCGCGACCGGGTCGGACCGGACGGCCTTCCGACCGTCGTCGGGCCCGGAAGAGCAGGGCAAGCAGGCGGCCGACCTGTTGAAGCTCGCCGGGAACATCAGCGACGTCCAACTGGACCAGCTCAACAAGCTCTTGAAGGAGCACGCCAACGACCCGCAGTTCACCACCGCCTTCTACAGTCGGCTGGGACCGGACGGATTCCTCAAGTACTACGGGTCGATGGCCACGGTCTCCGCAGGCAAGGACGGCCGCAGGCCGCAGGCCATTGCGGACCTGCAGAAGAACCTCGGCCTGGCTCTGGCCACCGCCACCGACACCCACAACCTCCCGCACCTGTCGGACGAGTGGGAGGCGGGCCTTCGCAAGGCCGGTTACGCCCGGCAGGACATCTGGCCGCCGAACACCTCGCCACACAACCTCAACCCATTCGGCTACCAGATCTTGTCGAACATCCTGCGCACCGGGACGTACGACCCGCATTTCCTCAATCCGATCGCCGAGCACGTCACCCAGCTCAGCCTGGGGCCGGGGCAGTGGACCTCGGACCACTGGAGCCCCGATGAGTTCCAGTACCTGAGACTCCTCGCCCTCCCGCCGGGCGCGGGGCAGGGCGGCTTCAACCCGCTGGGCGGGGTGATGGACGCGCTCGCGCACAACCCCGAGGCGTCGGTGAAGTTCTTCAACGGCTCGACCACCCTCTACAACCTCGACGGTACGGTCAGGGGCTACAGCTCGGACAACCACTACGTCAAGGATCTGGCCAAGCCGGGTGAGGACTCGCCGCTCCGGGACATCTGGCCAGGGCGCGACATCGTGCATGGCCATCCGGGCCAGTCCGCCACGCTGTCCTTCGGACACGCCCTGGAAGCCGGTGTCACCGGCCGTCCGTTCGGGTCACAGGACCAGCTGGCACCGCACACCGGGGAACAGGCGAAGATGATGCAGACGGTGGTCGACATCTTCGGCAGTAAGGACGGCCCCAGGTCGCTCCGCCCCGGTGGCGACTTCGCGGGCATCGCGCCCAGCCTCGGCCACATGGCGGCCGCGTACATGGGGGATGTCCAGGGCGCGCTCAGCCCGGACGACAAGGAACTGCCGCGCTACGGTGCCCCGGCGGACCTGGACCACGCGAACACCGCGAAGCTCCTGGGTGCACTGGGCCGCAACCCTGATGCCTTCGGCGCTGTCGCGCAGGCCCAGCAGGCCTACACGACGGCACACATCCAGGACGTGATCACGCACCGGGGCGACTACGGCACCCACTCCGACGCGGCCGTGCACAATGCGGCGCACGCGGGCGGCGAGGTCGCCGGAATCATCACGACGGCCCGGACCCAGGAGATCGTGCACGACGCGCGGGCTCAGGCCGAGGCGTACAACCATTCCCTCGACGAGAGCGCCGTATGGGCCAAGTCGGCCTGGCTCATGACCGGCGGCGAAATGGTGAAGGGCATCCCGATCGTCGGTCCCGGGCTCTCGGAACCGGTGAAGCACTACATCGACGATCTGGCCCACAACTACCGGATCGAGCCGAAGTTCGCGGACCCGGCCACGATCTCGCAGACGGGTGGTGTGGACGCGGCGGCGGCTGCCGCCAAGACCGCGGTGGTCAACGCGGCTCAGGGGTCCGGGCTGAGCGACAAGGAGATCGAGGCGATGGCCGCGGACACCGCGAACCAGGTGCGCTACGCCCATACCGACGGTTCGACGCTCTTCACCACGGCCGTCAATGACTGAGCGCGGGCGGAACGGGCGACGGTGGCTTGCCGCCGGGGCCGCGGTGGTGGTCCTCGCCGGGGCCGGGTGGTGGTGGCGGTCGGCTCACGCGCCGGCGGAGCTGCCGGTCGGCGCCTGCTGGTCCGTGCTCACACGTGCTGACCTGGAGCCGCTGGCGGAGGGCGAGCACGGGACCTTCGCCGCGTCCTACTGGCTGGACGACGACGGAACGCGGCTCCGCCCGAACCCGAAGGAATGGGAACAGACCTGCGAGGTCCGCCGGAGTCCGGAGGACACCATCCTCAGAATCGTCGTGCAGCCGCTGCGGGAATCCACCGAGCAGAGCCGCTTCGACTCGCCCTGGGGTAAGAGTCGGCTCGACTTCGGGGCGGACGTACGGGGGTTGGTCGGTCAGGAGAAGGTGGACCTCGGGTTCCGGTGTGACAATCCGGAGACCGTGGACATGGGAGCGCCGTACGTGGAGGTCGAGGTCAGTACGCGCTTCACTGATCCGGTGCCGGCCAGGAGTCACCGGGCGATCCTCGACATCCTGTTGAAGACCACCAAGGCCGCCTTGGCGAGCTATCCGTGCTCGAACCCGGTGCACTTGCCGGACAGCGTGCCCGAGACGGCGGCGAACTTCCCGTCGGCGGGCCCCTGACTCGTTCCGGCTCCGCCCTATGCTGAGCGGATGATCGGACCGATAGACCTGGTGATATTCGACTGCGACGGCGTCCTGGTGGACAGCGAGGTGATCGCCGTCCGCGTGGTCGGGCAGCTGACCGCCGAGCTCGGCTGGCCGCTCACCGGGGCCGAGGTGGTCGAGCGGTTCGTCGGGCGGTCGGAGGCGGCCAACCACGCGATGGTGGCCGACCGGGTCGGGGAGGAGGCCGCGACGCTGTTCGACAAGCGGTTCCGCGAGCTACACGCCGAGGCCGTGGACGCCGGGCTGACGCCGGTGGACGGGCTGCCGGAGGCGCTGGACGCCCTGGAGGCGCTCGGGCTGCCGATGTGCGTGGCGTCCAGCGGCACCCACGAGAAGATGCGGCACACGCTGGGCCGGACCGGGCTGTACGGGCGTTTCGAGGGCCGGATCTTCAGCGCCACCGAGGTCGGGCGCGGCAAGCCCGCGCCCGACCTGTTCCTGCACGCCGCACGGAGCATGGGCGTCGACCCGGCCGCCTGCGTGGTGGTCGAGGACAGCGGCCCCGGGGTGCAGGCCGCCCGGGCCGCCGGGATGCGGGCGCTCGGCTACGCGGGCGGCGTCACGGCGGCGGAGCGGCTGGCCGGGCCGGGCACGGTCGTCTTCGACGACATGCGGGAGCTGCCCGCCCTGATCGCCGCCGGGGCGGTTCACCAGGGGTAGGTGCCGCCCTCGGCGTGGAAGAACCGGCCGGTCGGCCCGGCCAGGGCCTCGTCGAGCTGGCGGGCGATCCGGCGGCCGCCCTCCTCGGCGGTGGCGTGGCCGCTGTGGCCGTTGAGGTCGGTCGCGCAGTACCCCGGCTCCAGGGCGCTGACCTTGATGCCGCCCTCGCCGGACCCGCGCAGGGCGCGGGCGTAGACCAGGGTGACGGCGTTGAGCGCGGCCTTGGAGGAGTTGTAGGCGAGCAGGGTGGCGTGCTCCCAGATCGGCGACTCCGGGTCGGCCAGGAAGGAGAAGCTGCCGAGGCCGCTGGAGACGTTGCCGATCAGGGCGGCCGGGGACGTCCGCAGCAGCGGCAGCATGGCGTTGACGACGGTGACGACGCCGAACACGTTGGTCTCGTACGTCTCGCGGACGGCTTCGACGGGCAGCTCCTCCGGGGTGCGCCGCCAGTCCCGGGCGACGCCCGCGTTGTTGACCAGGGTGTCCAGCCGGCCGTACTCGGCGGCGATCAGGTCGGCCGCGGCGGCGACGGTGGCCGGGTCGGTGACGTCCAGGCGGACGGAGCGGGCATCCAGGCCCTGTGCGGTGAGTCCGGCGGCGGCCGCGGCGCCGCGCTCGGGGTCGCGGGCGCCGAGCAGCACGGTGTGCCCGGCATGGGCGAGTTCGGTGGCGGTGGCGAGGCCGATGCCCTTGTTGGCGCCGGTGATCAGGACGATGCGGTTCGTGGTCATGCCTCGACTCTGGCCGGGTGGCGGCCGGGCCGGGAGAGCACTGTCGAGGGTGGTATCGGGAGTGCCATGGTCGGGGTGCGGCGGGCGGGCCAGACTGGGAGGCGTGGAACACGTGGACCGGGCGGAGCTGGCCGCCTTCCTGCGGCGCTGGCGCGCCCGCATCCAGCCCGCCGACGTCGGCCTGCCGGCCGGCGGGCGGCGCCGTACCCCGGGCCTGCGCCGCCAGGAGGTCGCGCAGCTCGCGGGCATGTCGGTGGAGTACTACATCCGGCTCGAACAGGGCCGGGGGCCGCGCCCGTCCCGGCAGATGATCGGGGCGATCGGCCGGGCGCTGCGGCTGTCCGAGGACGAGACGGCCCACCTGCACCACCTGGTCGGCGAACCGCCGCTGCCGCCCAGCGGCATGTCCCGCGACGTGCGGCCCGGCGTCCTGCACCTGCTCGACCGGCTGGACGACACCCCGGCCATGGTCTGCAGCGCCGCGCGCGACGTCCTCGCCTGGAACGCCATGGCGGCCGCGCTGCTCGGCGACTTCTCCGCCATGCCGCCCGGCGAGCGCAACCTCGTCTGGCGCTTCTTCACCGACCCGGAGTCCCGGGCCCGTCACGACCCGGACGGCGCGGCCCGGTTCGCCCGCCGGGTGGTCGCCGACCTGCGGGCCGCCGCCGGCCGCTACCCCGCCGACAGCGCCCTGCGCCGCCTGGTCGAGCGGCTGCTCACGGCCAGCGCCGAGTTCCGCGAGCTGTGGGCGCAGCAGGACGTCGAGATCCGCCGCTCGACCCACAAGCGCATCCTGCACCCGGTGGTCGGCCCGCTCGACCTCGACTGCGAGGCGCTGCACGACCCGCACCGGGACCAGTGGACGATCTTCTTCACCGCCGCACCCGGGACGCCCTCGCACTCGGCGCTGCGGCTGCTCAAGGTGGTGGGCAGTCAGGACCTGGCGGTGCGGGGTTGAGCGGCCGCGGTCCTCGGCTATATTGAACACGTTCAAATATCGCCGGAGGGGACACATGGACGTCGTGGCGCGCGCGGTGATCACATGGATGGCGACCTGGGGAGCGCTCACCACGCTGTTCCTGTTGCCGGTGCTGCTTCCGGACGGGTGGCAGTACTACATCTATTCGCCCGCCAGCGTGGGGCTGTGGATGCTGTCCATGCTGGTCGGCCCCTTCGTGGCCGGTGGCGTCAGCCGGCGGTGGATCCGCACCGGCGTGTGGCGAGTTCAGCACGACTGAGCAGCCGCGGGTGCCGGAATGTCGGAGCGCCTCCGTACGATGCCGGCCATGGCTGCCCACGACTACGACCCCCTGCCCGACCTGGAGCGCGTCCTGACCGACGCCGGCGTGTCAGCGCCGGACGCCCAGCGGCTCGTGCAAGCCCTGGCCGACGCGGAGAACACCGAGGCAGTGGCCGACCTCCTGCTCGCCAGGCCGTCCGGACGACCGGGCTTGATCGCCCCCGAGTCGGGATACGTCCATCGGACCGAATTCGGCATCGAGCTCACTCCGGAGCCGGGCCCGGCGAACTTCCGCCCGGAGGACAGGAGTTGGCGGCTGGTGCCCGGTGGTGCTGCCTTCTGTGAGCGCGGGGAGCACGAGGGGTGGCTCTTCGACCGACAGCACGGACGGGAGTTGAGCGTTCCGCCCGGCACCCGGGTGGAGGCGGGCAGTCCTTTCACGGACGGACCGCCCGACCTCGCCGGCATCCTGGTGTCGATGGGCTTCAGCCGGGCGGTGGAGGCCGCGGCCGTCCGCCTCGCCGGCTTGTGCTCCCTGGAGCGGGAGGACGCGGAACGCGTGGTGCGCCCCCTGTTCGAGCCTGTCCGGATCGTCGAGACCGGGGACCTGCCTGGCCTCGCGATGGATGCGCTCTGTACGCATCGGCGCTTCACCATCGCGCGCGGGCATGCGATCCGGCAGGCGCTGCGGAGTCTGCCGGTTGATGCCGATCCCCGGCTGCACGCACTGGTCGGCATCGAGGACCCCGAGGAGCTGGTGAGGCGCTACGGCGAGCAGAATCTCTTCGACGTCTTCAGGGAGGCGGGCCTCGACATCCCCTTCCCGACGGGCCGCCGCGTCTATCTGGGAGTCGATGCGATCGGCGCTCTCCCCGATCACGACGGTCCGCTGGACCCGCCGGTCGAGCCCGAACTGTCCAGGCTCTCCGGGCCGGAGTGCGAAGACCTGTTGGCGCAGGTCCGGTCGGCGATCGTGCGCGGTTACGCGACGCGCGCCCGGCTGGTCGAGTTCGCCCGGGACCAGCTGGCGTTCGAGTACCGCAGGCCGGCCGCGCTCCAGCAGGCGGAGGCGCTGGTCGACCGGATGTGGCGCGAGCGCCTCCGGGAGCAGGAGACGTGGCAGGGGGAGACCGACCCGGAGCGGCTCACCACGGCGTTCTCCGCTCTGGAGGCGGAAGGGATCGTGGCGCGCGAGGACTTCACGTGCTGTACCTCGTGTGGCGGGGCCGAGATCAGCGCCGAAGCCTCCCCCGACAGCCTCGGGTTCGTCTACTTCCACCGCCAGAGCACGGACAGGGCGGCGGCCGGGGAAGGACTGACGCTCTACTACGGCGGCTTCGACGACTCGGAGCGGACCACGGCAAACGTGGGACAGCGGGTCGTCGCCGCGTTGGAGCAGGTCGGGCTGCCGGTCGAGTGGAACGGCAGTCCGGGACGCGCGATCGAGGTGACGCGAGTGGACTGGCGCAGGCGGCTGGTCGGCTGAAAACTCCCGCCGAAGGGAGCGGCTGCGCGGTCGCGGTCGCGGTCGCGGTCGCCGTCGCCGTCGGCGGTCAGCGGCTGGGGCAGGTCGTGCCCTGGTAATTCGCTTGCCGGGCCCGTCGCCCGCTGGCAGGGTCGGGCGCCATGCCCGAGAAGATGCACGCAGACGAAGTGGACCTCGACAAGGCGCTGGTCCGCCGGATGGTGGCCGCGCAGTTTCCGCAATGGGCCGCCCTGCCGGTGGAGTTGGTGGACTCGGCCGGGACGAGCAATGCGATGTACCGGCTCGGCGCCGAGCTGGTGGTGCGGATCCCGCGCATCCCGGGGGCGGCCGAGGACATCGGCAAGGAGCACACCTGGCTGCGCCGCCTGGCCCCCGAACTCCCCGTCGCCGTACCGGTTCCGGTGGCCCTGGGCGTGCCGTTCGACGGCTGCCCGTGGGAGTGGTCGGTGCTGCGCTGGCTGGACGGGGCCAATCCGGTGGCCGGGGATGTCCGCCAACCCGGGTTGTTGGCCGCCGACTTGGCCGCGTTCGTGACCGCGATGCACCGGGTCGACCCGGCGGGTGGCCCGGCCTCCTACCGCAGCGAGACGCTGGCGGCGCGGGACGGGGCGGTCCGGCGGGCGATCGCGGCGTTGGTGGACGTGGTGGACGCTCAGGCGGTAACCGCCCTGTGGGAGAAGGGACTTGCGGCGACCGAGCACCCCGGTCCGCCGGTCTGGATCCACGCCGACCTCCAGCCCGGCAACCTGCTGGTCGACGGCGCGGGACGGCTCAGCGCCGTCATCGACTTCGGCTGCGCGGGCCTCGGCGACCCGGCCGTGGACCTGCTCCCCGCCTGGTACGTGCTCCCGGCCTCGGCCCGCGACTCCTTCCGGACGGCCGTCGGCGCCGATGACGCGGCCTGGGAGCGGGGGAGGGGCTGGGCGCTGTCCGTGGCGCTGATGGAGCTGGACTACTACCGCGACAGCAACCTCCGGATGGTGCGCACCGCCCGCCACGTGGTCGGCGAACTGCTCGCCGACCAGGCCCGCGGGTGTCTCCGCGAGGGAGGGACCAGGGCGGAGTCGACGGAGGCTTTCGGGTGACGCTGCCCGGGGCGTACGGCGTGGCTGGGCGGTGGTGCGGGGCGGGGCAGACAGGCTTCTCGGCCATGTCCACCGATCACAACAAGCGACTGGTCCGGCGCTTCTACACGGAGATCGACGCCGGAAACCTTGCGGCCATGGACGAGCTGGTGGCCGAGGACTACATCGATCACCACCCGCCGCCGTTCCCGGTGTCGCCGGGGCGTGAGGGGCTCAAGGAGGCGTTCCGGCTCTTCTGGGAGGCCACGCCCGGGACGCACCGGATCGAGGACCAGATCGCCGAGGGCGACAAGGTGGTGACCCGGCTGACCGCCACCGGGGTCCACCGCGGCGATCTGCCGGGAGCTCCCGCCACCGGGAACCCGATGGAGATGACGGCGGTGGTGATCCACCGGATCGAGAACGGGAGGCTGGCCGAGAAGTGGTCCGACAAGGACGAGCTCGGCCTGCTCCAGCAGCTCGGCATCCTCCCGCCGCTCGGCGGCCCACCCGCCGACTGAGTCGCCGACCACCGGCGGAACCCGCGGCTCCTACGAGGAGACGACTTGCGCCGCTGCGAAGGGCCGCTTGGCCATGCCCAGGCGCTCGTACACGGCGATGGCCGACCGGTTGTCCCCGTGCACCCATGAGGGCGGCCCGCCCGTGGCGGTGGACCAGCTCGCCGAGGACGAAGCCGCAGACGGCCCGTGCCAGCCCGCGCCCGCGGGCGCCGGGGTGGGTGCACACGCCGGCCAGGAACCCGCAGTCGGCCGCCGACCCGGCGTCGGCGGCCACGGCGAGGGGTTCCGGCGGGGTGTCGCCGGTGGGGGAGTCGACGATCCCGGCCCAGCGGTGGGTGCCGCCGTCGTCCGGCTGGGCGTACGAGTCGGGGAAGAAGCGGTCGAACAGCGAGGTCGCCTCCTTCGCGCGTACCTCGTCCAGCCACTCCGCCCCGACGGCGGGTGAGTCGGGCAGGGCCGATGTCTCCATCCAGAAGAACTCGCGGATCGGCGTCAGGCCGGGGATCCGGTCGATCAGCGCGTCGATCAATGACGCCTGGCCGATGGGGCGGTAGGCCGGTCCGACTTCGTCCAGTACGCCCCGCACCAGGTGCGCGGCGTCGTCGGGTCCACCCCTGACCGCCAGCCGGTCCCGCCGGGAGAGGTCGGGGCTCGCCACCGCAAGGGCCGTTCCGTGGCGCCAGGCCCGCACGCCCGGCCCCAGCCGGCCGTCGTGCTGCCCCTGGGTCGCCCACAGCAGGTGCCCCTCGTCCGCTGCGGCTTCCACGACGTCGCCAAGGCGTATGAGTTCTTCCATGTGCCTTTACCTATCAACCGTCTTGATCATGCGCGGTGATCCAGCACTCACTGGGCCTCACCTGAGGTCGGCGAGCAGCGCGTCGAGTGCCGTGGTCAGGGCCTCGGAGTTGGCCGCGTCGAACCACGTGGTGCGGATGCGCTCGTTGAGCCCGCCGGGCGTCTCGTGGTCGCCGGCGAGCTGCCGCAGGGAACGGGTGCCGTCGCCCAGTGCCCGCTCGACGCCCTGGAAGAGGCCGCGGACGTAGCGGTCCGCGGCCTCGGCGGGGACGCCGTGCCGGGCGGCCCACTCGGTGAGCGTGACCAGGTACTGGAGGTGGGCGGTCACCGTGCCCGTCAGCGCGGAGAAGACGTTGAGGGCCGCTTCATCCGCTACCGGGAGCGCCCCGCCGAGACGGTCGAAGAGGGCGTCCACGACCGGGTGGGAGGGGTACGTCACCGTGACGGAGCGGCGCTCCCGCACGGCGGGCAGCGGGATGGCGCGCACCAGCGGGGCGTCGGTACCGAGTGCCTGCCGCAGTTCGCCGATGCCGGTGCCGGCCAGGAGACTGACCACGACGCAGTCGCTGCGGACCCGGAGTCCGGCAAGAGCCTCGGTGCGGTCCTGGGGGCGGACGGCGATGATCACCACGGTGGAGCGGTCGAGCACGTCCTGGTTGTCGGCACACACCTGCACGGTCGGGTAGCGCTGCGACAGTTCGGCGGCCGTACGGGCCCCTCGCGGCGAGAGGAAGACCTCGGGCGGCTCCTCGACGCCGTCGCACAGGCCGACCACGATGGCCCGGCCAATCTCGCCCACGCCGATGATCCCGATGCGTTCCACTGTGTCTCCCCCGTCGTCCTGGGGCCGTGCCACCTCGGACGCCCCGGTCACCGCTCCTGTAGGGATCCAACCACCATGGTGATCATTTTGTCGGGGATTCCAGGGCGGGCGCTGCCCGTCGCGCTGATGGAGCTCGGGCCGGGACCCCTACGGGGAGACGACCTGGGCTCCCGCCAGGGGGCGCTTGCTCATGCCCAGGTGCTCGTAGACGGCGATGGCCGACTGATTCCCGCCGTGCACCATGAGGGCGGCCCGCCCGTGCCGGCGCACCAAGTCCCCGAGGACGAAGGCGCAGACGGCCCGGGCCAGCCCGCGCCCGCGCGCGTCGGGGTGGGTGCACACCCCGGCCAGGAAGCCGCAGCCGGCCGCCGACCAGACGTCGGCCGCGACGGCCAGGGGCTCCGGCGGGGTGTCGGTGGTGAGGGAGTCGACGACGCCGGCCCAGCGGTGGGTGCCGCCGTCGTCCGGCTGGGCGAAGGAGTCGGGGAAGAAGCGGTCGAACAGCGAGGTCGCCTCCTTCACCCGCACCTCGTCCAGCCACTCCACCCCGACGGCGGGCGGGGCGGGGATGGCGGAAGTCTCCATCCAGTAGAACTCGGGGAACAGCGACAGGCCGGGGATCGCGTCGGCCAGCGCTTCGATCAACGACGCCTGGCCGACGGGACGGTAGGTCGGTCCGACCTCGGTCAGCACGTGCCGCACCAGGTGCGCGGCGTCATCGACACTGCCCTTGACCGCCAGCCGGTCCCGGGCGGAGAGGTCGGGGCTCGCCACCGCAAGGGCCGTGCCGTGGTGCCAGGCCCGTACGCCCGGGCCCAGCCGGCCGTCGTGCTGCCCCTGGGCCGCCCACAGCAGGTGCCCGTCGCCGGCTGCGGCTTCCTCGACGTCGGCGAGGCGTATGAGTTCTTCCATGCGTCTTTACCTATCAACCGTCTTGATCATGTGCAGTGATCCAGCACTCACCCGGACTCATTGATTCCGTCCGGCAGTCGCCACTCGAAGGGCCACAGCTCAGCCGCCCAGGCGGGGTCGGCTACGGCGGGCGCTGGGGTGCGTAGGAAGGTGCGGTGGTGAAGGAGTTCGCGGCGCTCGGCGGGGGTGAGCAGGCGCTCGTCCGGCCCGAGGTTGCCGTAGGCGTTCGGGTCGAGGTCGGGGTTACCGTCGATCGGGGCGTCCTCGGCGACGTTGAGCAGGTCGCCGTCGGCGGTGCGGTAGTCGAGGCGGAAGTCGGTGCTCCACTGGGAGTTGTTGCCCCAGCCCTGGGAGAGGTCCCGGGTAGGCCGGTGGGCGCGGCGGTGCGTCCAGAACAGCGGCCAACGGTCGGCCACCCCGCGCTCCGCGTGCGCGGCGCCGGCCCGCACCCGGACTCCGGCGCGGCTGAACAGCAGCTCGCCGAGCATCAGGCCGGGGTGGCGGACGGCGAGGATCTCGATGGGGGAGGACGGATCCTCGGCCTGCTCGACTTCGGTGATCTCGTGGAGGAACGGGTCGAAGGCGGGCTGTTCGGCGACGGGCGTCATGCCGAGGGCGGTGAAGAGGTGGAGGTAGGGCGGGAGTTGTGGGCCTAGGAGGAGGTAGTCACTGACCCGGCTGAGGGCGTAGAGCTCCTCGAGGAGGAGTTGCTCGTCGGTCCACCAGCGCGTGTCAGGGGTGGCGGTGAGGTGGAGGCGGGCGCGGTAGTCGGCGGTGGCGGCCTGGTCGAGCCAGGGGTCGATGACGTCCTCGTAGGGGCCGTCGGTGGAGAGGAGCGCCTCGTACAGCGCGCGAGCGTTCACCCCGGTGATCCTGGCAGGTTTTGCCGAACGGTCAACCAAATAGCGGGCCGGCGCGGGTAACGTCCCTGGTCATGAGCTTGGTGGACGTGAAGGAGCAGGCGGCCCAACTGCCGGACGCCTGGCGGTCGGTGGTGCTGGGCGAGGTCGGAACGGCGGCGGTGAAGGTGCTGCGGATGGACGGCCGGGAGCTGGAAGAGGAGGTGCACGCGACGGCGGAGGTGTTGGTGGTCGCCGACGGTGTCCTGGAGCTGGAGTTGGGCGGGGAGGAGTTGAGGGTCGAGGTCGGCGAGCTGTGCCTGATCCCGGCGGGCACCCGGCACGCGGTGCGCGCGGGCAGTCGGGGCACCCTGCTGATCGTGGAGGTCGGGGAGGGGGAGTGAGGGGCGGTGCCTCGCCCGGGAAAGGGCGAGGCACCGCTCTCGTGGGCGCTCAGAGGAGACCGAAGTCGAACTCCCCGGCCGAGATGGCCTCCATGAAGGCTTCATGTGCTGCGCGATCGAAAACAAGTATCGGGCCGAAGAGGTCCTTTGAGTCACGGATGTAGGAGTTGGGACCGCCCGGAATGGCGACCTCGACGCAGTTGACATCTCCGGCGCTGTACGTGGACTTCTTGAAGGTCGGGTGGGTCACTTGATCTTGTCTCTCTGTGCGGTGATGAACGCGAGCGAAGAGTCGACGGACATCGCTTCTGCTGTGATCTCCTGGAACTTCGCCCGGTAGATCTCCACATCGGCTGGATCCTCGACCCACATGCTGCTCAACAGCCCTTCGACCAGGACAACATCGAGGTCCTGCCGCTGCGGGAACCCCATCAGTGCGAGGGCTCCAGTCATTCCCGCGTGGATCGCCGCACCGATCGGCATGACTTGAATGTTGATGTTGGGCAAGCTGCCGAGCGTCAGGAGGCGGTCCAACTGCGGGACCATGATCTCCGGGCGGTTGGCGTTCGAGCAGAGGGCAGCCTCATGGATGACGGCCCACACCTGCACGGGATTCGGACGCGTCAGGATGGACTGGCGCGCCATTCGGACCTGAACGAGATCCTCCACCGATCCACCAGAGCTGATTCGCAGCCGATTGATCACGATGCGCGCGTAGTCGGGGGTTTGGAAGAGGCCTGGAATGAACGCAGGCTCGTACGTTCGATACGTGACGGCGTCGGCTTCCAGGAGGATCAGGTCGGTCGTGGTGGTGTTGATGACATCGCGATAGCTCAGCCACCAACCACGCTTGCTCCCGTCCTTGGTGATGGCGATCAGCCCGGCCCGGTAGTCCTCGTCGTCGCAACCGTAGAAGTCGAGGAGCTTCTCCACGTCTTCGACCTTGGCTGCGGTGTGGGCGGTTTCGATCCGAGTGAGCTTGGCCTGACTCATCCCGGTGGCGTCCGCGACTGTTTCTGCGGTGAGCTTCCGCTCCTCACGAAGCTTCCGCAGCACGCCGCCGAGCCGCCGTCGACGAACGGTCGAGACTGCCATCTTGTCCCCTCCTGAGCTGTCGGTTGACCAGTCTGCCCGCGCAAAAGGCTGTGGCGCCACCGACAACTGGCAGTCTCAGCCGCCGAATTCAGGTTCGATTTGCAAAATTGCGATGTCTGGCGAGTGAGTTGCGCTGGGTGTCGCACAGGCTCCATGCTGAGAGTAGCGGGCCGCATGCATTGAGTGTTCGGCGGTCTGTGGTCTCGCCGTTGCCTGAGGCGTGCCTGCCGGTATGCGGCGATAAATGATCCATTTCGCCCCCACGGAGGTATCTTCGTGTTCTCCCTCGAACTCCCCCCTGACTGGTCGGCCCCGCGCGAGGAGTTGCGCGAGGCCGCCTCGCGCGCCGGGTGGAAGCCCGACCTGGTCGCCGACGCCGAGCTCGCGCTTCTCGAACTCTTCGTCAACGCCTGGCGCCACGGCGGCAGCGAGGCGCCCATCGTGGTGGTCGTCCTCCTGAACGACATCCTCCGCGTCTCCGTCAGTGACGGGAGCCCTGTCCTCCCCGCCCCGCGCAACGACTCCGACCCGCTCGCCCTCTCCGGCAGGGGCCTGCACCTCGTGCGCTCGCTCACCCACCGCTTCGGCACGGAGTCCCGCAAGACCGGCAAGTCCGTCTGGTTCGAGCTGGACGCCGCCGCGTGAGCGCCCCGATCGAGCCGGCCGACCCGCTGATGCGCACGTACACCGAGCTCGAAGTCACCTATCTGCTCGCCGAACTCGCCGAGCGTGGCCGCAAGTTCGGCCTCATCTGGCCCTCCGTGGCCACCGACAGCGTCGTGGACGGCCGCGTCCTCGTCCGCTTCGGCAACGCGCCGGCGAGCACCGTGCTCAACCTCCTCGCCCTCCTCCGCTCCCACGACACGACCGAGGACGACACCCCGTGCGACTCCTGATCGGCCTCGCCCTCCTCTCCCTCCTGATCCTCGCCATCGCCGTCGTCGGCCTCGGCGCGGTCGCCGTCCTGCGGATGCCCCACCGCCCGGACGACGCCACTCCCACCCCGCCTCCCACCCGCGACCGCCAACCGGTGGCCTGACCCCACGGAAACCCGCGCCGCCCGGTCGGACCCGCCGGGCGGCTTCCCCTGTACCGAGCTCGGCCGCTCCTACACTGACGGCCATGACCGACCCGCACCCCAGCTCGGCCTTCCATGCGCCCAATGCCGATCCGGCGACCACCGAGTGGCTGGTCACCGTGCTGGACGTCCAGGCGGCGAACCCCGGTGTGCGGCGGCTGCGGGAGTGGGCGCATGCGCACCTGGCCGCGCGCCCCGGCGAGCGGGCGTTGGACATCGGCTCCGGCACCGGTTCGGAGACCCAAGTCCTCGCGGCGGCGGTCGGCCCGGACGGCATCGCGACCGGCCTCGAACCGAACCACGGCCTGCGCGCCGTCGCCGAACGGCGCGCTGCCGAGGCCGGCAGCCCGGCCCGCTTCGTCGACGGCGACGCCTTTGCCCTGCCGCTGCCGGACGGCGAGGTGGACGTGGTCCGGTGCGAGCGGGTCCTCCAGCACCTGACCGATCCCGCGAAGGCCATCGCCGAAATGGCCCGGGTCGTGCGGCCGGGCGGGCGGGTCGCCCTGCTCGACACCGACTGGGCCACCTTCCTCCTCCACCCCGCCTCCCCGGAGATCCGCTCCGCGCTGGCCGCCATCGCCCAGGCCCCCGCCGCCACCCCGGACGCCGGACGCCGCCTGACGGGCTGGCTCTCGGCAGCGGGCCTGACCGTCGACCACGTCGGCGCCGACGTCCTGCTGCACGAACCCGGCAGCGTCCCCTGGCCGCTCGTCCGCGGCCTCACCACCTCAGCCGTCGCCCGCGAGCTGATCACGGAGGAGCAGCGCGACGACCTGTACGCCGAACTCACCACCGCCGCCGAGCAGTACGCCTTCCACCTCTCGGTGACGATGTTCGCCGCCATCGCCCACCGGCCGCTCTGACCGTCAGCCGAGTTCGCCTGCACAGGAAGTCGGCCGGTCCGACTTCCTGTCCCGACGTACCCTGTGCGGCATACACATTCTTGATGACCCCACTGTGTCGCCCCGGCTCCGCAGCCTCCTTGAGTCGCGTGCGCGGCGACATGCACCAACACCTGCCGATCGGATCAGGCGGTACGCGACGGCTGTCGACGCGGAACCCGAGATCGTGGACGCGATGGTCCGCTTCGAGGAGCGATACGGCGGCCTCTTCTACTCGCCGCGAGGCGGCAACTCCCACGAGTACGGTCTGGGTGGGGTTCCGTCCGCCCACTGGACGTCCTACGGCTGGGCCTTCCCCGGGATCCTGGACGGTTACGCGACCAGTCGGGTGGACGTACTCGCGGACGGCCGCACCGCGATACCGGTACCGGGGTTGGCGCACAGGCTGATCAACCGCAGCGTCGACCAACGTCTGGAAGCCGACGCGTTGTTGGCGAGCGTCTACCGGTGGCCGCACCTCGTCCTGCGGACCACCACCGGCCTCGGAGCGGACCCTTCCGTCGCCGAGGAACACCTGCCACCCCGCATACACGAGGCAACCGGCCCCGCCGACAGGTGGTGGGCAGTCGGTCTGTCAGAGCCCGTCGCCATACTGGCCGCGAAAACAGCTAGTGCACGAAGAGGCCGGGCCCTACAGTGGCGCCCCGTCACCTTTGGTCCGGACCTGGAGCCCTTTCACCCATGCCATCGCCCGCCGTGTGCCGGTCGCCGAGAGCGACCGCCACCGCCGCCACCGTCCTGCTCGTCGTGTGCGGCGCGGCCATCGTGTTCCGCCTCGTCACCGACTTCCTCTTGTACGGGGCGGCCGGTGACCTGCCGGTCGACGTCGAGTTCGGCGATGAGAGCGCGTTCAGCTCCTCGTACGGGCTCTACCTGGCTGCGAGCCTGATGTACCTCCTGACCCTGGCGGGCTCTGCGGCCGCCTTCCTCACCTGGTTCTACCGGGCGCGGGTCAACGCCGAGGTGCTGTACCCGCACGGGCACCGGCGTGCGCGCGGCTGGGCGATCGGCGGTTGGTTCACCCCGGTGGTCCAGTTCTGGTTCCCCCGGCAGATCGCCGTCGACATCTGGCAGGCCGGTGCCCGGCCGGACGCGTCCGGGGTGCGGCCGCCGCTTTCGGAGACGCTGCTCAACTTCTGGTGGGTCAGCTTCTGGCTGGCCAAGGTCACGAACCGGATCGGTACCCAGTCGACCGATGGGGCGCACTACCCGGACGACTACCAGCAGGGCCTCGTCTGGCTGATCGCCTCCGACGTGCTCGAAGTGGTTGCCGCTGTCCTCGCCGTCCTGGTGGTGCGCAAGGTGACGGCCATGCAGGAGGAACGTTTCGCCGAGCGCGCGGCCACAGCGTTCGGGGTGCACGTCTCGGCCGTCGGGAGCTGAACCCCGCGTCCGGCTCCCGGAATTGCGCAGGAAGTCGGCCCGGCCGACTTCCTGCGCGTGGTCGAAAACGCTGCCCGCTGTGCTGGGCGCCTCTCACGCCTCTGTGTTGCCGAGGCCGTGACGACGGACTGGATTGGCCATGGCCCGGATACCGACCTCGAAGACGCGCCAGGCCGTCGGCCCGGGGGCGTATCCGGCGTACATCCCAGGGGCGACGCGCGGAGCCGACGCCACTGAATACGATCTCCGCATGGAACAGTTGCTCCAGCGTCTCTCGACATCGAAGCGCGTGACCTGGCTGATGTCACAGGCCGCGGTGCTGGCCACCGCCTGCTTGTACGCGCTGACGCTCCCCTTGACGATGCCGGCCCCTGAGTTCGGCCTGTTCCGGTTCCCCGACCTCGAGGGCTTCCAGAAGATCCCTCTCTGGGTCGTGCTCGCCCTGCCGGTTCTGCTGGTGCGCCGTCTGCCGGCGGTGGTCTTCGCGGTGGTCCTGGGCGAAGCAGTCCTCGGCGACGCCTTCGGCGCGCGGCCCTCGATCGTGTTCGTCCTGCTGGTCGCCTTGGGCGGGTACCTCGCCGTCCGGCGGCCGAAGGCTGCCGCCGTCGGCTCCGTCGCGAGCGTCGTGGCTGCGTTCTTCAACGATCTCCACGACCGCGCGCAGTCCGTCGCCGACGCCTCCCAGTGGGCCGGGGGGTTCGCGTTGTGGTTCGCGGTCGCGTGGGTCTTCGGGGGGGTGTACCGCAAACGCGGTGAATACCTCGACGCCCTGGAGGAGCAGACCGCGGCCCGCGTCGTCATGGCCGAGCGGCTGCGGATCGCCCGCGAGCTGCACGACAGTGTTGCGCACAGCATCGGGATCATCACGGTGCTGTCGGGAGCGGCGGCGCGGGTCGTGGAGACCAAGCCCGAGCAGACGCGGCAGGCACTGACCGGCATCGAGACCACCAGCCGGGAGACGCTGCTGGAGCTGCAGCGCATGCTCGGGGCGCTCCGCCGCGCCGAACCCGACGACGCCATGCCGCAGGCCGCTCCGCTGGCGCCGGCCGGCAGCCTGGCCGACGTCCCGCAGCTCGCCGAACGCACGGCCGGCGCCGGGGTGCGGGTTCAGGTGACCTGGCGGGGCGAGCGGCGTCCACTGCCGCCGGAGATCGAACTGTCGGCATTCCGGATCATCCAGGAGTCGGTGACGAACGTGGTGCGGCATTCCAGGGCACGGACGTGCCAGGTCGCGGTCGGCTACGAGCCGGAAGGAGTGACGATCGAGGTGGTGGACGACGGGGACGACGGCCGCGGCGGGACCGGCCGGCCGAGGCTCTCCGCGGCCGGCGGGAGCGGCTTCGGCCTGCTCGGCATGCGCGAGCGGGTGACGTTGCTGTCCGGCCAGTTCAGCGCCGGCCAGCGTCCGGAGGGCGGATTCCGGGTGACGGCGAGGCTCCCGGCATGAGCGTGCGAGTACTGTTGGTCGACGACCAGCCGCTGATGCTGGTCGGGCTCGGGATCCTGATCGGCGACACCGACGACCTGGAGGTGGTCGGCCAGGCCGGCGACGGCCACGAGGCGGTGCGCCTGGTGCGTGAACTGCGGCCGGACGTCGTGGTGATGGACATCCGGATGCCGGGCATGGACGGGATCGAGGCGACCCGACAGGCGACCGCCGAGCCGGACCCGCCCAAGGTCCTGGTGCTGACGACCTTCGACCACGACGAGTACGTCTACGGCGCACTGCGCGCCGGGGCCAGCGGATTCCTGCTCAAGAGCATGGCCCTGGACGCGATCCTGGAAGCGATCCGCGTGGTGGCCGCGGGCGACGCGCTGATCGCGCCGAGCGTGACCCGACGGCTGATCGCGGACTTCGCCGGAACCTCCGCCACCCCCGCGGCCCCCGAACCGGACGCCGAGCCCGCCGCGGACGCGAGTCCCATCGCGGGGATCACCAGCCGGGAGCAAGAGGTGCTGGCACTGGTCGGACAGGGACTGTCGAACACCGAGATAGCCGAGCGGCTGGTGATCAGCGCGGCGACCGCGAAGACCCATGTCGCGCGTCTGTTCGCCAAGCTCGAAGCCCGGGACCGCGTCCACCTGGCGATCATCGCGTTCGAAACCGGACTCGTGCCGCGTCGACGGTAAGGGCAGACGGTAGGGGCAGGATCAGGACAGGCGCAGGAAGTCGGTCCGGCCGACTTCCTGCGCGCTCTTCCAGCGCCGTCAGGCCGGCGAGCCCGCCCAGGCCGCCAGCTGTGCGAAGTCGTCCGCCGTCAGGCCGACCTTCGGGTTCACGTGGTGGAGCAGCGCCGGGCCGGCGTGGTGGGACCGGACCCAGGCGCGGTCCGCGTCCGTGATGTTGTCGTCGACCCAGGCGAAGGGGCGGCCCTGCGCCCAGGCGACGATCTCCGGCGTCTTCCAGAACACCCCGCCCTCCGGCTCCGGCCGGGGGTCGGACCAGGCGATGTACGGCAGTTCGGGCAGCCCCAGGACGGGCCCGATGTAGGAGTTGGCCTCCTCCTCCCAGGTCGTCGCCCACACCAGGTCGAAGGGCAGCGCGGCCAGCGCCGGCCCGTGCTCCGGGTTGAGCCACACCCGCAGCGGCTTCGGCGCCTTGTGCGGCGTGCCCCACCACGCGAGCCGCCGCCGTTCGGCAGCCCTCCAGCGCGGGGTCATCAGCCGGTGGGTCTGGTAGCCCTCCGGCCGCCGGTACGGCTTCGCGGCATCGGGGTTCAGCGGCCCGTCCACGTCCAGCAGCAGCATCGGCCGCACCATCCCGCACCTCCCTGATCGTCGTCGCACGCTACCGGGTGGGTCGGCGGCGGCCCAACGCGTTTTCCTCCGGAAGCGGCGGGCGTGTGGTGGCAACGGCCCATGGTGCCGGAGGTGTTGGTGGGTCTACGTTGGCGCGGTGAGTACTTCGATCGACGCCGTCCGAAGACGGCGCGTGTTCTTCGCCGTCGGCTGGTCCGTGCTCCTGCTGGCGATCGTCGTTCCGCCGCTCGTGGTCGGGCCGGCCTTCGCCCGTTCGGGGGCGCTGATCGTGCCCGGCCTGGTGGCCGTGATCGGCCCCGCGCTCCTGATGGACGCGGGCACGGCCCGGCGGAAGGGCTGGCGGGTGGCCGGCGGCATCGTCCGGGCCCGCACCTGGTCGGGCGCGCGGGAAGTCGACCTGACCGAACTCAGGACGGTACGCGCCTGGGAGCTGATGTCGAGGACCGGCTCGGCGACACTGGTCTCCCTGTCCGACCGCTCCGGCGGGTGGGTGATCCTGACCGTCGCCGACGAGCACACCCACCTCATCACCGACGCGGTGCGCCGCCACGGCGCGGGCTACATCTCACCGTGGGCCAAGGCACTCCTGGGCCTCAAGCCGACCCGGTGGTATGCCTCCGGAGCCTGGATGCTCGGCTTCCTCCTCGTCACCATCGCGCCCCTCCCCATCGTGATGCTGCTGGCCGCAGCGATCGCCCAGCGCTGACGGTTCCGGGCGGGCCGGAGGCCTCAGGGTTTCTGCCAGGTCAGCGAGTAGCGGCGCAGCACGTGCCACCGGTAGCGCACCCCGGGCAGCACCCGCCCGGCGGCCTCCCGGATTTCCCGGTAGCTCATCCCCGGTGCGGCCGTCGGCATGCCCTCCGGCCCGCCGGCCCGGCGCAGCGCCTTCACGGTCCGCACCAGCGGTGCGGCCGCGATCCGGCGGGCCCAGTCCGCCGCCGTCGCCTCGCGGGCCAGGCCGACCACCACCAACACGCCGCCGGGGTGCAGCAGTTCACGCATCCTGGTGAGGGCGGCGGTGAAGTCCATGTGGTGCACGGCCGTCACCGAGCAGACGAAGTCGAAGCCCCCGGCGGGCAGGTCGAGGGTGAGGAAGTCCCCTTCCAGGAAGGTGACTTCACCGTGGGCAGCCCGCGCCCGCGCGACCATCCCCCCGTCGCTGTCCACCCCGACCACCCGCCCGCACCGCCGCGCGAGTTTCGCCGCCAACAGCCCGTCCCCACACCCCACGTCCAGTGCCGCCCCGCACCCCGGTGGCACCGCCCGCAGGATCCCGGGGTGGCGGGCCACATTGGTGTTCCAGTACGGGACTTCGTCGTGCATGACCCCCACCAGGTTCTAGCGGTACTGCCGGTTGCGGATCACCTGACGTTACCCGTCAGTGCCCGGGTCGGATCGTCCGGGTCAGATCGCCCGGGTCAGGTGGCGGGCGAAGAAGCGGACGGCGCTGTCGGCCTCGAAGCGGGGCAGCTCCTTGTGCTTGCCGGAGTTCACGTGCAGCGACTTCTCCTTCGAGGAGAAGGCATCGAACAGTGCGAGGCCGGCCTCGCGGGAGATGTGTTCGTCGTCCCACTGCATGTCGTACTCGATCGGTATGGTGATCCGCTTCGCCTTCTCGGCCAGGGTGTCGGGCCAGTGCTGGCCGAAGACCGCGGCGGTGATCCGGGGTTCGGTCGCCACGAACGGCAGTCCGATCGCGGTGCCCATGTTGATGCCCCAGAAGCCGACCGGTCCGTCGGTGCCGATCTCCGGAAGTTCCTGGAGGGCGTCCAGGGTCGCGCGGTACTCGGGTACGGCGAGTTCGGCGAGGTGGTCGTTGTAGCGGACGACGATCGGGCCTTCCGCTTCGCCGGCGGCCCGGGCCCGGAACAGCTCGGCGATCTCCGCCTCGTCGTGTGCCGTGCGCGGCCGGTCGCCGTGCCCGGGTGCGTCGAGGACGGCGACGTGGAAGCCGCAGCCGGTCGTGAGGAGTCGGGCGCGGCCGGACATGGCCGGGTGCTTCTTGTGGTTGCCGCCGCCGTGGGCCATCAGGACCAGGGGTGCGCGGTCGGCGCCGGCGGCCGGGGACCAGAGGACACCGGGGACGTCGCCCAGGGTGAAGTCGCGCTCGCGGATGCCGTTCGAGGACGACTCAGAGGTGAACTGGAGAGAGTACATAGCGTGTTGCCTTTCGGGGATGCCCAAGCGTGTTCAGGGGCTCCCGGTGGACAGCTATGTCTATCGCCCGACCGTGACGGCGAGGGGGAGCACCCATATCGGTACAGCGTTCACGGGTCTCACCTCCTCGTTCGGTGTTGCGGTCGAAGCAGATCTTGCAGTCTGAACGCCCTCCCGCGCAAGCAGTTTTTCTCGTCACTCGTCGTCAAGTGCCGCGGTCACGGCGGCCTCCGCATGCAGACGAGCGGTGGGGAACACCGGGACGGGACTGTCTTCGGGGTGGACGAGGAGTTCGATCTCGGTGCAGCCGAGGATGATGCCCTCGGCGCCGGCCGCGACCAGGTCGGCGATGATCCGGCAGTAGGCGGCGCGGGATTCCTCGCGGATGATGCCGAGGCAGAGCTCCTCGTAGATCACCCGGTGGACCAGGGCGCGGGAGTCGGCCCCGGGGGTGAGGACGTCCAGGCCGCCGGTGGCGGCCAACCGGCCGCGGTAGAAGTCCTGTTCCATGGTGAACGCCGTCCCCAGCAGCCCGACCCTGCGCAGGCCGGCCGCGCGGACGGCGGCGGCGGTGGCGTCGGCGAGGTGGAGCAGGGGGACGGACACCGCGGCCGCGACCTGGTCGGCGACCTTGTGCATGGTGTTGGTGCAGATCAGCAGGAGTTCGGCGCCCGCCGCCTCCAGGGCGAGGGCGGCGTCGGCGAGGATCGCGCCGGCCTCCTCCCACCGTCCGGCTGCCTGGAGGTGCTCGATGTCGGCGAAGTCGACGGAGTAGAGGACGAGTCGGGCGGAGTGGAGACCGCCGAGGCGGTCGCGGGTGAGTTCGTTGAGGGTGCGGTAGTACTCGGCGGTGGATTCCCAGCTCATGCCGCCGATAAGGCCGAGGGTCTTCATGGGCTAGTTATAAGCCGAAAGGAGCAAGGATGGCAATTGTATAAGGATTACTTTGAATTACTCTCCCGCGAAACCCGGTGCTGCCACTCCCGCGCAAACACCACCGACCCCGCCTCCAGTGCCCGCAGCTGCACGACGCTCAGGAAGTACCCGGCGTCGCAGCGCAGTTGGGCGCGGGTCTGCACGGTGACGTCCCAGCCGATGTCCGGCCGCTCCAGCCGTACGGTGCGGTCGGTGCGGGCCTGGGCGCTGAGCGGGGCGCCGCTGAGGACGCGATAGGCGGTGACGGTGTGCTCGTCGCGGACCAGGCCGTCGGGGTGGGTGCGGGTGCCGTCGGTGGCGGGGGAGAGTTCGGTGCGCCATTCGTGGCGGCCGATGTCGTGCACGGTGACGTGCTCGGGCCGGGCGGTGAGCGGTTCGGTGAGGTGGATGTCGAGCGGGTCGGGCAGCGAGGGCGCCTCGAAGGTGACGGGTGCGGCGCCCGCGTCCGCGGCGAGGTGGCGGACGGGCAGGCCGAGGGTGGAGCGGGACGGGTCGAGGGCGTACCCGGTGTCGTCGGCGCTCGGCCACACCCACGGCCAGTAGACGGAGGAGAGCGCGAGCCGCAGCCGGTGCCCGGCCGGGACGGTGGCCGCGCAGGCGGCGAGCTCGACCTCGGCGTCCGGCCCGGCGGCGGTCAGCACGCCGCGGGTGAGCAGGACGGAGGTGCCGTCGGGGCCGACCGCGCACAGCCGGGCCACCACCTGGGCGGGCCCGCCGTCGGAGCGCAGCCGCAGCCGGGCGGTCGGCGCGCCGAGCAGTTCGACGGGTTCGGGCAGCGGCTGGGAGTCGAAGCAGACCGAGCGGCCGTCCTCCTCGCGCTGGTCCGGCGGCTGGTCGGCGGGACGGCCGTGCGGGACGTACGCGCCGGCGTTGAGGCCGGTGTGCTGCGGGGAGCGGACGTGGACGTAGCGGTCCTCGGAGGCGGTGCCGGCGGTGCGCAGCTGGCCGTCGAGGTCGTAGTGGATCTCCCGGACGTCGGGGGAGGGCCAGGCGTCCTCGCCGGTCCAGCGGGTGCTGATCCAGCTGCGCAGGACGGGTTCCTTGGCGGCGCCGGTGTCGACGCCGCGCAGCCAGTGGTCCCACCAGCGCAGGGTCTCGGGCAGGGCGGCCTCGGGCAGGCCGTGCGGCCAGGGGCCGAGCAGGGCGCGCGCGGTGGGGGATTCGGCGAGCAGGCGCAGCACGAAGGAGCAGGACGGGTCGCCCCAGCCGGCCACGGCGAGGACCGGGACGGAGACCGGCACGGTGGTGTCCCCGGCGGCGAGCCAGGCGTCGACGGGGGGTTCCAGCGATTCGAGCCGGGCGAGCCAGCCGGGCCGCCAGGCGTCGCCGAGGTGGCGCGGGTCCGGGGGGAGGGCGGCGTCGGCGACCAGGGTGGTGAGCCGGGTGTGGAGGTCGGCGGCGAGGAGGGCGCCGCCGAGCCGGTGGCCGCCTTCGGGGCAGGCGGTGACGGCCGCGCCGACGGTTTCGGGCACCCGGGCGGCGAGGCGCAGCGCGGTGGTGCCGGCCGCGCCGACGCCGAGCAGGCCGACCCGGCCGTTGGACCAGGGGCGGCGGGCGAGCCAGTCGACGGCGGCGACGCCGTCGGTGAGCTCCTGTTCGCCGCCGGGTTCGCCGGGCAGGCCGCCGGAGTTGCCGTGGCCGCGGGTGTCGACCCGGACGGCGGCGTAGCCGTGGCCCGCGTACCAGGGGTGGCGGCGGGCGTCCTCGGCGGCGGTGCGGTCGCCGAGGCGGTCGGCCGAGTACTCCAGCAGGACGGGGACGGGCTCGTCGCTGACCGGGCGCCAGAGCCGCGCGGCGAGTTCCGTGCCGTCGGGCAGCGGGATGCGGAGGTCCTCGCGGGTGGTGTGGAAGGGGTACGACGGCATGGCCGCTCCCATCGGGTACCGGGCCGGTGAGCGCCGAGCGGCCCGCGGCGCGTTCGGGGATCGCGCCGCGGGCGTCGGCATTCCGACCCTAGGGGAGGAACCAGCCGATTTCCTGATGAAAGCCCCGCTGTGGTGACGGGCCGGGCCCGCTGTGGGTGACGGGCCAGGGGAGTGCGGCCTTGTGCCGCACGCCCCCCACCTGCGCCGCCGTGGATCGGTTCGCTGCCGTCCGGCATTTGCACATGACTTGCAACTGCTCGCCCGAGGGGGGAAAGATGGCCCAGCTTCCGCCCGTACGACCGGAGCCCGTACCACCCGAGAGGACCACAGGATGTCCAGCGATGCCGCAGGTGCCCAGACAGGTGCCCCGGCAGGTGCCCCGCCTGTCAGATGGCGCGACCGGCTCACCCGCGAGGAGTGGATCCGGCTGGCCGGGATGGGCGGCTTCATCCTCGCGCTGCACGTCATCGGCTGGTTCACCCTGCTCGCGCTGGTCGCGCCCGAGCACTACGACGTCGGCGGCCAGGTCTTCGGCGCGGGCATGGGCCTGACCGCCTACACCCTCGGGATGCGGCACGCCTTCGACGCGGACCACATCGCGGCGATCGACAACACCACCCGCAAGCTGATGGGTCAGGGCAAGCGGCCGCTGTCGGTCGGCTTCTGGTTCTCGCTGGGGCACTCCTCGATCGTCTTCGGCCTCTGCGCGCTGCTGGCCTTCGGCATCCGCACGCTCGCCGACCAGGTCCAGGCGGACGACTCGACCCTGCACAAGATGACCGGCCTGATCGGCACCACGGTCTCCGGCACGTTCCTGCTGCTGCTCGGCCTGATCAACCTGGGCGCCTTCAACGGCATCCTCAAGGTGTTCCGCCGGATGCGCGTCGGCGAGTACGACGAGGCGGAGCTGGAGCGCCAGTTGGAGCGGCGCGGGCTGATGAACCGGATCCTCGGCAAGGTCACCCGGGCGGTCACCAAGCCCTGGCACATGTACCCGGTGGGCCTGCTGTTCGGGTTGGGCTTCGACACCGCCACCGAGGTGTCGCTGCTGGTGCTGGCCGGCGGCGCGGCGGCCTTCTCGCTGCCCTGGTACGCGCTGCTGACGCTGCCGATCCTGTTCGCCGCCGGGATGAGCCTGCTGGACACCATCGACGGCTCGTTCATGAACTTCGCCTACGAGTGGGCGTTCTCCAAGCCGGTCCGCAAGATCTACTACAACCTGACCGTCACCGGCCTGTCGGTGCTGGTCGCGCTGGTCATCGGCCTGGTCGAGCTGATCGGCCTGCTCGGCGAGAAGCTGGACATCACCAGCGGGCCGATCGCCTGGATCGGCGGCCTGGACCTCAACTTCGTCGGCTACGCGATCGTCGGCCTGTTCGTGCTGACCTGGGCCGGGGCGATCGCGTTCTGGAAGTTCGGCAAGGTCGAGGAGAAGTGGTCGGCGGGGCTGGCGGCGGCCACCGCCACCGTCTCCGCCTCCGCCTCCGCCGAGTCGGAGTAAGGCGTCCGAGGACGAACCGAGGGGCCGGTGACCGGGGTCTGGTCACCGGCCCCTCGGGGCTTTCCCGGGCGGGAACCCGCAGCGCGGGGCGGCTACTTCAGCGCGGCGAGCACCGCGTCCGCCATCACCTGCTCGCCGGTCGCGTTCGGGTGGAACGGCACGGCGGGCGAGCCGGGCAGGGCGCCCTCGATCCAGCGGTCGTCCGAGCAGACGTCGTGCCCGCGGGTCGGCGTCGCGGTGTCCACGTAGGTCGCGCCGTTGGCGGCCGCGGTGGACTTGAGGGCGGCGTTCAGCTTGTTGAGCACGCTGTACATGTACTCGACGTCGCCCGGGGTCACCGGCTGGCGCAGCACGCAGGTCGAGCCGTCGGCGGGCAGCACGGACGGGTAACCGACCAGCAGCACCCGGGCCTTGGGGGCCTTGGTGTGGATCTGCCGCAGGGTGGTGGCGATCTGCGGGGCGATGGTGGTGGTGATCCGCTGGGCGAGGTCGTCGTTGCCGTACTGCCAGGACCAGGTGTTCCAGTCCCAGTAGCCGTGGTGGTAGACGTCCTTGCAGGGCGTGCCGAGCGGGTTGACGACCGCGCCGGCGACGCAGGTGGCGACGAGTTCGCCGAGGCCGAGGTCGCTGGTCGCGAGGTCGTTGCCGCCGATCCCGAGGGTGACCAGGTCGGTGTCGGCGGTCACCGAGTCCAGCTGGGGGTCGTTGACCCGGATGAAGGCGTCGTACTGGGGCTGCGTCATGGCCTTGACCTTGGCGGCCGCGCAGGTGACGTCGGTGTACGCGCCCGCCTTGAGCGAGGCGGCGACCAGGTGGCCGTAGTTGTGGTCCGAGCGCAGGCACAGGCCGGCCGACTGGCCGGGCACGCCGGCGCCGGCGGCGTAGGAGTCGCCGAGGGCCACGTAGTGCTTCGGGGCCGGGGTGGCCGCCTGGGCGGTGGTGGAGGTGAGCGCGAGGGCGGCGCCGACGGCGACGGTCGCGAGGACGCTGGAATTGCGGAGTCGCCGGGAATTCCGGGCAGGGCGGAGCACGGTTCCTCCTGGGGGGAGAGAAACGACGGGTGGGGGTCGTGCCGAGCCGGGCCACAGCTACTCGCAGGTAAGTTACTTCCAGGTTTCGTGGGCGTCCATAGGTTACGGCGGAATTTCCGAAATTCCGTCAGATGGCACTGGGTGACATTTCGAATTCCGCTCCACCGCGTTTCGAAATGAACTCCGATACGTGCGGGAGTGGAATTCGGTTCATTCCGGGGTGCGGTCGGCCGCGCCCCCGTCCGCCGTGGGCCGCCCCCGGGCGCCCTGCTGGGGGTGTGGGGCTGACAGGTACAGTTCCGGTGCAGAGCGTGCCGCCGACCAGGGCCGCCGATCAGGAGGGGGACCAGCGCGGATGAGCCGCCGAGACCGTGACCGCGACCGCGACGGCAAGCGGGGCGCCGGGTCCCCGGTGACCGTGACCGTCTGCCGGGGCTGCTGCTGCGGCACCGAGGCGAAGCACCCGGGGGTGGACCACGCGGGGCAGTACGAGCGGCTGCGTGCGGCGGTCGGCCCGGCGGGCCGGGTCCGGGCGGTCAAGTGCGTGGACGTGTGCAGCCAGTCCAACGTGGTGGTGGTCGGCCCGTCCAGCGAGGGGCGGGCGGCGGGCGGGCGTCCGGTCTGGCTCGGCTTCGTGCTGATGGACGAGATGATCGACGACATAGCCGCCTGGGTGCGGGCGGGCGGCCCCGGCCTCGCCGATCCGCCCGGGCTGCTCGACCTCCAGCTGATCTCGGTCTCCCGCCGGGTCCGCGAGGGCCTGCCGGAGTGACCGAGAGCACCGCGGAATGCTGACGGATCGTCAGATCGACGTCCCGGCACGGCTTCGGGGCCGGCCCACTACCATGACCGGTGGCATCGAGCGGTTCCGCGCCAGGGGAGGAAGACGATGACGACGGTCTGCCGCATCTGCGCGGGCACCGGCCGGACCGCCGGCCTCAACTGCCGCACCTGCCAGGGCACCGGCACCACCGAGGTGGGCGGCGGGGGCGGCAACTGCTTCCTCTGCGACGGCACCGGGGTGTACGTGCGCTACCGGGTGGACGCGACCGGCGCCAAGCAGCCGTACCGGGACGAGATCTGCCGCACCTGCGACGGCACCGGCAACCGGTCCGCCAACCTGTGGGACGAGCCGTCCTCCTGACATCGTTCCAGCGTGGGCATGGGCATGATCTTTACCTGGACATGGTCGAACATTGGCGTTCCTGTTCGATGACACGCTGACACTCGTTCACCGGGAGTCCGCATGCGGTCCATGATCCACTGGGAGAGTCCGCGCATGGATATCCCCAACATGGGCGTGCCGGCCAAGCTCGCCGACCGCATGAGCATGGCCGAGCAGCACGAGTACCTGCGGGCCCGCTTCTCCCGCCGCCGGATGCTGCGCGCCGGCGCGGTGACCGTGGGCGCCGTCGCCGTCGGCGGTGCACTGGGCAGTGCACCGGCCTTCGCCGCTCCGGCCGGCCCCCAGCTGCTGACGGGTGCCACGACGGCCGGTATCGACGGCGCGCTGGTCGCGCCGATCGGCCGTCACCTCCAGTTCGGCGCCGAGCCGGACACCCAGTTCCGCATCTCCTGGCAGGTCCCGGCGCCGGTCAAGAAGCCGTTCCTGCGCTTCGGCAAGCACCCGTGGGAGCTGAGCCACAAGATCCAGGCCGAGGTCCGCGCCCTGCACACCCCGGCGCTGACCCCGAACAGCCAGCCGGTGGACCAGTACTACCTGCACGTGGCGCTGGAGGACCTCCAGCCCGACACCACCTACTACTACGGCGTCGGCCACGAGGGCTTCGACCCGGCCTCGCAGCAGCAGATCTCCACCCTGCACACCTTCCGCACCGCGCCCTCCCGGGACCACCGCTGGGGCAAGGTGTACGAGCCGTTCACCTTCACCGCCTTCGGCGACCAGGGCGTCAGCGCCCACGCGGCCGGCAACGACAACATCATCAAGGCCCAGAAGCCGGCCTTCCACCTGCACGCCGGCGACATCTGCTACGCCGACCCGGCCGGTTCCGGCACCGACCCGGACAAGTCCGTCTTCAACGCGAAGACCTGGGACGACTTCCTGGTCCAGACCGAGACGGTCGCCGCCGACATCCCGTGGATGGTCGCGTACGGCAACCACGACATCGAGGCCTGGTACTCGCCGAACGGCTACGGCGGCGAGAACGCCCGCTTCTTCCTGCCGGACAACGGCCCGGATCCGCGCAAGGTCCCCGGCGTCTACACCTTCCGCTACAAGAACGTCGGCGTCATCTCGCTGGACGCCAACGACGTCTCCTACGAGATCCCGGCCAACCTGGGCGTCTCGGCGAACAAGCAGACCAAGTGGCTGGAGCGCACCCTCAAGGACCTGCGCGGCGACGAGACCGTCGACTTCGTCGTGGTCTTCTTCCACCACTGCGCCTTCTCCACCACCGTCGCCCACGCCTCCGAGGGCGGCGTCCGCGAGGCCTGGGTGCCGCTGTTCGAGAAGTACCGGGTGGACCTGGTCATCAACGGCCACAACCACATCTACGAGCGCACCGACGCCATCCTCGGCAACAAGGTCTCGAAGCAGGTGCCGAGCGGCGCCACCATCGAGCCGGCCAAGGACGGCGTGGTCTACGTGACGGCGGGCGCGGCGGGCCGCAGCCTGTACAAGTTCGACGTGCCGGACACCTACGAGGGGCACGAGAACCACCAGGACGAGGTCAAGACCTACTACTGGAGCAAGGGCCGGGTGAAGACCCCCGAGACCATCCAGTGGTCGCGGGTCCGCTACACCGGCTACTCCTTCATCAAGGTCGACGTCACCCCGGCCCACCTGGGCCAGAAGTCGGTCATGAAGGTCACCGCGCTGGCCGAGAACGGCACGCAGATCGACAACTACACGATCCTGCGCAAGGTCGGCGAGGGCTGGGACTCCAACGGCGACGACGACGGCCAGGGCGGCGGCTGGGGCTGGTAGGCCCCGAAGCTGGTAGTCCCCGAACCGCCTTGTCGGGCCCCGGCGTTGAGGAGCGAAGGCCTCGGCGCCGGGGCCCGTGCGGTCTCAGCGCCGGGGCCCGTACATGATCACGCCGACCCCGGCCAGGCAGATCAGCGCGCCCAGCACGTCGTAGCGGGTCGGCCGGAAGCCGTCCACGACCACGCCCCACAGCAGCGAGCCGGCCACGAACACCCCGCCGTAGGCGGCCAGCACCCGGCCGAAGTTGCTGTCCGGCTGCAGCGCCGCGACGAAGCCGTACGCGCCGAGCACCACCACGCCGACCCCGGCCAGCCACCACGGCCGTTGCTCCCGCACGCTCTGCCAGACCAGCCAGCAGCCGCCGATCTCGGCGAGCGCGGCGAGGGCGAACAGGGCGATGGAGCGCAGGACGGTCATGGATCCGGATCGTAGGCGCTCAGACCTGCTTGTACGTGGCCAGGAAGCGCCCGATCCGGTTGATCGCCGTCTCCAGGTCGTCGGCGCGCGGCAGGGTGACGAAGCGGAAGTGGTCCGGGCGGGGCCAGTTGAAGCCGGTGCCCTGGACGACGTGGATCTTCTCGCGCAGCAGCAGGTCCAGCACGAACCGCTCGTCGTCGACGATCCGGTGCACGGCTGGGTCGAGCCGGGCGAAGGCGTACAGCGCGCCCTTGGGCTTGACGCAGCTGACCCCGGGGATCTCGTTGAGCGCCTTGACCGCGATGTCGCGCTGCTCGGTGAGCCGGCCGCCGGGCAGGACGAGGTCGTTGATGGACTGGTGGCCGCCGAGCGCGGCCTGGACGGCGAACTGCGCGGGCACGTTGGGGCACAGCCGCATGCCGGAGAGCATGGTCAGGCCCTCCAGGTAGTCGGTGGCGTGCTGCTTGGGGCCGGAGACGACCAGCCAGCCGCTGCGGAAGCCGGCCACCCGGTAGGCCTTGGAGAGGCCGTTGAAGGTGAGGGTGAGCACGTCGTCGGCGAGCGCGGCCAGGCAGTGGTGCTCGGTGCCGTCGTAGAGGATCTTGTCGTAGATCTCGTCGGCCAGGACCATCAGCTGGTGGCGGCGGGCCAGGTCGAGGATGCCCTCCAGCAGCTCCTTCGGGTAGACCGCGCCGGTGGGGTTGTTGGGGTTGATCACGACGATCGCCTTGGTGCGGGCGGTGATCTTGGCGGCGATGTCGTCCAGGTCCGGGTACCACTCGGCCTGTTCGTCGCACAGGTAGTGCACGGCCTTGCCGCCGGCCAGCCGGACGGACGCCGTCCACAGCGGGTAGTCCGGCATCGGGACGAGCACCTCGTCGCCGTCGTCGACCAGCGCGGTGATCGCCATCTGGATCAGCTCGGAGACGCCGTTGCCGAGGTAGACGTCGTTGACGCCGACGCCCTGGACCCCGCGCTGCTGGTAGTACTGCACCACGGCGCGGCGGGCCGGCAGGATGCCGCGCGAGTCGCTGTAGCCGTGCGCCGAGGGCAGGTTGCGGATGATGTCCTGGATGATCTCCTCGGGCGCCTCGAAGCCGAACGGCGCCGGGTTGCCGGTGTTCAGCCGCAGCACGCTGTGCCCGGCCTCCTCCAGGGCGTTGGCCTGGTCGACCACCGGGCCCCGGATCTCGTAGCACACGTCGTTCAGCTTGCTCGACTGCCGAAACTCCATCTGTGGCCTCCCGACCGTCACCACCGCTCCGCTGCTACCGCTTTGTTCTACCAAGCTGGCACTTGGAAAGTCCAACCTTTTGGCTATGCTGATCCACATGTCACGCCGAAGCTACGACCAGTACTGCGCCGTCGCCCGCGCCCTGGACGCGGTGGGGGAGCGCTGGAGCCTCCTGATCGTCCGTGAACTCCTGCGCGGCCCGCGCCGGTACACCGACCTCCACGCCGACCTGCCCGGCGTCTCCACCGACATCCTGGCCGCCCGGCTCAAGCAGCTGGAGGGCGAAGGGCTCGCGGAACGGCGCCGGCTGGAACGGCCGGCCAACGCGACGGTCTACGAGCTGACCGAGCGGGGCCGCGGACTGCGGCCGGTGATCGAGGCCCTGGGGGAGTGGGGGCTGGGCGCCCTGGGCGAACAGCGGCCCACCGACGCGGTGCGCGAGCACTGGTTCACGCCGGCAACGGTGGCGTCGGCGGCTCCGAGCGCGACCGCCGCGGGCTGACCGCCTCGCGGGCTGAACGTCGCGCGGGCCGGGTGCAGCAGGGGGAAGGGGCGGCGGCAAGGCCCCCGTCGCCGGCCGCCGCCCCGTGGACCCAGGATGGCGCGGGGCGATAAACGAACACTGGACGCCGAATGAGCGGCCGGGCCCCCGCGGAACTGGTTGGTAAGCACACACGTACGATCGTCGGATCGCGGAGCCATCTCAGCGGAGTCATCTCAGGAGAGCCAGGAGAGCGGAGGCAGTCCGTGCCCACCACCAGCCGCAGCTACACCAGCTACGTCGCCGTCGGGGACTCCTTCACCGAGGGCATGTGCGACGAGCTCCATCCCGACGGCCACTACCGGGGCTGGGCCGACCGGGTCGCCTCCGCCCTGGCCGCCGAGGCCGCTCCGGACGGGGACTTCCGGTACGCGAACCTCGCCATCAGGGGCAAGCTCATCGGCCAGATCCACGACGAGCAGCTCCCCGCCGCCGCCGCGATGGGCGCCGACCTCGTCACCCTGGCCGGCGGCCTCAACGACGTGCTGCGCCCCGGCTGCGACATCGACCGGGTCGAGCGGCTGCTCGGCCGCTGCGCCGCCGACCTGCGCGCCACCGGCGCCACCGTCGTCCTGTTCACCAGCACCGACCCCACCCGGCGGATGGCCGGCAGTGCCCGGCTGCTGCCCGCCATCCTGCGGATGAAGGGCTTCGTCCAGGAACTCGGGCAGCAGGACGGCTTCGCCGTCGTCGACCTCTTCTCCGCGCCCTGCTTCGACGACCGCCGGCTCTGGGCCGAGGACCGGCTGCACCTCTCGCCCGAGGGCCACCGGCGGGTCGCCGAAGGCGTACTGGAGGCGCTCGGCCGCCCCGCCGCCTTCGACTGGCGCGCCCCGCTGCCCGCCGCCGCCCCGCCCGGCCGCGCCGAGAAGCTGCGCTCCGACGCCCGCTGGCTGGGCACCCACCTCGGCCCCTGGATCGGCCGCCGCCTCACCGGCCGCTCCTCCGGCGACGGCCGGCCGCCGAAGCGGCCGGAACTGCTGCCGTACCGCTGAGCCCGAGCAGCCCGACCACGGTCAGCCGACCCGGTCCGGCCCGGGCTGCTCCGGCTCCAGGACCAGGCTCGCCATCGGGGCGTGGGTGGTCCAGCCGAGGGCCCGGTAGAGCGCCTGGCCGTCCGCCGTGCCGACCAGCACGCCGGTGCGGGCGCCGCTCTCGTACGCGCCGGACTGCAGGGCCCGCATCACCACCGAGCCCAGGCCCCGGCGGCGGTGCTCGGGGGCGGTGGCGATCTGGTCCGGCACGGCCACCGCACCGGCCAGGCCCGCCTGGCCGCGGGCGGCGAGGTGCCCGTCGGTGGTGCGCACCAGGGCGCGCAGCACGCCGCCCCTGGTCCAGGTGGTCAGGGTGTAGCCGGCCGGGAGGGCGGGCGGCTCGGGGGCGAGCGGGGCGGTCATCAGGTAGCCCGGCCGGTCCAGCCGCCACCGCGGGCCCAGCCAGGGCCGCACGGTGGCGTCCTCGGCGAACAGCTTCAGCCAGGTGGTCGGCGCGCTGGTCGCCTCGGCGACCTTGCGGACCTCGGCCTCGGTCGGCTCGGGCAGCACGTGCCGCCCCACCTCCCCGGTCGGCGAGCCGACGTCGATGCTCCAGCCCCAGGGCTGCTCCACCGGATCGGCGGCGCCCCGGGAGACGGTCCAGCCGCTGATCCACATCCGGACCAGCTCGGTGATGTTCGGCTCTGACATGCGCGGATCCCCCGTGAGTAATAGTCCCTAGGTCGATTGGTACCTTACAAGCGTGAGGGTGGGTCTGCCCAGTAGGATTTCGGGGTTCAATGCGCCCGACCGGCGCCCAGCTGCTGGAAGGACCCCGGACGTGAGCGAGACCGAGTCGCCGCAGGACCCCACGGCGGCCGCGCCGACCCCGCTCCACTCCGACTGCGGCAGCTGCTTCGGGCTCTGCTGCGCCGCCCTGCCCTTCGCGGCCGGCGCCGACTTCGCCGTGGACAAGCCCGCCGGCACCCCCTGCCGCAACCTGCAGACGGACTTCACCTGCGGCATCCACGCCCGGCTCCGCGACAGCGGCTTCCAGGGCTGCACCGTCTACGACTGCTTCGGCGCCGGCCAGCGGGTCTCCCAGGTCACCTTCGGCGGGGTCGGCTGGCGGGAGGAGCCCGCGAGCGCCAAGCCGATGTTCGACGTCTTCCCGATCGTCCGGCAGCTCCACGAACTGCTCTGGTACCTCACCGAGGCGCTCACCTTCGCCCCCGCCCGCCCCGTCCACGCCGAACTGCGGGAGGCCCTGGAGGAGACCGACCGGCTCGCCGGCGGCACCCCCGAGGAGATCCTCGCCGTCGACGTCGCCGCCCACCGCCGACGGATCAGCGACCTCCTGCTGCGGGCCGGCGAGCTCGTCCGCGCCGCCGTCCCGCGCCGCCGCGAACACCGCGGTGCCGACCTCTTCGGCGCCCGGCTGCGCGGCGCCGACCTCCAGGGCGCCAACCTGCGCGGCGCCCTCCTGGTCGCCGCCGACCTCTCCGGCGCCGACCTGCGCCTCGCCGACCTCATCGGCGCGGACCTGCGGGACGCCAACCTGGCCGGCGCCGACCTCAGCACCGCCCTGTTCCTCACCCAGGCCCAGCTCAACGCCGCCCGCGGTGACGCCACCACCCGCCTCCCGGCCGCCCTCAGCCGCCCCGGCCACTGGCCCGAGACGGCCCCGGTCGCGGCTGCGGCGGCCGCGCGCAAGCCGCGTGGCGGTGGCGGCGGCGGTTCGGGTCGGCCTCGCGGTGGTGGCGGTTCGGGCCGGCCCCGGCGACGGTAGTCCCGCCGTCCCCCGCCCCGGCGCCCCAGCGACCACGACGACGAAGCCCGCCCGGCAGTCGGCTGCCGGGCGGGCTCGGTGTCGTGTGTTAACAGCTGTGCGCGCCGTTGGGGCGGCTGGCCGCGATGTACGGCTTGCCCGAGATGTGCGCGGTGACGTCGGCCGGGCAGGTCTTGATCCAGGCGGAGCCCGCGTCGTGGTTCTTGACCTTGGCGTCGCTGCAGTACACGTCCCGGTCGGCGGTCTTGAAGCACTGGAAGCCGGGGTAACCCCCGGCCGCCGAGGCGGTGTTGACGCCGGCGAACAGGCCGGCCGCGGTCAGCAGGGCGACGGGCAGAATGCTGCGCATCCGCATGGGATTCTCCTGTTGGTTCGTATGGACAGTGGGCCGATCCTGGCACCGCGGAATAGCCGGGGCAATCGCGCATGGCATGATTGCGTCAATCTCAAATGGGGTGAACTTCCCCGCTGCTCCAGTCCGTTGACGAACCGTCAGGGATATCCGATCTGACGATGCGTCAGTCGGTGAGCAGCCGCTCGCGCAGGGCGTCGATCCGGGCGCGCTCGATGCCCAGGGTGCCGGCGAGGTAGGCCTCGACGGAGCCGTAGCGGGCGGCGAGGTCGGCGAGGGTGAGCCGGATGACGGTCTCCGGGGCGCGGCCGTAGCCGGGCCAGCGGAGCGTCTCGCCGGGGTGGGCGGCGTGCCAGTCGGCGACCAGGTGCGGGGTGGCGAGCTCGGTGAGGGCGAAGTCGGCGGCGATGTCGTCCACGGAGACGCCGAGCAGGGTGAGCACCAGGGCGGCGATCAGGCCGGTGCGGTCCTTGCCGGACATGCAGTGGAAGACCACCGGGGCCTCGGCGTCGGTGATCGCGTCCAGGGTCTGGCGGATCTCCTTCACCCCGTCCTCGGCGACCTCGGCGAAGCGGTCGGCCAGGTAGCGCCAGGGGTCGAGGTCCGGGTCGATCGCGGCCTGGTCGTACGGGCGGTGCTCGATCGAGTGGTTGCGGAAGTCGAGGCCGGCGAAGTCGGGCACCCGGCCCTTGGCGGCGATCTCCCAGTCGTAGCGCAGGTCGATCACGGTCCGGACGCCGAGGGCCTCGAGCCGCTCCAGGTCGGCGGCGGAGGAGAGCTTGCCGAGCGAGTCGGAGCGGTAGAGCAGGCCGCACCGGACGGTCCGTCCGTCGGCGGCCGGATAGCCGCCCAGGTCACGGAAGTTGCGCAGGGCGTCGAACGCGATGTGGCGGGTCGTCATGGGCGGCAATCCAAGCACGGCGTCAGGCGCCTGCGTACCCCCGGGAGAGCAGGTCGAAGGCGCGGTCGGCGTCGGCGACGGCCTCGGGGTGGAGCTCGTCGGCGGTGCGGGCGCCCTCCCGGAGGCGGCGCCAGTTGTGCAGGGCGAGGACCCGCAGGGTGGCGGTGACCTGGGCGGCGAGCAGCGGGGCGGTGAGCTCGTGCGGCGGGGCGAGGTCGGGGTCCTCGCGCAGCGCCTCGGCGAGGGACCGCTCGGCCCGGGCCACGTACGCGCCGACCCGGGCGGCCAGGCTGGGGGTGCCCTGGACGAGGCCGGTGAAGGCCAGCACCTGGGGGTGGTCGTTGAGGCCGGTGACCGGGTCGCGCCGGTCGAGGCCGTCCAGGAAGTCCCGGCGCAGGGCGTCGAGCGCGCTCTCGTCCCCGGATCGGCCCCGGACCACGTCCGCCGCCTGCTCCTGGTGGTCCGCGAAGCGGTGGACGACCAGGTCCTCCTTGCTCGCGAAGTAGCTGAACAGGGTGGGCTTGGAGACCTCGGCGGCGGCGGCGACCTCCGCCACCGAGACCTGGTCGAAGCCGCGCTCCAGGAAGAGCGCGATGGCCGCCTCGGAGATGGCCCGCCGCGTCCGTTCCTTCTTGCGCTCCCGCAGTCCTGTCATGCAGGCCAGGCTAGCAGTCCGGGTTGACCGGGGCAGTTTTCTGACCCGGTACGAATATCAGCTGCTGAGCGAGTCCAGGATCCGGCGGACCGACTCCACCACCGGCGCGCCCGCCCGCACCAGCGAGGCCACCCCCGAGATGTTGCGCAGCGCCCGCCGCAGGGCGGACGGCGAGGCCTCGGAGCCGTCGCCGATGGCCTCCAGCGACTCGTCCAGCACCTCGCGGTCCTCGGCGGGCACCTGGTCGCGCAGCCGCTGGACGGCGGTGACGAGTTCGCGCAGCGCGGCCTGCGGGTCGACCGGGCCCTGGTTCTTGACGATGCCGATGTTGTGGTCACCGTGCTGGGTGACCGAGTCGCCGAAGTGGAAGGAGTTGCTCACAGTCCGACCCGCTTTCCGGTGTTGTGGTCGCCGTACTGGGTGATCTTGTCGCCGATGTGGAGGTTCTCGACTTGGAAGGCGAACTCCGCCTGGGGGTTGTCGATCGCCTCCATGATCATCTGGATCAGGTCGCTGATCTGCCGGGAGTTGTGGCTCGTCACGGCGGTGGTCGCGGCGTTCGAGGTCTCGATGACCAGCTTGTACACCGGCTTCTGCCGCAGCTTGACGACGAGCCGGTAGCCGAAGAACGCCAGGCCGGCCAACAGCAGCACGCTCGGAAGGGCGGCCTGCGTCGCGTCGGCCCCGTTGCGGGTGACCGCGCTGAGGAAGCTGACCGCGAACAGCAGCCCGACCGCCTGCCGGACGAACCTGATGATCGTCCGCGAACGCTTGGGCGGCCACCACACCAACTGCCGTGCCCGGGCGATGTGCTGCAGCGGGTACGCGTCCCCGCCGATCCACAGCACCCGCCGGCTCACGCTGACGTCGATCACGTTCCGTGCCAAGTCCGCTCCCCCTGCCGCTCGTGCGGGGAGAACCATAGCAACGGTGGCGGACGGCCGGGGTCCTGGTGGTGGATCAGTCGAGGCCCCGGTGGTGGATCAGGTGTCCGTCACCCGGCCGGACGGCGGGCGGTCACCTCGATCTCGATCCGCATCCGCGGGTCGGCCAGGCCGCACACCTGCATCGTCGCGGCCGGTCGGACCTCGCCGAAGCGGCGGCGCAGCACCGGCCAGCAGGGCTCGAAGTCCGCGCGCTCCGGCAGCAGGTAGCGCACCCGCACCACGTCGGCGAAGCCGGAGCCCGCCTCGGCCAGCGCGGCCGCGATGTTGCGCAGGCACTGCTCGGCCTGCTCCACCACGCCCGGGGAGATGGTCATCGTGGTGTAGTCGAAGCCGGTCGTCCCGGAGACGTGCACCCAGTCGCCGTCCACCACGGCGCGGGCGTAGCCGATCTGTTCCTCGAAGGTGGAACCGCTGAGGATCGCGCGTCGCTCTGTCACCCGCCGAACGCTAGGTGGCCTGCGGGGATACGTCCAATACCCGTACGGTGCCGATCTGATATCCCTGGAGGTATGGAGCCCCGCCCCGAACTCCCCCTCCCGCAGCTGCACGCCTTCGCCGTGCTCGCCGAGGAGCTGCACTTCGGCCGGGCCGCCGCCCGCCTCGGCATCGCCCAGCCGCCGCTGAGCCAGCAGATCCGCCGGCTGGAGGAGAAGGTCGGCCACCCGCTGTTCCGGCGCGAGCCCGGCGGCGTCACCCTCACCCCGGCCGGGCGGGAGCTGCTGCCCGCCGCCCGCCGGGTGCTGGCCGACCTGGCGGACGGGCTGGCCGCCGCCCGCGCCGTCGGCAGTGGCGAGGCGGGCCGGCTGCGGATCGGCTTCTCCGCCTCGCTCGCCCTGACCGTCCTGCCGGGCCTGCTGCGCACCTTCCGGGGGCGCCACCCGGGCGTGCGGCTGGACGTCCGGGAGATGACCAGCGCACCCCAGCTCGCCGCCCTGCGCGACCGCGGCATCGACGTCGGCCTGCTGCGCGAGCCGCCCGCGGACGAACCGGGGCTGCGGTTCCGTACGGTGTGCAGCGAGCCGTTCGTCGCCGTGCTCCCGGCCGGTCATCCGCTTGCCGCCGAACGGGCCATCCGGCTGGGGCAGTTGGCGCAGGAGCCGTTCGTGCTGCTGCCCCGGGAGGAGGGGCCGCAGCTGTACGACCGGATCACCGGCCTGTGCACCGACGCGGGCTTCACCCCGAGGATCGGGCAGCACGCGGTGGAGTGGCAGACGGTGTGCGCCCTGGTCGGGGCGGGCCTGGGCGTCTCACTGGCCCCGGCGGGCATCCGGCGGATCCGGCTGCGCGGCGTCGCCTTCCGCCGGCTCGACCCCGGCACCGCCCGCACCCTGGTCGCCGCCGCCTGGCGCGCCGACGACCGGAGCCCGCTGGTGCACCACCTGCTGGCGATCGTCGGGCCGGACGGGTCCTAGACGCTGCGGTCGGCGAGCACCTCGCGGAGGACGTGGCGGGCGTTGGCGGTGCGGGCCGGGTCGGTGTGGCGGTAGTACGGGATCGTCACCAGGGCGATGGAGAAGGCCCAGGCGCGGCCGCGCGCCCACATGGCGTCGTCGGCGCCCAGGGCGGTGCGGAAGGCGGGGCGGGCGGAGGCGGGCAGCAGGGTCCAGGCGGGCAGCAGGTCGGCGGTGGGGTCGCCGACGCCCATCAGGGCGAAGTCGATGACGGCGGTGAGCCGGCCGGATCTGTCGAGCAGCAGATTGCCGGGGGTGAGGTCGCCGTGCATCCAGAGCGGCGGCCCGGCGTACTCGGGCAGGCGCAGCGCCTTGTCCCACAGGGCGGTCGCGGCCGCGGTGTCGATCGCGCCGGTCAGTTGGGCGATGGCCGCGCGGGTGGAGCCGTCCCGGGAGGCGAGCGGCACGCTGCGGTGGCCCGCCGGGGCGCCGGCCGGGTTGAGGGCCCGCAGGGCGTTGACGAAGCCGGCCAGGTCGCGGGCGAGGACCTCGGGGGCGGCGAGCACGCCGACCGGCGGATGGACGCCGTCCTGCCAGCGCAGCACCGACCACTGCCAGGGGTAGCCTGCGGCCGGGCGGCCCACGGCCAGCGGGGCGGGGACGGGCAGCGGCAACTGCGGTGCCAGCCGGGGCAGCCACTGGTGCTCGCGCCGGACGTCCCCGGCCGCCCACTCCACCCGGGGCAGCCGGACGGCGAGTTCGGGCCCGAGCCGGAACATGGCGTTGTCCGTCCCGGCGGACCCGACGGGCGTGACCGGAAGGCCCACCCACTGCGGGAACTGGGCGGAGATCAACCGCCGTACCAGGGCCGCGTCGACGACCGGTTCAGCGGGGTGCATCCGGGCGGCAGCGCACATGCCCGGCAGCGTACAGCGCAGATCGCCGCCCTTCAGCCGGATCGGCGAACTGCCCGTTCCGGCGGGACGAGCGGGACTCGCAGGATGCGCGGGACCAGCGGGACCGGCGGGACCGGCGGGACCGGCGGGACCGGCGGGACGGGGACGGCCTCAGAGCGGGGTGACCCGCACCCCGATGGTGCCGCCCCGGCCGTACCGCAGCACGTTCCCGGCCAGCGCCACCGCGCACAGCAGCCCGTACTTGCGGCGCAGCAGCTTGCGGTAGCGGGCGGTCCGCTCCGGGTCGAGCACGGCGGTGGCCGCCACCTGCGGCCCCAGCGGGTTGCCGCGGATGTCGCTCGGCCCGACCAGCACGTCCGGGCGGTGGCGCAGCCGCTTGACCTTGCCGGTGCGCGTCACGGTGGTGAAGACCAGCGCGTCGCCGTCCCGGGCGGCCCAGACCGGGGTGGCCACCGGGGTGCCGTTCCTCCGGTGGGTGGTGACCAGCAGGTACTTGGCGGCGGCCAGCCGCTCCAGCCCGGCCGCGGAGTCCAGGGTGTCCATGCCCGCCAGCCTAGGAACCCGCAACTGGGCCCCGCTGGAGTCCGCTTGGGGCCGGGGCGGGGCGCACGCCACGCCCGCCGCCCCGGGTGCGGCCGTGCGCCGTCACCGGCACCTGCCAGAATGCAGGGCGTACGGCGAAAGCACTGAAGGAGAAGGTGACCGGCTTCGTGACCACGCCAGTCGAACAGGTGGCCCGGCAGGCCCAGCAGGCGATCGAGCGCAAGATCGCCGAGGAACTGGGCGTTCGCGAGGGGCAGGTGACGTCCGCGGTCGAGTTGCTCGACGGCGGCGCGACCGTGCCGTTCGTGGCCCGCTACCGCAAGGAGGTCACCGGCTCGCTGGACGACGCCCAGCTGCGCACCCTGGAGGAGCGGCTGCGCTACCTGCGGGAACTGGAGGAGCGCCGGGCGGCCGTCCTGGAGTCGATCGACTCCCAGGGCAAGCTGGACGACGCGCTGCGCGCCCAGGTGCTGGCCGCCGACTCCAAGGCGCGGCTGGAGGACATCTACCTGCCGTTCAAGCCCAAGCGGCGCACCAAGGCGCAGATCGCCCGGGAGGCCGGGCTGGAGCCGCTGGCCGACACCCTGCTCGCCGACCCGGCGCAGGACCCGGCCGCGCTCGCCGCGCAGTACCTGAACGACTCGGTGGCGGACGGCGCCGCCGCGCTGGAGGGGGCCAGGGCGATCCTGGTCGAGCGCTTCGGCGAGGACGCCGACCTGGTCGGCTCGCTGCGCGAGCGGATGTGGACCCGCGGCCGGGTGGTCGCCAAGGTCCGGGACGGCAAGGAGGGCGACGGCGCCAAGTTCGCCGACTACTTCGACTTCTCCGAGCCGTACACCAAGCTCCCCTCGCACCGCATCCTGGCGATGCTGCGCGGCGAGAAGGAGGAGGTGCTGGACCTCGAACTCTCCCCCTACGACGGCGAGTCCGCGGGCGACCTGCCCGGCGAGAGCGACTACGAGCAGCGCATCGCCGCCCGCTTCGGCATCGCCGACCGCGGCCGCCCGGCCGACAAGTGGCTCGGCGACACGGTCCGTTGGGCCTGGCGCACCCGGGTCCTGGTGCGGCTCGGCATCGACCTGCGGTCCCGGCTGCGCGCCGAGGCCGAGGACGAGGCGGTCCGGGTCTTCGCCGCCAACCTGCGCGACCTGCTGCTGGCCGCCCCGGCCGGCACCCGCGCCACCATGGGCCTGGACCCGGGCTTCCGCACCGGCGTGAAGGTCGCCGTGGTGGACGCCACCGGCAAGGTGGTCGCGTACGAGACCATCTACCCGCACCAGCCCGCCAACAAGTGGGACGCGGCGCTGAACACCCTGGCCGCGCTGGCGAAGAAGCACGACGTCGACCTGGTGGCGATCGGCAACGGCACCGCCTCCCGGGAGACCGACAAGCTCGCCGAGGACCTGCTCAAGCGCCACCCCGAGCTGGGGCTCACCAAGGCGATGGTCAGCGAGGCCGGCGCCTCCGTGTACTCGGCCTCCGCCTTCGCCTCGCAGGAGCTGCCGGAGCTGGACGTGTCGATCCGCGGCGCGGTGTCGATCGCCCGCCGCCTCCAGGACCCGCTGGCCGAGCTGGTCAAGATCGACCCCAAGTCGATCGGCGTCGGCCAGTACCAGCACGACCTGAGCGAGGTGAAGCTCTCGCGCTCGCTGGACGCCGTGGTCGAGGACTGCGTCAACGCCGTCGGCGTGGACGTCAACACCGCCTCGGCGCCGCTGCTCACCCGGGTCTCCGGCATCACCGCCACGCTGGCCGACAACATCGTGGCGCACCGCGACGCCAACGGCCCGTTCCGCACCCGCCGGCAGCTCAAGGACGTCTCCCGGCTCGGCCCCAAGGCCTTCGAGCAGTGCGCGGGCTTCCTGCGCATCCCCGGCGGCGAGGACCCGCTGGACGCCTCCAGCGTGCACCCCGAGGCCTACCCGGTGGTCCGCCGCATCCTCGCCTCCACCGGCGGGGAGCTGCGCGAGCTGATCGGCAACGGGGAGCGGCTGCGGGCCCTGCGCCCGGCCGACTTCGCCGACGAGACCTTCGGCGTCCCGACCGTCACCGACATCCTCGGCGAGCTGGACAAGCCGGGCCGTGACCCGCGCCCGGCCTTCCGTACCGCGGTGTTCAAGGAGGGCGTCGACAAGATCGGCGACCTGGAGGTCGGCATGGTGCTGGAGGGCGTGGTCACCAATGTGGCCGCCTTCGGCGCCTTCGTCGACGTGGGCGTCCACCAGGACGGCCTGGTGCACGTCTCGGCGCTGTCCAGGAACTTCGTCAAGGACCCGCGCGAGGTGGTCAAGCCGGGCGACATCGTCAAGGTCCGGGTGCTCACGGTGGACGTGCCGCGCAAGCGGATCGGGCTGACCCTGCGGCTGGACGACGAGGTCGGCCGGGAGCGGGGCGGCGACCGCGGTGACCGGGGCGGCGACCGGGGCGGTGACCGGGGCGAGCGGCAGGCCCGTCCGCCGCGCCAGGAGCGCCGCGGCGGCGACCGCAGCGGCGACCGGGGCGCAGGTCAGGGCGCTCAGGGCGGCCGTGGCGGCCAGGACCGGCGTGGTGGCGGCTCCGGCTCCGGCGGCAATGCCCCGCTGGCCAACAGCGCCATGGCGGACGCGCTGCGCCGGGCCGGCCTGACCGGCGGCGGCGGCGAGGGCGGCGGAAAGGACCGGCGCTCCGGACGGCGCTGAGTCCGGACGGCGGCGGGGCCGGTGGACGACGCGTCCACCGGCCCCGCCGCGCGCGCGACCTCAGGCGAGCAGCTTCTCCTTGGCCCGCTGGTACTCCTCGTCGGAGATGAGGCCCTTGCCCTTGAGGTCCGCCAGCGCCGCCAGGTCGTCGACATGACTGCGAGCGCCGCCGCCCTCCGGCGCTGCGGCGTCCCTGATGTACGCCTTGACCGCAGCCTCGGTCTGCTGGGCCTGGGAGAGGTCCCGCTTGTGCATCGAGTCACCGCGGGCGATCAGGTAGGCGAGCACGCCGATCAGCGGCAGGAGGATCACCAGGACCAGCCAGCCCGCCTTGCCCCAGCCGCTCAGGTCGTGGCTGCGGAAGATGTCGGTGATGATCTTGAACAGCAGGAAGATCCAGAGGATCCAGAGGAACAGCTCCAGCATCGTCCAGAAGACGTTCAGCAGCGGGTAGTCCGCGGCCAGGTGAAAGGTGCCCATGGCCGAGAGATATCATTACAAATCGGACGCTGCTCCGCCCTGTTCGACTGTTCGGGTGATCCTCGCCTCCCGGCCCCTCAGCCCCGTCCGGCCCGTCGCCGCAGCTCCACCGCCAGGGCGATCAGCTCGCCCCACCAGGCGTCGTGCCCGGTGAGCAGCAGCCGCTGCGCCTCGGCGACCGGGACGGCCCGGACCTCGACCACCTGCTCGCCGTCCGCCGGGTTGGTCGGCGTGGAGTCCAGCTCGACCTCGCCCCAGCCCCACAGCCAGGCCTTGTCCGGGTGCGGCTGCCACGGCCGGTACGGCACCAGGTCCTCGGTGTGGCAGCGGTGCGCGCCCAGCCAGGCCGGCTCGCCGAGCAGCCGGGCGCCGGCCTCCTCGCGCAGCTCACGGGCCAGGCAGTCGACGACGGACTCGTCCTTCTCCCGGGTGCCGCCGGGCAGGAACCAGTGGTTCCGGTCGTCCCGGCAGAGCACCACGTCGCCGTCCGCGAACCCGACCAGGTGGATGTTGGTGACCAGCTCGTCCGGCGGCAGCACGGTGGAGAACTGCGCGTCGTAGCGGCCCCAGGCCCAGTACTGCGGCGCGTGCAACGCCGGGAACAGGGCGGCGAGTTCGGCGGCTCTGGCAGAGGTGTCGGTGTCGGTGCGGTCCGTGGTGTCGGTCATTCGGTGATCGTAGTGCCGGCCGGGAAACGGCGGGGGACGCCCTGGTGGACGAGGGCGATGTCGGAGGTGGAGATGGCGCGCGGCCGGCGGCGGCGCGTTTCGATCGGGGTGTCGACCCAACTGCCCAGGGAGATCTCGGCGGTGATGCCCGGTCCGAACCCGGCGATCAGGCCGGTGGTGCCCTCGGTGACCCCGCCGTCGGCGAACAGCCGGGCGAGGGCGTCGAAGACGACGGCGCTGGCGATGTTGCCGCGCTCGGTGAGGGTGGCCCGGCTGTAACGGAAGGTCGCGGGCTCCAGGTTGAGGAAGCGGCAGAGGTCGTCCAGGATGCGCGGGCCGCCGGCGTGCACGATGTAGAAGCCGAGCCCGGAGACGTCCCAGCCGTGCTGCCCGGCCAGGGTGCGCAGCGCGGGGGCGAGCATCTCCATGGTGCCGGGCACCCGCCGGTCCAGCTGGAAGTGGAAGCCGGTGTCCTTGACCCCGTAGGAGATCCAGCCCTCGGTGTCCGGGACGAGGTGGGAGCCGTTGCGTTCGATGTGCACCCCGCGGCCGCCCTGGCCGCGCATCACCACGGCGGCGATGGCGTCCCCGAACAGGCCGTTGGAGAGCAGCGAGCCGACGCCGAGGTCGCCGGGCTGGTAGCAGAGCGAGCAGAACTCGCAGGCGACGATCAGCACGTTGGCGCCCGGGTAGGCGCGGCAGAAGTCGTGGGCGCGGTTGACGGCGGCGCCGCCGGCCGCGCAGCCGAGCTGGGCGATCGGCACCTGGCGGGTGTCGGAGCGGAAGCCCATGCTGTTGATCAGCCAGGCGGTCATCGACGGCATCATGAAGCCGGTGCAGGACACGTAGATGATCAGGTCGATGTCCTGGGCGCCCAACTCGGCGTGTCCGAGGGCGCGTTCGACCACCTCGGGGACGCGGAGCTTGGCCTCCCGCTCGTACACCTGGTTGCGCAGGGTGAAGCCGGGGTGGGTGAGGGTCTGCTCGATCGGCTGGACGAGGTGCCTGGTCCGTACCCCGGTGTTCTCGATCAGCCGTAGGGCCAGGCCGAGTTGGGGGTGGCCGGCGTGCAGGGTGCGGGCCAGGTCGAGGGTCTCGTCGAGGGTGATGACGTGCTCGGGCACGGCGATGGCGGGGCGGCAGAGTGTGGCCATGGTGGTGTGGGTCTCCCCAGTGCGGGAACGGTGTGTCGAGGGGGAGTTGCTACCAGGCGACCGGCAGGGTCTGCGGGAAGCGCCAGATCGAGCCGGAGTTCCAGTCGAGTTCGGCCGGGTCGACGGCCAGTCGCAGCCGGGGGAAGCGGCGCAGCAGGGTGCCGATGGCGACCTGCAGCTCCATCAGGGCGAGGTGCGAGCCGAGGCAGCGGTGCTGGCCGTGGCCGAAGGCCATGTTGACGGGCCCGTCGGTGCGGTCGAGGCGCAGCTCGTCGGGGTGCTCGTAGGCCGCTGGGTCCCGGTTGGCGGTGAGGTAGGAGACGTGCACGGGCTCGCCGGCCCGGATCAGCACGCCGCCGAGCTCGACGTCCTCGGTGGCGATCCGGGCGATGCCGGGGCCCTGGCGGAACGGGATGAAGCGCAGCAGCTCCTCCAGGGCGCGGGGCAGCGCCTCGGGCTGGGCGCGCAGCTTCGCGAGCTGTTCGGGGTGGCTGAGCAGGGTGTAGCTGATGTTGCTCAGCTGGTAGGTGCTGGTGTCGTGGCCGGTGACCAGCAGGACCATCGCCATGACGGCCAGTTCGTCCGGGTCGAGCAGGTCCTCGCCGTCGCGGGCGGTGGCGAGCGCGCTGACCAAGTCCTCCCCGGGGTGGGCCCGGCGTTCGGCGGTGAGCGCGGTGAAGTAGGCGCGCAGGCCGGCCTTGGCCTCCTCCTGGCCCTCGCGGCTGCCGGGGCCCATCCGCATCATCGCGACCGCCCAGGCACGCAGCCGGTCGCGGTCCGGCGCGGGGATCTCCAGCAGTTCGCAGATGGTGTGGAGGGGGAGCCGGGCGGAGAGGAACTGCGCCAGGTCGGCGGGGGCGCCGTGCTCCTCCATCTCGTCGAGGAAGCCGTCGACGATGGCCTGCGTCCGGGGGCGCATCCGCTCGACCTGGCGGTTGGTGAAGCCCTGGGCGACCAGGCGGCGCAGCCGGTTGTGCTCGGGCGGGTCCATCAGGTTGATCGACTCGGCCTGGGCGATGGTGGCGGGCGTCATCCGCGGCAGGTCGCGCCCGATGCCCGCGGCGCGGCTGAACCGGCGGTCGGTGGTGACCAGCTTGACGTCCTCGTAGCGGGTGGCCAGCCAGGCCTCGCCCGCGCCGTACGGCAGTCGGATCCTGGCGATCGGGGCCTCGGTGAGCAGCCGCTTGAGGAGGGGGTCGAACTCCAGGCCGTCGGTGTGGTGGAAGGGGCAGTCCCACGCGGGGGTGGTGGTGGTCACGGGCCTGTCCAATGGTCTTCGTCCCTGCGGGTGATGCCGCCCGGACGGTTCTCTCTCGGCTCGGGCGCGGATACGCAGATGTTCCCCCATGGACTGGCAAAAATGTGAATCCTTCGAGCCGTTCCCCCTAATGAGTGAGATAGCTGATTGTCATGCGAATTATCGTGCGGTGGACGTGAATTGACGGTCAGTCGTTCGCGCCCGGTGCGACCAGTCCGGTCTCGTAGGCGAGCACCACGGCCTGGGCCCGGTCGCGCAGGTTCAACTTGGCGAAGATCCGGGCCACATGGGTCTTCACCGTCGACTCGCTGAGGGTCAGTTCGACCGCCAACTCGCCGTTGGACAGCCCGCGTCCGAGCAGGCCGAGCACCTCCACCTCGCGCGGGGTGAGCGGCGCGAGGTCGCGGTGCAGCCGCGGCGCCCCGGCGCCGCGCGCGGCCGGGTGCGGGGCGCCGGTCGCGAAGCGCTCCACCAGCCGACGGGTGATCGACGGGGCGAGCAGCGCGTCGCCGGTGTCCACCAGCCGTACGGCGGCGGCGAGATGGGCGGACGTGACGTCCTTGAGCAGGAAGCCGCTGGCCCCCGCGGACAGTGCCGCGTAGACGTAGTGGTCCAGGTCGAAGGTGGTCAGCATGATGACCCGGCAGCCGGGCACCGAGGCCAGGATCCGGCGGGCCGCCTCCAGGCCGTCCATGGTGGGCATCCGGATGTCCAGCAGGGCCACGTCGGGCCGGTGCAGGGTGGCGGCGGCCACCGCCTCGGCGCCGTCGCCGGCCTCGGCGACCACGTCGATGCCGCGCGCGGTGAGGATCATCCGGAAGCCGGTGCGGACCAGCTCCTGGTCGTCGGCGATCACCACCCGGGGGCGGCGCTGCTCATCGGGTTCCACGGTCCCCTCCAGGGAGTTCACGGCCGGTCCAGGGCGTTCACGGGTCGGTCCAGCGGGATGCGGGCGCGGACCCGGTAGCCGCCGCCGATCCGGCGCCGGGCGTCGAGGTCCCCGCCGTACACCGCGACCCGCTCGCGCAGGCCGAGCAGCCCGCGCCCGGCGCCGTCGGCCTGCCGGGGGGCCGGCGCGGGCGCGCCGGAGAGCACGCTCGGGCCGCTGTTCAGCACCTCCACCCGCAGGTAGTGGTCCGCGTACCGCACCGTCACCTCCGCCGTCACCCCGTCCCCGTGCTTGAGTGCGTTGGTCAGCGCCTCCTGGACGATCCGGTAGGCCGTCACGTCGATGCCGCCGGGCAGCGGCCGCGGCTCGCCGGAGACCCGCACCTCCACCGGCAGTCCGGCGAAGGCGAACCGGTCGATCAGCGGGCTCAGTCGGCTCAGGCTCGGCTGCGGCGCGAAGCCGTCCGGCTGCGACGGCTCCTCGCTGCCGTCCGCGGCCGGGGCGAGCAGGCCCAGCAGGTGCCGCAGCTCCGTCATCGCGTCCCGCCCGGCCGCCTCGACCGCGCCCATCGCGGCCGCCGCCTCCTCCGGCATGGTGGCCAGCACCTCGCGGGCGGCCCCGGCCTGCACCACCATCAGGCTCACGTTGTGGCTGACGATGTCGTGCAACTCGGCCGCGATCCGCACCCGTTCGGCGTCCACGGCGGCGCTCGCGGCGCTCTCCCGCTCGCGCTCCAGCAGCCAGCCGCGCTCGCCGATGGCCTCCCGGTAGCGCCGGCGCGCCCGTACCAGCGCGACGCCCAGCCAACCGGCGACCGCGCAGGCGGTGGCCGCCGTCGCGACCGCTATCCAGTCCGTCCCCGTTCCCCACACGAGGGCAAGCCTCCCAGGTCGGTTCATGATCCACGTCATCCGGGGGTGCCGCTCCCGTACATCCCGGGTACTACGGCCACCTGCGGTTACACCCGGGGTGGGACGTCCGGCCCGGGCCGCCGCCCCTACCGTCATCGACCATGAGCAACGACCACGACGGGACCACCCGCCACGACGAAGCGCCGTTCGTCGTCGAGCTGTCCGGGGTGCACAAGGAGTTCGGCGACGCCAAGGCGCTCGACGGTGTCGACCTGCGGATCCGCGCGGGTGAGGCGGTCGCCGTGATGGGCCCCTCGGGGTGCGGCAAGTCCACCCTGCTGAACATGGTGGCCGGGCTGGACCGGCCCAGCTCCGGCACCGTCCGGGTGCAGGGGCAGGACCTCGGCGGACTGAACGAGAACGGCCTGGCCCTCTTCCGCCGCCGCAACATCGGCATGATCTTCCAGTTCTTCAACCTGATCGACGACCTGCCGGCCCTCGACAACGTCGCCCTGGCCGCCCAACTCACCGGCACCAGCGCCAAGCAGGCGCGCCGCCGGGCGCTCGAGCTGCTGGACGAACTCGGCGTCGCGCACCGCAAGGACGTCTACCCGGCCACCCTCAGCGGCGGCGAGCGCCAGCGCGTCGCGGTGGCCCGCGCCCTGATGAACCGTCCGGCGCTGCTGCTCGCCGACGAGCCGACCGGCGCCCTGGACAGCCGCTCCGGCGAGCAGGTGATGGACCTGCTGATCGACCTCAACCAGATCGGGCAGACCCTGCTGATCGTCACCCACGACCCCAACCTGGCCACCCGCTGCGCCAGTCGGCTGGTCGAGGTCGCGGACGGCAAGGTGGCGCGCGAGCGGATGCTGGAGAGCCAGTCATGAGTCTCGTCATGAGCGAGCGAATCATCAAGAGGTGCGGGTTCCGCGAAGCGGCCGCCGAGCGCAGCGAGGTGGACGCATGAGTGGTGCGGTGTGGCGGGCCTCCCGGGCGGCCGTGAAGCGCCGCCGGGTGCAGACCATCGTGATCGGCCTGGTCGTCTTCTGCTCCACCGCGACGGTGCTGCTCGCGCTGGCCGTGATCAGCGCCGCCCGGGCCCCGTTCGACGCCGCCTTCGAGGGCGAGCGCGGCGCGCACGTCAGCGCCCTCTTCGACCCGGCCAAGGCCTCGGCGGAGCAACTGGCCGCCACCGCCCACCGGCCGGGTGTCGAGGCGGCGGCCGGGCCCTTCGACCAGGCCGTGGTGACCATCCCCACCGACTGGGTCGGCCACGCGCCGGGCCCGCTGACCCTGGTCGGCCGGCCCGACCCGGCGGCCGCGCCGGTGGACCGGGTGGAGGTGCTGACCGGCCGCTGGGCCACCGCACCCGGCGAGGTGGTCATCGACACCCCGGGCGGCGGGTCGGCGAAGTTCCTCGGCACGCCGATCACCACCAGCACCGGGCTGAAGCTCACCATCGTCGGCTTCGCCACCGACATGAGCCAGTCCTCCGGCGGCTGGGTCACCCCCGAGCAGGCGGCCGCCCTGCACCCCACCGGGCGGCAGATGCTCTACCGCTTCACCGACGCGGGCACCGAGCAGCAGCTCACCGCCTCGTTCGCCGGCGCCACCGAGGGCCTGCCCAAGGACGCCGTCGCCAGCGGGCAGTCCTACCTGGTGCTCAAGCAGGCCTTCTCGGCGGGCGCCGACGCCTTCCTGCCGCTGATGACGGTCTTCGGCGTGCTCGGCCTGATCGTCGCCGCGCTGATCGTCGGCAACGTGGTGAGCGGCGCGGTGGTCGCTGGCTACCGGCACATCGGGGTGCTCAAGTCGATCGGCTTCACCCCGCGCCAGGTGGTCACGGTCTACCTGACCATGGTCTCGGTGCCCGCCGTCGTCGGCACCGTCCTCGGCACGGCGGCCGGCTGGGTGGCCGCGTACCCGATCCTCCAGACCGCGTTCAACGGCATCGCGACCGGCACCGCCGTGATCGAGCCGGCCGGCTGGCTGCCCGTCGCCACCCTGGTCAGCGTCCCGCTGCTGGTCGCCCTCGCCGCGCTCGTCCCGGCCTCGCGGGCCCACCGGCTCTCCGCCGCCCAGGCCATCTCGGCCGGCAGCGCGCCGCGCACCGGGCGCGGCCTCAAGGTCCAGCGTTGGCTGGGCGGCACCCGGCTGCCGCGCGCCGTCAGCCTCGGCCTCGGCCAGCCCTTCGCCCGCCCGGCCCGCACCGCGTTGACCATGGCGGCGATCGTGCTCGGCGTCGTCACCGTGACCGTGACCACCGGGGTGAGCAGCACCCTGGCCAGGTCCATGGCCGCGCCGGACGGCAAGACCCACATCGACGTGCTGACCAGCGCCTTCTCGGAGAACAAGATCGCGCCCCGGCTGACCCAGGAGCAGACCGAGGCGATGCTGCACGCCACCCCCGGCGCCGACCAGGTCTCGGTCCGCGGCCTGGTCCGGGTCGGCCTGGTGGGCCAGCCCCAGCTGGTCTTCGCCAACTTCTACGGCGGCGACGCCATGGTCGACCACCGGCGGCTGAACGTGGTCGAGGGCCGCCCGGCCAGCGGGTTGGGCGAGATCGAGGCCGGGCCGGCCTTCCTGGACCAGCACGGCCTCAAGCTCGGCGACAAGGTCACCCTGCTGCTGGACGGGAAGCAGGCCACCGTCACCCTGGTCGGCCTGGAGGTCGAGGGCAACGCCAACGCGATCACCTCCAACGCCGCCACCCGGGCGCTGCTCACCCCCGACCCGCACGTGGTCGAGTACGACGTACGGCTCGCCGCCGGCGCCGACGTCAAGGCCTACCAGGACGCGGTCAACGCCGCCGACCCCAGCCTGTCCACCTCGGTGGTCACGCCGGGCTCGGTGGGACCGATCGTCGCGATCAAGACCTTCAGCACGGTCTTCACCGTCCTGTTGTCGGTGGTCGCCGCGCTCGGCGTCTTCAATACCCTGCTGCTCACCATCCGGGAGCGCCGCCGCGACCTCGGGATGCTGAAGTCGATCGGGATGACGCCCCGGCAGGTCGTCGCGATGACCGTCACCTCGGTGGCCTGGCAGGGCGTGGCCAGCGGGATCATCGGCATCCCGCTCGGGATCCTGGTGCACCGGCTGATCGTGGAGCACGTCCGGATCATCCACTTCACGGACGGCATGATCGACGTCTGGGGCGTCCCGCTGCTCACCGCCCTCGCCCTCGCGGGCGTGGCGATCGCCGTCCTCGGCGCGCTCGTCCCGGCCCGCTCGGCGGCCCGGCTGCCGATCGCCGAGGTGCTGCACAACGAGTGAAGTCCCGGGTGGGACGCGGCGGACGTCCAGCCGACGGTGGCGCTCCGCCGCTACGCCGAGCAGCTGACGTGAGGTCAGCCGAGGGTGTTCGAGCGCCTATCATCGCGCCATGGCCACCGCTGAGCTGATCCGCATCGTGTCCCGCTCCTCGCCCATGGCGCTCGCCCAGGTCGACCGGGTCCGCGCCGAACTCGCCGCACTGAACCCGGGGTTGCGCACCGAGGTGGTGCCGGTCACCACCTCGGGCGACCGCTGGACCGGGGACCTCGCCGCCCTCGGCGGCAAGGGCGCGTTCACCAAGGAGGTGGACGCCGCGCTGCTCGCCGGGGAGGCCGACGTCGCCGTGCACTGCCTCAAGGACGTGCCCGCCGACCGCCCGCTGCCCGCCGGTACCGTCTTCGCCGCCTACCTGCGCCGCGACGACATCCGCGACGCGCTCGTCCACCCCGGTGGCCTGACCCTGGCCGAACTCCCGCCCGGCACCCGGATCGGCACCTCCTCCGTCCGCCGGATCGCCCAACTCGCCGCCTCCCACCCGCACCTGGAGTGCGTGCCGATCCGCGGCAACGCCAACAGCCGGCTCGCCAAGCTGGCCGCCGGGGACGTCGACGCGCTGCTGCTCGCCGTCTCCGGGCTGGAGCGGATCGGCGAGCGGGCCCGGATCACCGAGGTCCTCCCGATCGAGGAGATGTGCCCGCCGATCGGCGCCGGGATCCTCGTGCTGCAGTGCCGCGAGGACGACGCGGCGACCATCGAGGCGGTCACCGGGCTCGGCCACCACGACACCTGGCGCGAGGCGGCGGCCGAGCGGATGTTCCTGCACGTGCTGCAGGGCCACTGCAACAGCCCGATCTCCGGCTTCGCCCGGGCCGAGGCGGACGGGCGGCTCTCGCTGCGCGGCCGGGTCTTCACCCCGGACGGCAAGCGGGTGCTGGACGCCCACGAGTGGGCCGGCGTGCTCAGCCCGGAGGACCTCGGCACCTCCGTCGCCCTGGCGCTCAAGCGGCAGGGGGCGCACGAGCTGATCTCCTCGATCCCGCACTGAGGTCCTGCGGGTCCCGCGGGTCCCGCGGGTTCTGCGGGCCCTGCGGCGGGGGCGGGGCCATCTCTTTGCCTTCGTGATCTGGCCCCGCAGGCGTGCTGCTGAGATGATTCCCCGTGCGGGGCCGAGCAACTGACGTGTACTCAACTGCCGTCGGCCCCACGGACCGTGGAACGTGGAACGCGCACGCCGGGGGTGGACGTGGAGGCGTTGAGACCCACCGACCCGACGACGGTCGGCGGCCGCTACCGGCTGCTGGCCCGGCTCGGCAGCGGTGGGATGGGGGTCGTGTACCTCGGGCGCTCGCCCGGCGGGCGGCTGGTCGCGGTCAAGTGCGTGCACTGGGACCTCGCCACCGACCCCCGCTTCCGGCTCCGCTTCACCCACGAGATGGAGGCCGCCCGGCGGGTCGGCGGCTTCCACACCGCCCAGGTGGTCGACGCCGACCCGGACGGCGACCCGCCCTGGCTGGTCACCGCCTACATCCCCGGCCCGTCCCTGGAGGCGGCCGTCGCCGCCCACGGCCCGCTGCCCGAACCCGTCCTACGGGTGCTCGGCGCCGGGCTGGCCGAGGCCCTGGCGGCGATCCACGCGGTCGGGCTGGTCCACCGCGACCTCAAGCCCTCCAACGTCCTGCTCAGCGACGACGGCCCGCGGGTCATCGACTTCGGCATCGCCCGCGCCCTCGACGGCGCCTCGATCACCCGTACCCAGACCGTCATCGGCACCCCCGGCTACATGGCCCCCGAACAGATCGCGGGCGAGCCGCTCAGCCCCGCCTGCGACCTGTTCAGCCTCGGCCGGGTGCTCTGCCACGCCGCCGGCGGCGCCCCGTACGGGCACGGCGGCGACCCGCAGGTGCTGCTCTACCGGATCCTGCACACCGAGCCCGACCTCAGCGAGGTGCCCGAGGCGCTGCGCCCGCTGGTCGCCGCCTGTCTGTCCCGCCGCCCCGAGGACCGGCCCACCCCCGCCCAGTTGGTGGAGCGGCTCGGGCCGCCCGGGTACGACGGGCCGACCGGCTCCTGGCTGCCGGAGGCGCTGCGGGTGCGGCCCGCCGTCCCGGAGGCGCCGCTGGTCGCGCCCGGCCCGGGCCCCGGGTCGGCGCCGCCCGGGCGGGTGCCGTCCACCCGGGTGCCGACCCTGCTGGGCGCGGACCCGTACGGCGCCGGCGGCTGGGCGCGCACCGAGCCCTCGGAGGCGGCGGCCCGGCGGCGCCGGGCGCGGCGGCTGCGGATCGTGCTGCCGAGCGCGCTGGCGCTGATCGCGGCCGCGGTGCTGGTGCCGGTGTACCTGCAGCACGACAAGGGCGGCGGCAGCGGGCTGGACAACGGCGGCTTCGTGGTCGCCAAGGACGACGGCGGCCCGCCGGACTGCGTGACCGGCGGATCCAGCGGCGCCTCCGGGGGCTCGGGAGGCTCGGGGGGTTCGGGCGGTCCCGGGGGCGACGCGAGCGCCAACCAGGGCCCGCCCGCCGCGGTGCCGAACGGCACCCCGCACGCCTCCGGACTGCTCACCCCGGCCGACCGGGACACCCTGACGCTGGGCCGCTCGCTGGTGCTCAGCTGGGACAAGGCCGGCGCGGTGACCAAGGTCTTCACCCGGCACGGCACCCAGCCCTGGCAGGCCTCCGGCTGGCTCACCTCCGCCGACTGCACCTTCAAGCCGACCGAGGCGGGCGTGTACCAGTGGGCCGTGGTCGGCGCCAACGCCTCCAGCGGCAGCATCGGCAGCGGCTGGAGCGCCACCCGCTACCTCAACGTGCAGACGGAGCAGGACCAGGCGACCACCAACCCGGTCAAGTCCGCCCCCTCGGCCCCCATCCCGGTCTTCCCGAAGGACCAGCAGGTGGTCCCGGTGGGCAAGCCGGTCGAGTTCGACTGGGCGACCGCCGGCACCACCTCCACGGTGAACATCCTGACGCCGGGCGCCACCGACTGGGACCACCGGCCCTGGCAGACCGCGCAGAGCATCACGTACACGCCGAAGCTGCCCGGCGTGTACATCTGGACCGTCTTCACCTCGGGGCCGGGCGACTGCACGGGCGGGCCGGCCACCGGCGGGGGCTGCGTCAGCGGGGGGAGCGAGCAGCGGTACCTGGTCGTCCAGTGACGGCGCTCAGCCCGCGGTGCGCGCCCGGGCCACCCGCCGGACCACCGGCCCCAGCGCCAGCCCCACCGCCGCCCCCAGGACGACCCCCTGCACGCCGTCCCAGACGTCCTGCACGTCGCAGGCCCGCCCGATCGACGGCACCGCGTACTGCACCGCCGACACCGCGAACGGCAGCACCGCCGCGCCCAGCAGCGCCACCACCGCCCGCCGCCTGGTCCCGGCCAGGGCGGCCGCGAAGCCGACCGGGGCGTAGGTCGCCAGCTTGAGCTCGATGTGCCGCACGTGCAGGAGCTGGTGCGGCGAACGGGGCCGCGCCCCCTCGACGGTGCAGTGCCGCACGGCGTCCGCAGACAGCCGGAACGCCTCCGGCAGCAGCGTCGCCACGACGACCCCGCCGAGGCCGAGCAGCAGCAGGAAGCCCACCACCCAATGGGCCCGGAGCAGCCGCCCCACCTGCCGGTTCAGCAGCGCCGCCGGTACCAGCGAGAGCAGCAGTCCGGGCCAGAACATCGGCATCCCGCCGAGTACCGCACTGATCACGCCTCAAACGGACGCACCGAACGTCCGTCCGGTTCTGGTGTCGGCCCGGCGGTCTCAGTGCCCTTCCAGCAGGGGGAAGAGCCGGGTGACGGCGGCGACCGGGCGGGCCCCGGCGGGCCGGGCGGCCGGGTCGGCCTCGCGGTCGCGGTAGCGGGCGAGGATCCCGCGCACCTCCGCGCCGACGGCGGCCAGTTCGGCCGGGGTCAGGTGGACGACGGCGCTGAACGCCTCGTCCTGCTGCCACTCGGCGGGGGCCTGGGTGCGGTGGGCGAGCCAGCGCCGGTGGCTCTCGTCCTCCAGGCCCCGGGCCAGTTCGCTGAACTCGTCCTCCTGGACGGGCGGTTCGGCCTGGGTTCCGGTCCGGGGGAGGCACCAGGGGCGGGCCCGGCCGTCGACGGCCGGGGCCTCCTCGATCAGCCCGTAGCGGGCGAGCTGCCGCAGGTGGAAGGAGCACAGACCGGAGCTGAGGCCGAGTCGGGCGGCCGCCTCGGTGGAGGTGAGGGTGCCGAGCTCGGCGAGCAGTTCCAGCAGGGCGGTGCGCACGGCGTGCTGGGGGAGGGCACCGGATCTGACGAGGTCTTCGGTCACTTTGCAAAGTCTGCTACTTTGCAAAGCTGACAGCAAGTCCATCGAACGAGTCCATGAACGAGTCCATCGAAGGGGAGCACCCGTGTCCGAGCTGCGCGAGCGTCCGACCGTCCTGCGGATCACCGAGGTGGGGGAGGCGATCCTCGGCCGCACCTGCCGCACGGCCGGCGAGGAGGACTTCGGCAGCCCGGAACTGGCCCGGCTCGTCGACGACATGTTCGCCACCATGTACGTCGCCGACGGCTGCGGCCTCGCCGCCAACCAGGTGGACGTGGACCTGCGGCTGTTCGTCTACGACTGCACGGACGAGGACGGCGTCCGGCACGTCGGACACGTGCTCAACCCGGTGGTCGAGGACCAGGAGCCCGGCCGCCGGCTGATCGAGGACGTCGAGGGCTGCCTGTCCGTACCCGGCGCCAACACCCGCCTCGCCCGCCCCGCCCGCGCCGTGGTGCACGGCGTCGACCAGCACGGCGAACCCGTGACGATCGAGGGCACCGGCTACTTCGCCCGCTGCCTCCAGCACGAGACCGACCACCTGAACGGGGGCCTCTACCTCGACCGGCTCTCCGCCCGCGACCGCAAGCGGATGATGAAGCAGACCGCCGACCGCCGCGAGAAGGTCTTCGCCGAGCGCGCCGCCAGGGCCGCCAAGGCCGCGAAGGCCGAATAGTGTGACGCGATGGCTAGTGTGACGCGATGACCGAACCCGCCCACCTCACCGCCGTCCGCGAGTCCTACGACACCGTCGCGGCCGACTACCTCCGCCGCGTCGTCCCGCCCGAGGGCATGGACCCGCTCTCGCGCGCGATGCTCGCCGCCTTCGCCGAGCTGGTCCGGGAAGCGGGCGGCGCCGAGGTCGCCGACCTCGGCTGCGGACCGGGGCGGGTGACCGCGTACCTGAACGGGCTGGGGCTCTCCGCCCACGGCGTCGACGTGTCGGGCGGGATGATCGCCCTCGCCCGCCGGGCGTACCCCCGACTGCGCTTCGCCGTCGGCCCGATGGCCGCCCTGGACGCCGCCGACGGCAGCCTCGGCGGCATCCTCGCCTGGTACTCCGTCCACCACACCCCGGAGTCCGAACTGCCCGCGCTGTTCGCGGAGTTCCACCGGGTGCTCGCCCCCGGCGGGCACCTGCTGCTGGGCGGGCACACCGGCGACGAGGAGTCCCGGCCGAGTTCGGCGTACGGGCACCCGGTGTCCTGGGCCTCCCACCTCGTCCCGGCCGGACGCCTGGTCGCGCTGCTGGGCGGGGCGGGGTTCACCGTCACCACCCGGCTGGAACAGGCCCGGCCGGAGCGCCCGGAGCGGGGGTACGTCAGCCTTCTGGCGCATGCGTAGATCGCCCTGCCGGGGGAGGGGGTTCGGCCGCGCGGTCGAGGTGGCGGCGGGGCGGCCGGGGCGAGGGTGGACCCATGCTGAAGAACATCCCCGTCGGTGACACCGAACGCCCCGTCCCCCGTTGGGCCTTGCGCCTGGCCAGGGCCCTCCCGTTGATCCTGCTGCCGCACTGCCTGTGGCGGCTGCCGTTCGCCTTCGACTTCCGGATGGGCACCGTGGATCCGGCCGCCGGCCCCTACGTCTGGTGGGCCACTCCGTACGTGTTCGGGCTGAGCCTGATCACCGAGGCGCTGGCGCTGCTCACCCTGGGCCTGGTCAGCGGCTGGGGCGAGGTGTTCCCGCGCTGGGTGCCGTTCCTGCGGGGGCGCCGGGTGCCGCCGCTCGGGCCGCTCATCGCGACGGTGCTGGGCGGGCTGGTGCTGTTCGGGCTCTTCGGCCTCCAACCGCTGGCCTGGGCCGGGGTGTTCGACGAGGTCGGGTTCAGCAACGGCTGGTGGGAGGCGCTGTGCCGGGTCTGCGTCAGCCCGGCCGCGCTCTGGGGGCCGATCACCATCGCCCTCGGCGTCGCCTACTACCGCCGTCGCACCGCTTGAACGCCCTGACGGCGCCTGCATCAGCGCCCGCGCGGGAAGTCGGACCGGCCGACTTCCCGCGCAGGCACGCGTGCGTCAGCGCGTCAATGAGTCAGGTACGTCAGTGCGTCCGGTAGTATTCGCCGACCGTGCTGAAGGCCTCCTTCGGCTCCCAGGGCAGGCCGGGGAACGCGTCGCCCGGGCGGTCCTCGTACACCTTGACGATGCCGTAACTGGCCAGGTCGAGGTCCTCGCGCGGATCGCCGTCCGGGCGGTGGACGAAGTCGTACAGCGCGAAGGTGAACACGAAGGCGGCGTCGATCCCGCCCGCGTCGAAGGCCGCCAGCAGCTCGCGGACGTACCCGGCCTGGGCGGGCTCGTCGCGCTCGTACCCGCCGTCGAGGCGCACCGGGCCGTCGGCGTCGTACTCGACGATCTCCAGGCCGAGCGCGCCCCGGTCGCCCGCGCCCCGGTAGGTGGCGGAGCCGAACTCGGTGATGGCGACCGGCTTGCCCTGGGTGGTCAGGTCGCGGACGCCGTCGGCGAAGCGGTCGGCGATCTCGGCGGAGCGGTACAGGTCCAGGGAGATCCGGTCGAAGGGCGTCCAGTCGACCCGCTCCAGCGGGACGGCGGCGTAGGTGAGCGGCCCGTCGAAGCGCGCGCGGACGGTGGCCACCGCCTCGCCGAGGAAGGCGTTGACCTTGCCGCTGACCGCCCCGAGGTGCTTCCGCACCTCCTCCGGCCGGGCGAGCAGCGCGACCCGCTCGTCCGTGGTGTCGCCGGGCAGGAAGCCCGGGTTCATCAGGCTCAGTTCGGCGCCGGCCACGAACACCACCTCGGCCCCGCTCCGCCGCAGCCGCTCCGCGCGCTCGGCGCAGTCGGCGAACAGCCGCAGCATCTCCTCGGTGGTCAGCTCCAGCGGGTACGGGGAGAACCAGACCTCCAGCCCGAGCGCGGCGGCGTACCCGGCGGCGAGCTCGATCCGGTCCGGGTCGCCGCCCATGATCCGGACGGCGGTGCAGTGCAGCTCGTCGCGGATGATCCGCAGCTCGCGCTCGACGACCTCCGGGTCGAACAGCTTGCGAGAGTACGATCCGTTCCTGATGAACCCGGTGTCGTAGCTTATTCCCTTGGCGCGCATGGTCTCCTGCCTTCGTGGAGGATCGGAAACTTACGGTACGGCAAGTACCGTAGTTGCCCTCGGGGTGGGATGGCAAGTAAGCATGGGGGCGGTACGGGCGGCAGCGAGGGCGGAGCGGGAGCATGGCCGGGCAGACGCGGCGGCGCGGGGCGGCGCTGGAGGAGGCGATCCTGGCGGCCGCGGTCGCGGAGCTCACCGAGTCCGGGTACGCCGGGCTGACCATGGACCGGGTCGCCGCCCGCGCGGGCACCAACAAGAACGCCATCTACCGGCGCTGGCCGAACCGCCTCGCCCTGGGCATCGCCGGCTACAAGCAGCTCGCCAAGGCCGCGCCGCTCCCCGACACCGGTGAACTGCGGGGCGACGCACTGGAGTTGCTGCGCCAGGCGAACCGGCACTGGAGCTCCCCGCTCGGCGGCGTGCTGCGCGACCTGCTGGCCGCCGCGGGCGGTGCGGGCGAGGTCCTGGCGCAGCTGCAGGACCAGTCCGGCGACGCCGCGGCCGCGCCCTGGCTCACCGTGCTCGGCCGGGCCGTCGCCCGCGGCGAGGCGGCGCCGGAGGTGCTGCACCCCCGGGTGGCGACGGTGGCGGTGGTGCTGCTGCGCAACGAGTTCGTCGTCCGGGGCGTGCCGAGCGCGCCCGACGACGTGCTGGTGGAGATCGTCGACGAGGTGTACCTGCCGCTGGTCCGGCGCCGGGGCGCACCCGGGTAGGGCGCGCCCGGTCCGTCGTCGCCGGTCCGTCGCCGTCGGACTGTCGTTGCCGGTCAGTCGTTGCCGGTGACCAGGGTGTCGGCGAGGCGGTCGGCGGCGGCCGCGTCCAGTGGGCCGTGGCCGAGCAGGAAGCGGTACCAGAACACCCCGTAGACCTGGTCCACGATCAGGTCCAGGTCGGCGTCGCCGGCCAGTTCGCCGCGCTCGCGGCCGCGGGCGAGGAGCTCGTGCAGCGCGCCGCGCCGGGTGGCGGTGAAGGTCTGCATCAGCTCGGCCAGGTGCGGGTCGCGGGCGGCCTCGCGGACGAGGGTGCGCAGCGCGGAAGCGGTGGTGCTCTGCTGGGCGGCGTCGAAGGTGGTCCCGATGAAGGCGCGCAGGTCGGTGCGCAGGGCGCCGGTGTCCGGGTGGTCGGCGACGTCCTGGTCGGCGCGGTCGGTGAGGGCGTTCAGTAGGACGGCGCCCTTGGAGGGCCACCAGCGGTAGACGGTCTGCTTGCCGACGCCGGCCGCGCGGGCGATGGCGTCGATGGTGACGGGCGTGCCGTCGGATTCGGCGAGCAGCTGCAGTGCCGCGTCCAGGATCGCCCGGTGGGCCTCCTCGTTGCGGCGGCGGCCGGTGTGCGGCCGGGCGGCCCGGGGGTCGGTCTCGTTCATGGGTGAGGTCCCTTTCTTCCTGCCCCCGGTCTTTCTGCTCCCACTTGACAAGACTAGCAGTCTCGACAAACATCATTACCGGAACCATGGGTCTCGATAAGTTCCTGAACGAGCCGGAAGGGCCAGAACCATGAGCACTGCAACGAACCTCTTCGCCGGACAGCGCGTCGTCGTGATGGGCGGCAGCTCGGGCATCGGCGAGGCGAGCGCCACCGCCTTCGCGGCCGACGGCGCCGAGGTCGTGGTCACCGGCCGCGACCGCGAGCGGCTGGACGCCGCCGTCGCCCAGATCGGCGGCAAGACCACCGGCCACCCGGTGGACGCGACCGACCCGGCCGCCGTCGCGGACTTCTTCGCCGGACTCGGCACCGTCGACCACCTGGTGGTCGCGGTCAGCGGCGCGGCCGGCAGCGGCCCGTTCGCCCAGCTCGACCTGGCCGACCTCGCCACCGGTTTCAACGCCAAGTTCTGGCCCCAGGTCCAGGTCGTGCAGGCGGCCCTGCCCCACCTGCGCGAGGACGGCTCGATCACCCTGATCACCGCCGCCTCGGCCCGCGCCGCCATCCCCGGCACCGCCGGACTGGCCGCTATCAACGGCGCCCTGGAGGCGATGGTCCCGCCGCTGGCCGTCGAGCTCGCCCCGCTGCGGGTCAACGCCGTCTCGCCCGGCGTCATCGACACCCCGTGGTGGGACCGCGTCCCCGCCGAGCAGCGCACCGCCCTCTTCGACGGACTGGCCGCCACCACCCCGGTCGGCCGGGTCGGCCGCCCCGAGGACGTCGCCCGGGCGATCCACATGCTCGCCGCCAACACCTTCGTCACCGGCGTGGTGTTCGACTGCACCGGCGGGGCCAACCTGCCGACCGGCCGCTGATCACCGCATGACGGCCCGGCCCGGCCGGGGGAGTACCCCGGCCGGGCCGACTCCGCAGGTCGGGCCTAGGGTTCGAACATGAACGTACCCGCACTGATCCCGATCCGGCACGAGCCGGACTGGCGCACGGACACCATCGGCCGCTGGCAGGGCGGCCAGTTCCTCGCCTCGGCCGTGTGGGCCGAGGGTCGGCCGTACGCCGTGCTGCACCGCTTCGACCCGGACGGCCGGCACCTGGAGTCGAGCATCCGGGCCGTCGGCACGGCGGCGGAGGCCCGTCGGCTGCTGGACGAGTGGCTGGATGCCCTGCCCGGGCGCGCGTACGGGGACATCGCGATCGCGCAGTTCTCCGTGGAGGTCGACGGTGTGCTCTTCGGCCTCGTCCTCGACGACGAGGAGGCCGACGAGGACGAGGCCGACGAGGAGGACGAGGGCCCCTGGGTGGAGCTCCGCCCTGACGGCCTCGGCTTCCACGCCCCCTGGGACGGCTGTTACGACACCTGAGCCGTCACCACCTCACCACGTCACCACTCGGCGACCCGGTAGTCCTTGAGGAACACCCCCGACACCGGGTGCCCGGCCTCGCCCCGCACGATCGGGTCGTAGACCCGGGCCGCGCCGTCCACGATGTCCAGCGGGGTGCGGAAGCCCCGGGCGGCGATCCGGGTCTTCTTGGGCGCCGGGTTCTCGTCGGTGATCCAGCCGGTGTCGACAGCGCACATGTGCACGCCCTGCGGGGCGAGTTCGGCGGCGCTGGTGCGGGTGAGCATGTTGAGCGCGGCCTTGGCCATGTTGGTGTGGGGGTGGCGCGCGGTCTTGTTGCGGACGGCGAACCGGCCCTCCACCGCCGTGACGTTGACGATGTAGCGGGCGGGGTGCGGCGAGGCGAGCAGCAGTGGCAGCAGCCGGTCGCAGAGCAGGGCCGGGGTCAGGGAGTTGACCAGCTGGGTCTCCAGCAGCTCCGCCGGGTCGAGCGAACCGAGCGTGGCGGACCAGGAGTTGGCGGGCGCGAGGTCGGGCAGCAGCCCGGCCTCGTCGGTGAGGTCCAGCAGGGGCCCGGCCCCGGACGGGAGTTGGCCCGCGATGGCGGTCGGCCGGAACCCGGGGGCGTGGGTGATCGCCCGGCGGTCGGCGCCCGGCAGGGGCGTGGACTCGCCCGCCGCCAGCAGGGCGTAGGACTCCGGCGGTCGGCGCAGGGTCTGGGCCGCGTTGTTGACCAGGATGTCCAGCGGTCGGCCGTCGGCGCGCAACTGCTCGGTCAGGCCGAGGACTTGGCGCGGGTCGCGGAGGTCGATGCCGACCACGGTCAGCCGCTCCAGCCACTGCCCGCTGCCCTCGGCGGCGCGGAAGCGGCGGACGGTGTCCTGCGGGAAGCGGCTGGTGACGATCAACTCGGCGCCGTCCCGGAGCAGCATCAGTGCGAGCTGGAAGCCGATCTTCACCCGTCCGCCGGTGAGCAGCGCCCGGCGCCCGCGCAGGTCGGTGGAGAGGTCGCGGCGGGCGGTGTTGTCGGCCGCGCAGTCCGGGCACAGCATGTGGTAGAAGCCGTCGACCCGGCGGTACGCCTGCTTGCAGACGTAGCACTTGCGCGGGACGAGCAGTTCGCCGACCGGCCCTCCCGCCGGGGCGAGCGGCGCGTCCTCGCGGCGCTGCCGGGCGCCGGTCGCGGTGGCGGCGAGCAGTTCGGCGTCGGCCTGCCGGACGGCGTCCTTGGTCTCCTGGCGGCGGCGCTTGCGGCTCTCCATCACGAAGGAGCTGAGCTGGCGCTCGGCGACCAGCCGGGTGCGGTCGTGAGAGGGGAGGCCGCGCAGCCGGCCCAGGGTGCGGCTGAAGGCGCTGAGTTCCTCGGGGGTGAGGCCTGCCGCGCACGCGGCTTCGCTGGTCGCGGTGTTGGTGGTCAGCTGTTTGTGGTCGTCCCGGACCGTCATGTCCGCCCCCTCGTTCCGTACAGGTGGGAGGGACTGTAGTTGACGGTCCGGGAGGATGAGATGCCAATTATTCCGTGGGGCCTCAGCCGCAGTCGGAGGTGAGCGAGCCGACCCGGCGGCCGTCGAGCTCGTGCCTGCCGATGCCGACGAGCTCCTGCTCGTCCCCGCCGAAGTGGGGCTCGTCGTTGAGGCGGATGATGCAACCGAAGTCGTCCGGGAGCGGGTTGACGGCGGAGAGCGGGTGGATCGGCGGCTCGATGTCGTCCAGCTCGCGCAGCTGGAAGCCGCTCTTGGTGATGTGGGCGTCCTCGTCGAGCAGGATGCGGCCGGTCTGGTGCGGGCCCTCGAAGAGGCAGAGGTGGCCCTTGGCGCAGTGGGCGGCCGCGGGGGCGGCCGGGTCCGCGTGGACGGCGGGGGCGGTCGCGGTGGCGAGGCCGAGGGCGGCGGCGGAGGCGAGGGCGACGCGGAACAGGCGGTGGCGCACGGGGGCTCCCAAACACGAGGCGGTGACCGACGGTGTCGTCGGCGTCACCGCATGTTAGAAGGTTCCCGGGCGAACGGTCGGCGCCACGCGCGGGTTTCGGACACCGGGGAACGGTTCGGGGTGCCGGCGGCCCCCCGGCCCACCGGCACCCCGAACCGTCGTACCGTCAGCCCGCGTACCGGCCGAAGATCTTCGCGAACTCGTACGGCTGCTGCGGGATGTTGGTGCACTTGGCCAGCGAGCCGCCGGTGCAGGCGTTGGCGTCCCGGGTGGCGTCCCAGAAGGCGAGCAGGCCGAGGTGGTTCTGCTGGGCGAAGGTCACCAACTGCTGGGCGGCGGCCTGGTTGTAGATCTGGTGGTCGTCGTTCTCGCCGATCATCGGGGTGACCCCGACCATGGCCCACAGCTGGGCGTCGGTCTTCGCCGGGTAGAGCGACTTGAGCTGGCCGAAGGTCGCCTGTGCGGCCTGGACGGCGGCGTTGCCGTAGTCGCTGCCGGAGCGGTAGTAGTCCATCGCCATGATGTTGACCAGGTCGAGGTTGACCCCGGCGTCCCGGGCGGACTTGACGATGGCGACGCCCTCGCTGGTCAGGCCCTCGGGCAGGACGGGCAGGGTGAGCGAGACCTTGAGGCCGGGGTGGGCCTGCTGGAGCTTGGCGAGCGCGGCGGAGCGGCGGTCGTTGGAGGCGGTGTCGGCGATCGCCGCGCCCTCGACGTCGTAGTCGACGTAGCGCAGGTTGTAGGCGTTGACCACCGCGTCGTACTCGTTGAACAGCGAGTCCACCGAGGTGCAGGCGGCGGCGAGTTCGGTGCCGCTGGCGCCGCCGAAGGAGAGCTTGACGTCGCCGCCGGCCGCGCGCAGCGCGTCGACCTGGTCCTTGGCCCAACCGCTGCGCGGGTCATAGGCGTTGAACCAGCTGGCCTTGCAGCCGACGCCGGTGACGAAGCCCATGGTGTAGCCCTTGACGGCGTCGGCCTTGGCCATGTCGGGCATGGACGGGGTGGGCCAGGCGCCCATGTCGATGTACGGGGCGACGGGGAGGGCGACGTTCGGCGGCGGGGTGGTCGGGCCGCCGGTGGGGGTGGAGGTCGGGCTGCCGGTCGGCGGGGTGGTCGGGCCGCCGCCGCCGGGGCCGGTGAGCGTGACGTCGTCGGCGAGGTAGGCGCCCTGCCCGTACCAGCCGTGCAGGTAGACGTTGACGCTGGTGGTGCTCGGCCCGGTGGTGAAACTGGCCGACAGCTGCTGCCAGTTGGCGCCGCCGGGGGTCCACACGGCGGGGTCGGTGACGCCGCTGCCGGTGGCGCCGAGGTAGACGTACTGGCCCTGCACCCAGGCGCTGAGGGTGTAGGTGGTGTTGGGCTGGACGCTCACGGTCTGGCCGCACTGGGCGGTGTCGCTCGCGCTCGCCGCGCCCTTGAGCGCGTAGCTGCCGCTGTGCGCGCCCGAGTTGACGATGCTGCCGGTGCCGGCGGAACAGCTCCACGGGTCGAGCGTGCCGCTCTCGAAGCCGCCGTTGGCGAGCAGGTCGGCGTCGGCCGCGCCGGCGTTCCCGGCGAGGGTGGCGAGGCCGCCGGCCGCGAGCACGGTGGCGGCGGCGAGGCTGAGCAGTTTGGTCCGGCCGGCGGGACGGCGGTGGGTGGGGGCGTGCTGGGGCGCGCTGGGCATGGGGGTGCCTCTCGGGACGTGGGGCCGCCCGCGCCGCGAAGGGGGGAGACGCGGGCGGGCGGCAGCATGGGGGCTGGTCCGGTGCGGGAGGAGCGCGGTGCTGAGGATCAAACTGGACTAGACCAGCTGTGCACGTCAAGCACTTCCCGGCTTCCGGAAGCCTTCCGAGGGCAGTTTTAGGGAGGGTTTAAGGACGGCCCGGCGGTCGGTCGGTCAGCCGCCGCAGCAGGACTTGCACTCCTTCACCCGGACGTCGTCGAGCACCGGCCCGAAGGGGCCGCGCACGGTGCTCTCGAAGGTCAGCGTGGTCGAGGAGTTGTACGCGACGAAGCTGAACTGCCGTCCGACGTAGCCCATGGCGGCGCGGGTCTTGCCGGTGACGTCGAAGGAGAAGTCCTGGAAGTCCTGTCCGTCGATCAGCACCCGGCCGGTCCGCAGGGCGGGCCCGCCGCCGGGGTTGCCGGCCAGCGCGTAGCTCACCGAGTAGGTGGCGCCGGGGGTCGTGGTGAAGGTCTGGGCGATGGTGCCGCTGTCGGCACCGTTGAGGTCCACCGACTGGTCGCCCTCGGCGGCCTGCCAGAAGCCCGCGCCGATCAGGTCGACGCTGCCGCTGGTGACCTGCCACGGGCCGATGCTCTGGCCGGCGACCGGCTCGGTGAAGCTGTTCGCCGGGACCTTGGGGGACTCGAAGCTGCCGTCGTCGAAGTGGCTGAACGTGCGCTTCCCGCCGGCCGCCTGGGCCGGGGCGGCGAGACTGGTGGTGGCCAGGGCGGTGGCGGCGGTGACGGCCAGGGCGAGCGCGGCGGCGCGGGTGCGCGAGAGCGACATGGGTTCCTCCCCGAGGTGGGCGACGGTGGGCGACGTCCTCGGTCGCCTCCGTGGTGGCGGGCCGGGTTGATCGGCCGCGGACAGAGCGTCGACCGTCGCGGCGAGCCGTGCCAAGACCGGACCGGCGGCGCCCGGTGGTGCGGTGCGCCCGCCGCCGGGCCCCCGCGCGCCGGTTTGGCGGCGGGGACGTCCACCGGGCCCGGGCGGACCGCTCCGGGGACGAACCACGGGGCCGACGGCCGGGTGCGGGAGCGCGGTGGTGAATCCGGAGCCGCGCGCCCCGTTCGCGCCGCACCGCGGTCCGATGACCGTACCGGGTCGGAGACTTGACCTCGAGTGCACTCCAAGGGGGAAGCTGGACGCGTTGATCCACTGCGGCACCACGGCACCACGGCAGGCCGGAACGCGGCCGGCCGGAACGTGGCAGGCCGCCACCAGAGATCGGAGCACCGTCATGCGCAGCGCCTCGTTCGGCACCGACGGCCCCGAGGTCGGCGTCATCGGCCTCGGCTGCATGGGGATGACCCACGCCTACGACGTTCGGAGCCGGGACGACGAGAAGTCCGTCCGGGTGATCCACCAGGCGCTGGACCTCGGCGTCACCCTGATCGACACCGCCGACGTCTACGGCCCGTTCAGCAACGAGGAGGTGGTCGGCGCCGCGCTGGCCGGCCCGCACCGCGGGCGCGCCTTCCTCGCCACCAAGGTCGGCATCGTCCCGGGCGGCGGGGGCCAGCACGACCGCGACGGCAGCCCCGAGCACGTGCGCCGCTCGATCGACGACAGCCTGCGCCGGCTCGGCACCGACCACGTCGACCTCTACCAGCTGCACCGGGTCGACCCGGCCGTCCCGATCGAGGAGACCTGGGGCGCGCTCGCCGAGGTCGTCCGGGCCGGCAAGGCCCGTCGGATCGGGCTCTCCGAGGTCGGCGTCGAGGAGATCCGGCGGGCCCAGGCGGTGCACCCGGTGGCCTCCGTGCAGTCCGAGCTCTCGCTGTGGACCCGGGACGTGCTGGCCGAGGTGCTGCCGTACACCGAGGAGCAGGGCATCGCCTTCCTCCCCTTCTCGCCGCTCGGCCGGGGCTTCCTGACCGGCAGCATCTCCTCCTTCGACGAGCTGCCCGAGGACGACTTCCGCCGCAACCTGCCGCGCTTCCAGCAGGACGCGCTGAAGGCGAACCTGGCGCTGGTCGCCAAGGTCCGGGAGATCGCCGAGCGGCTCGGCACCACCCCCGCGCGGGTCGCGCTGGCCTGGACGCTGGCGCAGGGCCGGTACGTCTTCCCGATCCCGGGCACCAAGACGCCGCGCTACCTGGAGGACAACGTGGGCGCGGCCGCGCTCGAGCTCTCGGCGGCCGACCTGGCCGAGCTGGACGCCCTGCCGGCCGCGGCGGGCGGGCGGTACTGAGCGGTCCCGGAGGCTCCTAGCGCTCCATGACCCAGACCAGCTGCCGCCCGGTCTCGCCCGGGGCCCGGACGGCGGCCTCGGCGACCCGGTCCAGCCGGTAGCCGAGCTTGCGCGGGACGGCCGCGCTGGCGCCGTTCGCCTGGTCGCAGCGGATCTCCACCCGGGCGATCCCGGGCAGCGCCAGCGCGGCCTCGGTCAGCGCCCCGGCCGCGGCGGTGGCGATGCCGCGGCCGACGTGCCGGGCCGCGACCCAGTAGCCGATCTCCAGCGCGCCCGGGCCGATCCGCCCGTGCAGCCCGAGGGCGGCGACCACCCGGCCGGGGGCCTCGGCCAGCTCGGCGAGGTACATGAAGTCCGTCCCGGCCTCCCAGGCGGCGGTGCCGGCCCGGGTCAGCTCGGCGGTCCGGGCCCTGGTGGGGGCCTCGCCGGCCCAGTCCAGCCAGGGCCGCAGGTGCTCCAGGTTGGCGCGGACGGCCCGGTTCAGCGCCGGTGCGTGGGCGCTGCGGCGGCGGTGCAGCGAGAGGCCGCCGGGCAGCCGCAGCAGCTCGGGCGGCCGCCCGGTGGTCACCTCGGGTGCGGCCCGGACGGGCTCGCAGGACTGCGGCAGTGCGGGGCTCATGGCGGCGATTATGTCCTTGGCCAGGACCTGCCACATCCGGACGGGGGCGCATCCGGGCCCGCCGGTCGGCGGGGGGAGCGAGCGGCGCGCCCCGGCGCGTCAGAGCCGGACCATCACCTCGTCGAGCTCCTTGCGCCGCAGGTCCGGCACGCGCGCGCCCTCGGCCGGGTAGCCGACCGGGATCACGTAGGCGGCGCGCTCCTCCGCCGGGCGCCCGCACACCTCGTTGAGGAACCGCATCGGGCTCGGCGTGTGGGTCAGCGTGGCCAGCCCGGCCTGGTGCAGCGAGGCCAGCAGCAGCCCGACCGCGATCCCCACCGACTCCTTGGTGTAGTACGGGCGCGGCGAGTCGGGGCCCTTGTGCACCTCGAAGACCACGATCACGGCCGGCGCGTCCTCCAGGAACGGCTTGTGCCAGTCGGTGCCGATCGGCGCCAGTGCGGCCAGCCACTCCTCGGACGCCCGGTGGCCGTAGAACTCCCGCTCCTCCGCCTCGGCGGCCTCGCGCAGCAGCCGCTTGCGCTCCGGGTCGGTGACCACCACGAAGCGCCAGGGCTGGACGTGGGCCCCGCTGGGCGCGGTGCTCGCGGTGCGGACGGCCCATTCGACCACCCCGTCGGGGATCGGCCGGGTGGAGTAGTCGCGGACGGTCCGGCGCTGCGCCATCACGTCGTGGAAGGCCTTGCTGCGGGCCTCGGCCTGGTGGGCCGGCACCGTCATCGGGGTGAGCGGGACGGTCGGGTACGGCGTCCCTGCCACTGCGCTGTCAACCATGGGCGACAGCACAGCACATGACGGCCGCTCCGGGAAGAGGTAGAGACCAATTCCCGGAGCGGCCGGTGGTGCGCGGTGCCGGTCGTGCTCGGTGCGGATTGCGCGCGGGGCCGATCGCGCGCGGGGCCGGTGGGTGTTCCGGCGGCCGGGGCCTACAGCTCGTGCACCCGGCCGTCCCGGACCTCGATCCGCCGGTTCACCGAGACCGTGTCCAGCATCCGCCGGTCGTGGGTGACCAGCAGCAGGGTGCCGGTGTACGAGCCGAGCGCGGCCTCCAGCTGCTCGATCGCCGGCAGGTCCAGGTGGTTGGTGGGCTCGTCCAGCACCAGCAGGTTGACCCCGCGCGCCTGCAGCAGCGCCAGCGCGGCCCGGGTCCGCTCGCCGGGGGAGAGGGTGCCCGCCGGGCGCAGCACGTGCACCGCCTTGAGGCCGAACTTGGCCAGCAGGGTGCGCACCTCCTCCTCGGTGAGCTCCGGCACGGCGGCCGCGAAGGCGTCCGCCAGCGGCTCTCCGCCGAGGAAGAGCCCGCGCGCCTGGTCCACCTCGCCGACCACCACGCCGGAGCCCAGCACGGCGTTGCCGGAGTCGAGTGCGAGCCGGCCGAGCAGGGCCGCCAGCAGGGTGGACTTGCCCGCGCCGTTGGCTCCCGTGATCGCGACCCGGTCCGCCCAGTCGATCTGCAGGTCCACCGGGCCGAAGGCGAACTCGCCGCGCTTGGCGACGGCCGCGCGCAGGGTGGCCACCACCGAGCCGGAGCGCGGCGCGGCGGCGATCTCCATCCGCAGCTCCCACTCCTTGCGCGGCTCCTCGACCACGTCCAGCCGCTCGATCATCCGCTGGGTCTGCCGGGCCTTGGAGGCCTGCTTCTCGGTGGACTCGGTGCGCTTCGCCTTGGCGTTCTTGTCGTTGTCGCCGCTCTTGCGGCGGGCGTTGCGGACGCCGTGCTCCATCCAGTTGCGCTGCATCTGGGCCCGGGCTTCCAGCGAGGACTTGGTGTCGGCGTACTCCTCGTAGTCCTCGCGGGCGTGCCGACGGGCCACCGCCCGTTCCTCCAGGTACGCCTCGTAGCCGCCGCCGTACAGGTTGACCTGCTGCTGGTGCAGGTCCAGCTCCAGCACCTTGGTGACGGTGCGGGCCAGGAACTCGCGGTCGTGGCTGATCAGCACGGTGCCGGTGCGCAGGCCCTTGACGAAGGCCTCCAGCCGCTCCAGGCCGTCCAGGTCGAGGTCGTTGGTGGGCTCGTCCAGCAGGAACACGTCGTAGCGGGAGAGCAGCAGCGAGGCCAGGCCCGCACGGGCGGCCTGGCCGCCGGAGAGCGCCGTCATCGGCAGGTCGAGGGAGACCTTCAGGCCGAGCGAGTCGGCCACCTCCTCGGCCCGCTCCTCCAGGTCGGCGCCGCCGAGGTCCAGCCAGCGGTCCAGGCTCGTCGCGTAGGCGTCGTCGGCGCCCGGGCGGCCCTCGACCAGGCCCTCGGTGGCCTCGTCCAGCTCGGCCTGGGCGGCCGCCACGCCGGTGCGCCGGGCCAGGAAGTCGCGCACCGACTCGCCCTCGCGCCGCTCCGGCTCCTGCGGCAGGTGGCCGACGTTGGCGCTCGCCGGGCTGAGCCGCAGCGACCCGCCCTCGGGGGTGTCCAGGCCGGCCAGCAGCCGCAGCAGGGTCGACTTGCCGGCGCCGTTCACGCCGACCAGGCCGATCACGTCACCGGGGGCGATGACCAGGTCCAGGCCGGTGAAGAGGGTGCGTTCGCCGTGGCCGGCGGCGAGGTCCTTGACTACGAGTGTGGCGCTCATGATGGAGCCGATTGTAGGAGGAGGGGGCCCCGAGCCGGAAAAACCCGCGGGCCGCGGACCGGGAAGGCCCGACCGTCCCGAGCCGGAGACGCCGGGAGCCGCAGGCCGGAAACGCCCGGGGGCCGCGGCTGTCGCAGCCGCGGCCCCCGGGATCACTCCTCAGCGCCTCACTTGGCCTTCTTGGAGAAGTAGTCGAACATGTGCGCCGCGACGTCCTCCAGGTAGGGGCCCGCCTCGTAGGTGTTGGCGCCGTTGCCGACGGAGGTGTCGCTGACCAGGGCCGGCTTGCCGTCCTTGGTGGTGTACCAGCCGCCGCCGCTGCTGCCGCCGGTCATGTTGCAGCCGATCATCAGCATCGCCGGGCGGCTCGGGTCACCGGGCTTCGCGGCCGGCTTGCCGCCGTCGCAGTGCTCCAGCTCGACACCGTCGAAGGGCTTGGCCTCCGGGAAGCCGTAGTTGGCGACGGAGGCGATCTGGTCGCGCGGGGCGTTGAACCACAGCGGCACGGAGCCGCCGACGGTCTCCTCCAGCGACTTGCCGTTCGGGTCGGGGTTGGCGACCTTGATGATGCCGAAGTCGTACTGGCTCCACGGGCCGCCCTTCTCCGGGTCGGCCTCCTGGGTCCACTGCGGGGAGACCATGCCGGCGGTCGCGCCCCACTCGCCGTACGGCTCGGCGTCGTCGAGCTTGGACTTCACCTTGTTGCCGTTGCTCAGCACGCCGTTGCTGTTGAAGGCCGGGGCGAAGGTGATGTCGGTGTAGTACTTGTTGCCCTTGCCGCCGTGCAGGCAGTGGCTCGCGGTCCACACCAGGTTGCTCTTGCCCGGGTTGGCCGGGTCGGAGACGACGGTGCCGGAGCACACGTAGTCGTCGTTGCCGTCCTTGAAGAAGATCTTGCCGTTGACGTGCATGTTCTTCGGGAACGGGTGCGCCACGGGCTTCGCGGCGACCACCGAGGGCAGCTGGTCCGGGCCGGTCGGCGGCTGGGCGGCGGTGGGCTGGGCCGGGGCCGGGGCGGCGCTCGTCGGCTGGGCGGTCGGCTGCGCGGTGGGCTGGGACGGCGCCTGCGGCAGCGGCTTCGGCTTGGCGTTGAGCAGCTTCTGCAGGGTCCAGTAGCCCTTGGTCGCCGGGGTGATCACGTTGGCCTGGGCCCACTTGTCCCAGTCCTCGAGCTTCCAGGTCTTCAGCTCTTCGATCGTCGGCAGCTTGATCGGGGCCGCGCCCGGCTTCCCGGAGGCGCTGGCCGCGACCGACGGCGCGGCGGTCTGGGCACCGGCCGGGTCGCTGTTGTCCGGACCGCAGCCGGTGGCGACCACCATGGTCAGCGCGGCGACGGAGGCGCCGAGGACGGCACGGCTCGGCCGGGATATCGGTGACATGAGTTCAAATCCCCCTGTTTGACTTCCGCCATACGGCCCGGTCCTCGGGTACGGCCACCAGGGGCCGCAGGTATGGCAGGTGAGGAGTCTGCCATGCGGATAAGGAACTCCTTACACGCGCCCCCGGCCGGTACGAGGCTGTCACCGGATCGGCACCGGATCGGCACGGGGCCTTTGCCGTAACCGAATTCGCCCCGGCTCGGCCCCGGCTCGGCCCCGGTTCGGCCGCGGCTCGTCCCCGGCTCGGCCGCGGCCGGAGCAGGCGGAGCGAGTGGCCGCGTTAATCGGTTGCGCGCGTCCGGCGGGGCTCCTAGCGTGGTTCGCGTCATCCGCCAGACAAGGAGAAGGCCGTTGCTCTACTGAGGTCCCGGGACACCGCCCCCGCCACGCAGGCCCCGCTGCCGCAGCCCTGGCTGCTGCCGCAGTTGCCGTCCCTGCCGTGTGGCGTGCGAGTGTGCGACCTCAGTCACGGCCCCCTGGCGCGTCCTCGCGCCGTCCTGTCCTCCGGCCGTCCCGGTTCCGCACCCGCGGTGTCTCCCCGTGTTGCTCATCACCCCTTCAGCAACCACCCGGGAGGCCTTGCATGGCACAACCCACCACCGCCGTCCTCTGCACCGAGCTCGCGTTCGAGTGGCCCGACGGCAAAACCGTCCTGGACGGCTTCCACCTCGCGGTCGGCCCCGGCCGCACCGGACTGATCGGCCTCAACGGGGCCGGCAAGTCCACCCTGCTGCGGCTGATCGCCGGCGAACTCACCCCCACCGGCGGCACCGTCCGGGTCGCGGGCGAACTCGGCTACCTGCCGCAGGGCCTCACCCTCGACACCGACCTGCGGGTCGACGAGGCGCTCGGCATCCGGGCCGCCCGCGAGGCCCTGCACGCCATCGAGTCGGGCGACACCGACCAGCGGCACTTCGACGCCCTCGGCGACGACTGGGACGTCGAGGAGCGCGCCCGCGCCACCCTCGACCGGCTCGGCCTGCAGCGCCTCGGCCTCGACCGCACCACCGGCGAACTCTCCGGCGGCGAGGCCGTGTTGCTGCGGCTGGCCGCCCTGCTGCTGCGCCGCCCCGACGTGCTGCTGCTCGACGAGCCCACCAACAACCTCGACCGGGCCGCCCGCGAGCGGCTCTACGAGACGGTGGCGGGCTGGCAGGGCGTCATGGTGATCGTCAGCCACGACCGCGAACTGCTCCGGCACGTCGACCAGATCGCCGACCTCCGGGACGGCGGGGTCACCTGGTACGGCGGCAACTTCGACGCCTACGAGCGCACCCTCGCGGCCCAGCAGGAGACGGCCGAGCGGCTGTTGCGCAACGCCGAGGCCGACGTCCAGCGCCAGAAGCGGGACTTGGTCGACGCCCGCACCAGGCTGGACCGCAGCGCCAGCTACGGCAAGAAGCGCTCGGTCACCCGCAACGACCCGCACATCTTCGCCGGGATGCTCAAACGCAAGGGCCAGGAGACGGCGGGCCGGCTCACCGGCATGCACGCCGAGCGCCTGGAGGAGGCCAAGGCGCGGCTGACCGCCGCCGAGGAGGCGGTGCGCGACGACGCCGAGATCCGGATCGACCTGCCGCGCACCGCGGTGCCGGCCGGGCGCACCGTGCTCACCCTGCAGAAGGTCCGGCTGCCCTTCGGCGCCACCGTCGACCTCGACCTGCGCGGCCCCGAGCGGATCGCCCTGGTCGGGCGCAACGGCTCCGGCAAGACCACGCTGCTGCGCACCATCGCGGGCGAACTCTCCCCGCTGGAGGGGCAGATCACCACGCCGGAGGGGCTGCGCCACCTTCCCCAGCGGCTCGACTTGCTGGACGACGGACTCACCATCGTGGAGAACGTCAAGCGGTTCGCCCCCGCCGCCGGGGACAACGCGATCCGCGCCCGGCTCGCCCGCTTCCTGTTCCGGGGCGCCCGGGCCGAGCAGCCGGTCGGCACGCTGTCCGGCGGCGAGCGGTTCCGGGCGACGCTGGCCGCCCTGCTGCTGGCCGACCCACCGCCGCAGCTGCTGCTGCTCGACGAGCCGACCAACAACCTGGACCTCGCCAGCGTCCGCCAGCTCACCCAGGCGCTGGCCGCCTACCAGGGCGCGCTGATCGTGGTCAGCCACGACCTGCCGTTCCTGCGCGGCCTGGGGCTGACCAGGTGGCTGGAGCTGGACGGCGAACTGAGGGCGGTGGATCCGATGTAGGGCTTACCGCCGCCGGTCACTCCCGGCGTCCTCGGCGAGCACCCGGCGGGCCGTGCTCAGGGCGGAGTCCTTGAGCGCGGCCAGCTCCTCGGGGCTGTAGACCGGGGTCCGGAGGTCCGGCGCGATGCCCGGGCCGTCGAAGGTGCCGCCGCTGCGGGTGAGGTACTCCTCGTTCGGCAGGACCACCGCGAAGTCCGGCGAGAGCGGCTTGATCAGGACGTCCGAGAAGACGCCCTGGGTGTTCTCGCCGATCCGGGTCACGTGCGGGGAGCGGCCCATCAGCGCCTGGGTGAAGGTCTCCGCCGCGCTCGCCGAGATCGAGGAGGTGAGCAGGGCCACCGGCCCGGTGAAGTGCTCGCCGTCCGAGGGCTCCACGGGGACGGGCACGGGTCGGGTGAACTTCGTCGGGTCGGCCGGGTCGTTCCGCGCCACCTTCCGGTAGGCGAGGTACGGGCGGTCGGTGAGCCGGGCGGCGATGTGCAGCCCGAGCGCGTCCGAGCCGCCGCCGTTCAGCCGGACGTCGAGCACCAGGCCGGTGAGCCCGTCCGGGGCGGCGAGCAGGGCGTCCAACGCCTTGTCCAGCTCGGCGACCTGGCTGCGGTAGTCGCCGTCGGTGTAGCCGTCGAAGCTGCCCACCCGCAGGTAGCCGACGTCGTCGGGAAGCCGGCCCACGCCGAGCTTCCCGCCCGCGAAGAGCTGCTCGGGGCCGGTGAGCTGGGCGGCGACGGCCTCTCCGGCCCGGGTGGTCAGCTCCTTGGTGCGGACCGTCGAGCCGGGCCGCCGCCCGCCGAACACCCCGGTCGGCTGCCCGTCGACGATCCGGGCCAGCCCGGTGTGGGCGTCACCGAGCGGCCGGAGCATGTCGACGAAGACCTCCTGCAACTGCTCGGTGGTCGTCGCCGGGGTGATCCGTCGCCGCTGCTCGTCCCGGACGGTGCGCCAGTCGATCCCCTTGGCCGCGAAGAAGGGGTAGTTCTCCGCGAAGTCCTCCCAGAACCGGTCGAAGACCGCGAGCGGGTCGTTCGGTGCCGGGGTGGTGCACAGCGCCGGCAGCGCGGGGATCCGGTTCAGGTCCTTGGTGCCGACCCCGCCCTCTTCGCGGTCGACCAGCCGGTCGCGGCCCCTCGGGGTGAGGGTCACCGCGTTGGTGCCCATGACGTAGCGGACGGTGCCGTCCGGCCCGGGCGGGCCGGCCTGCGTCGCGGTGATCCAGCCGGGTACGCAGCTGTGCGCGGTCACGTCGTAGGTGGTCAGCCGGCCCCCGTCGATGGCGACCACCGTGCCGTAGCCGTCCATCCGCCAGACGCCCGTCAGCGGACTGCCCGTCAGGGCACTGGCCGTCAGCGCACTCCCCGGCCGCCCCTCGGCGGCCGCCGTGCCCGCCGCCGTCCCGATGACCGTTCCGAGGGCCGTCGCGATCGCCACCGTCGTCGCCAGCCCCCTCGGGGTGGCCGCAGTCCTGTCGATCCTCCGGTGCCTCATGTCAGGCCTCCGCCGACCGTGTTCCATCCTCGGCCTCCGTCGAGAATCCGGCCTCCCCCGCGGAACCCCTCCGCCGCCGTGCCCCCGACGCTACGGCGGCCCGGGTCGCCCGGGCGTCATCCGACGCGCCGCCCCCGTACCCTCCTCCGGGCCCACTCGCACGCCCGGCCGAACCGCCTCGGGAGGGATGGACGGCAAACCCTTTGACGGCGGGTGGAAATCCGTCACGCCCCTGCCAACTACCGTGCACTGCAGTACCATCGGCGACATGCCTGCGCTCAACATCGAGTACACGGAACACGAACTCGCCGCGATCCGCGAGGCCGCCGCCGCGGACGGCAAGAGCGTGAAGGCGTACGTCCACGACCTCAGCGTGCGGGAGCAGCAGCGGCGGGTGTTCGTGGACCACGCGGTGGCGTTCTGGAAGGACCACCGGGCCGAGTTCGACACCGCGTTCCCGGAGGACGCCCCCGCGGCGTGAGGCACGTGAGGCGCGTGAACCCCGTGCGGTGTCCGGGCCGCAGGGGCACGGCCCGGCGGGCGGCGAGGACGTGACGCTGCTGCACGTCGACCTGCGCTGGCTGCTCGACGTGCAGGAACGGGCCTCCCCGGAGGACCTCAGCGTGCGGGACTACTCGGCGCTGCAGGCCGCCGTGGCCCGGCACCGGGTGAACACCGCCCAGCTCGGCCACGACGCGGACCCGGCCTGGTGCGCGGCCACCCTCATGCACACCATCGTGCTGCTGCGTCCGCTCCCGGTGCGCAACAACCTGTACGCCTGCATGACGACGGCCGCGTACATGCACGCGGCCGGGGAGGGCATCGACCCGCCGTACGGTGCGCTGGTCGAGCTGGCCCGGGACGTCGCCGAGGGCCGGGCGGACGTGTACGCGGCGGCCGACCGGATCCGCTCCTGGCGGATCTGAGGCCGACCGCCTGCGCCTACGCCTCCTCCTGCGCCTTCTCCTGCGCCTTCTCCTGCGTCTCCGCCCCGTCCCGGGCCGGCCTCGACCTGTTCGCGACCAGCGTGCCCAGCCGGTCCAGCCCGACGACGGCGGCGCCGAGCACGACGAACTCGACCGTCAGCTGGGCGATCTGGCCCCAGACGTAGCCGTAGCCCTTGGTGGTCGGGTCGAAGAAGAAGTACGGGTAGGGCCTCGGGAAGTCGGCGAACAGCGCGTTGCGGCCGAGCACGATCGCCGCGTAGCCGAGCGGGAAGGCCAGCCACAGCGGGAGGTCCTTCCAGGCCGACGCGTTGCGCGGCTTGAGCACCAGCCAGTCGGCCAGCACCATCACCGGCGTGACGTAGTGCAGGAAGAAGGAGGACCAGTGCGCCAGCCGGTCCGGCCCGCTGACCAGTCCGGGCAGCGGGCTGGCGCCGTGCTGGAGCAGGATGTGCGAGACCAGTCCGGTGATCAGGATGTACAGCGTGGCGGCCCCGCGCAGCCGGGGCGCGGGCGCGTCCACGGTGTCGCGCTGGAGCATCCAGTACACCGCGCCGATGAAGTAGCCGAGCACGATGACGTTGCTCTGCACGGTGAAGTACACGAGCGACGCGTCCCCGAGGGTCAGTCCGAGACCCGCGGAGAGCACGATGCCCGCGCGCCACCACAGTGCGGGACGGGTCCGGACGGTCATACGGCCACCAGTTCGTTCCAGGCGATACGGGAGGTATCGGGCAGATGAGCGGAATGTCGCACTCTACTCCGTGGTACCCACCGATGGAACTCGTGTACGAACTTCCGCCTCGGAACCGCTGCGGAACCGCCTCGGAACCGCCCCGGAACCGCTGCGGACCCGTCGCGAACCCCCTCCGGTCACCCCGGCAGGACGAACCCCGACTCGTACGCCGCGATCACCGCCTGGGTGCGGTCCCGGGCGCCCAGCTTGGCCAGCACGCTGCCGACGTGGGTCTTCACCGTCTCCTGGCTCACCACCAACTGCCGCGCGATCTCCCCGTTGTTGAGCCCGGTGGCCATCAACCGCAGCACCTGGCCCTCCCGTTCGGTGAGCCGCCCGATCGGTCCCCGGCCCGCGGCGGCCTCCCGCCGGCCGTCCGCGCCGTGCCGCAGCGCGAGTTCGCGCACCGCCGCCGGGAACAGCAGCGAGTCCCCGCGCGCGACCAGCCGTACCGCCTGCACCATCTCCTCCGCCCGCGCCCGCTTCAGCAGGAATCCGGCCGCGCCCGCGCGCAGTGCGTCGTACACGTGGTCGTCGTGCTCGAAGGTGGTGACCACCAGGATCCGCGGCGGCTCGGCCATCCCGCCGACCAGCTGCTCGGTGGCCCGGATCCCGTCGATGCCGGGCATCCGGACGTCCATCAGCACCACGTCCGGGCGCAGTTCGCGCACCAGCGGGACGACCTCGGCGCCGTCGGCGGCCTCGCCGATCACGGAGAGGTCCGGTTCGGCGTCGATCACCACCCGCAGGCCCATCCGGACCAGCCGCTCGTCGTCCGCGATCACCACGCGGATGGGCTCGTTCCCCGAGCCGTTGCCGCCGTTGCCGCCGTTGCCGCCGTTGCCGTCATTGCCGTCGTTCATCCCCCGGTCCCTCCCAGCGGCAGCCACACGGCCAGCCGCCACGTCGTTCCGTCCTCGTCCGGCCCCACGGTGCTCCCGCCACGCAGGGCCGTCGCCCGTTCCCCGATCCCGCGCAGCCCGCGCCCGCCGCCGGGGCGGCTCGGGCGGGCCGGGCCCAGCGGGTTGGTCAGTTCGATCTCCAGCCGGCCCGCGTCCAGCCCGACCCGCAGCCCGGCCGGGGCCGGCCCGGCGTGCCGCAGCACATTGGTCAGGCCCTCCTGCACGATCCGGTACGCCTCACGGGAGACCTCGGCGGGCAGCGCGCCCAGGCCGGGCGCCAGCTCGGCGTCCACCGTCACGCCGGTGCGGGCGAGTTGGCGCAGCAGGTCGTCCAGCCCGGCCAGCGTGGGCCCGGCCGGACCGGCGGCGCCGTCCTCCTCCTCGCGCAACAGCCCCAGCACGGTGTCCAGTTCGGCGACGGCCCCGCGCGCGGTCTCCTCGATCGCGCGCAGCGCCTCCTCGGCGAAGTCCGGGTCGGTGCGCAGCACCCGGGCGGCCGCCGAGGCCTGGATGCCGACCGCGCTGAGCGCGTGCCCGACCGAGTCGTGCAGCTCGCGGGCCAGCCGGTTGCGCTGGGCGAGCACGGTGGCCCGCCGTTCGGCGGCGGCCAGCCGCTCCTCCGGGGTCGGGCCCAGCAGCTTCGGTGCCCAGCGGGCCAGCAGCGCGCCGCAGCCGGCGTTGCTGCCGACGATCAGCAGCAGGACGGCCAGGCCCAGCGCGGGGCCGGTGAACACCCAGTCGGGGAAACGATCCGTCCAGTAGCCGGTGAGGTCCTCGGACCCGATGAGGCCGAACATCAGCACCACCGAGAACGGCGCCCCGGCCAGCGTCATCCCGGCGACCACCCCGCCGGCGAACAGGTGCAGCACGAAGAAGAGCGAGGTGCGCCACCGGGCCGCCCAGGACCGGGACGGCCCGGTCGCCAGCTCCTCCGGCCGGGCCACCGCGCACAGCGCCCGGGCGGCCGCGCCCTCCAGCCCCCGTACGGTCGGCACCAGGGCGGTGACCGCGGCCATCGGCAGCGAGGTGAACAACCCCAGGAGTTGCAGCAGGACTTGGCGCGCATGCCCCTGGTTCGGATTGAGCGCCCCGAGCGCGACCACCGACAGCAAGTAGTAGGGCATGAGCAGCGCGCCGCCCAGCACCAGATGCACCCAGCGCAGTCGGGCCCGCCGCCCGAACAACGCCTCTCCCGCCCGCCGGATCCGCCCGCCCCCCGTGCTCACCCGGGTGACTTTACGTCAGCGCCGCCGGGCCCGGCCCCCCGTTCGGTCAGGGCCACCGCGCCCGCGGTCAGCATCAGGGCCCCGGCGGTGAACTGCCCGGCCTCCACCAGGGCCAGGAACCCCGGCACGGCCCGCGGCAGGTCCGGCACCGTCGTCGAGGTCCCGAACGCCACCAGCAGGAAGCCGCCCCAGCCGAACAGCGAGCCCGCGCCGGTCCAGGCCACCAGCAGCGGCACCCGCAGCCGCCGCCGCGGCCCGATCCGGAAGACCAGCACCAGCAGGGCCAGTGCCGCGGCGACCGCCGTCACCGCGGTCGCCGCGTCCATCGTGGCCAGCGACCGGTCGTACTCCTCGGCCATCCGCAACGGCAGCCCCGTCCGCCCGCCCGCCGCCCAGTACGCCCGGGCCGCCGCGACCCCCAGCGCGACCAGCGCGGCCACCACGGCGAAGGCCCGCTGCACATTGCGGGTGGGGGAGTCGGGCAGGTCGCCGATCCGGCCGCGCAGCAGGCCCGCCCAGCGTCGGCGGGCGTACAGCGCGAACGCGGTGAACAGGGCGGTGCCCTGCACCCCGAAGCCGCCGTAGACCACGGCGTACACCCACCCCGCCAGGCCGTCGTCGGCCTGCTGCGCCGCTGTCCGGTGCTCCGCGCCGAGCACCAGCGAGCCGAGTAGGTCCAGCGGGACCACCACCAGGATCGTCCCGAGCAGCCCGCTCGCCACCCACATCGGGAACGCCACCAGCCCGGCCGGCGCCCGCCGCCCCCACGGCCGGACGAAGGCGAGCGCGAGCAGCAGCGCGATCACGTCCATGCCGAAGGTGAGGAGGTTGAGCGTCCACAGGCCGTCCAGCGCCTTCGCGTCGCGCGCGCCCACGGGGGAGCCGGCCAGCCACAGCAGTTTCAGCGTCAGATAGGGCACCGTGGCGGCCATCGCGATTCCGGCCGCCACCCCCCGCACCACGTCCTCTTTGTGCCTCATGCCCCCTACGCTGCCGCCGCGGCCCGGCCCCCGGCCTCCGCCCGGGGTGCGATCCCGCTCCCCCCGGCGGGGGATCTTCGGGTCCCGCCCGGCGGCGGGGGGACCCGCCTCAGGCCATCCGGTGGATCAGCCGGTCCTCGTGGTCCACCCGCCCGTCCGGGTCCGCCACCAGCCCGAGCCGCCCGGCCAGCCGACGGGACGGCAGGTTGTCCGCCCTGATCAGCGCCGTCACCGGAATCCCGGGGAAGCGCGGCAGCGCCTCCGCCATCGCCGCCCGGCACGCCTCCGCCGCGTACCCCTTGCCCCAGGCGGACGGCCGGAACCGGTAGTACAGGTTGAACACCTGTTCCCCATCCAGCGTGTGCAGGAACAGCCCGGCCACCCCGATGATCGCCTCCGGCTCCGCCCGGGTCGACACCATGCAGTACCCCACCCCGTCCCGCGGCCAGTCCGCCACGAACCCGGCCAACTGCTCCCGCGCCGCCGCGATGTCCCGCTGGGGCCCGTCCGGGTTGTACCGGTTGGTCTCCGGATCCCCGTGGATCGCGAACATCGCCTCCGCGTCCCCCTCCTGCGGCCGGCTCAGCATCAGCCGCTCCGACACGGCGACGACCGTGCGGGCGGCGGCGGGCAGGTCAGTGGTGGTCATGGCGGTACCCCCGTGTCGTGCGTAATGGTCTGCTGGCACGATAGACCATTACGCCGACGTTCGTCCGGTCAATTTCCTACAGGATCGGCTCACACCCGATCGCCTTGCCCCCGGCGGCGAGGAACTGCTTCCAGGTCGTCGTGCCGTCCGGGACGAGGTCCCAGAGACCATCCGGTGTGAACCGGAAGCGGGTGGGGCGCCCCTGGCAGGTTGCCACCGCCTCGAACGTTCCCACTTCCTGAGCTCGGCCGAGGGTGGGCCCGGGGTTGCCGGTCGGTGTCGCCACGAGTCTGGGATCGGTGCCGATCGTGAAGGTGATCGAGGACCTGGGGTCCGTGTCCGAGTGGATGCGGCAGGTCCACAGCGGGTCGGTTCCGGGAGTCACGGTCGCTCGGTAGGCGGGGCCACCGGGCGTGTCGGGCATGGTGAGTCCCGGCAGGCCGCAGACGGCGTTGCGGTCGAGCGCGCGGTCCGTGCCCGCCGCGGTCAGTTCGTGCGGCGCGGGGAGCCGCTCCTTGCCACAACCCTGTTGTTCCGCGGCGCGGTTGGCCACCGAGACGGCGAGCCTGGCGAGCCCCGGGGCGTCGGAGGAACGGGATTTGGCCGTCGCCTGCTGCCCGCTGTCGCAGTCCGCCGGGAACAGCGCGAAGGCGAAGGACGAATCGCGTACGGCGCCGGCCGAGCCGCCGTTCGCCGAAGCGGCGAACAACTGCGACCCCGCGTCGACCGCGAACGGGGCGAGGCTCGAGCTCTTGCGGAGGTCGACGGCGACGAACCGGTCGTCTCCGAAGATCCCCCTGCTCACCTTCGCCACACAGGACGAGCCGTCGGCCTTCAAGGTCTTTCCGTCGCCGTACATGGTGTCGCTGACCTTGCCCCACCCGAGGGCGTCGTTCACGGCGTCCGCGCTCACCGCACCACCGCACACGCTGTCCGGGCCGAAGGCGTTGGTCAGGTTGTCCGTCAGGAATGCCGTCCCGCCGGCCAAGGCCGCCAGCGCGACCGTCGCGATGGCGGCGGCCCGCAGTCGCCGGGGGCGCGGCGTGGTGGGGACGTCGGTGTTCCGGTCGTCGTCGATCGCCACGGTCACCCCTTGCCGAAGGCAGCGTGGTAGGCGGTGTTGATCCCGTTGTCGTAGAAGGGCCCGGCGTCGAGCAGCAGATGGTTCGTCACCGTGCCGGCGCGGGCCGCATCCTTGGGGTCGAGGCCGTACTGGCTCGCCTTGCCCACGAGCATCGCGTCCAGCTCGGAGCGCCCCGCCGAGTAGCGGTCGCTCACGCTGGCGGAGGTGGCGCTGTCGATCGGGGCCTTGGCCTGCTCGGCCCACGCGGCGGTCCCGACGTCGACGAGGCGTTGTGCCGCGTCTCCCAGCGGGATCACCTTCGAGACCCCCGGCATCAGGAAGTCCGGGGCCAGGTTCACGGGTGTTCCGATCGCGTGGTAGAGCATCCGCTGTTGCCAGTCGATGCCGGCCTTCTCGGCGTCCCCGTGATCGGTGGCCGCGTTGACGAACGCCGCGTCGAGCCCGCCGAGAACCTTGGCGGACTGCTCGGAGAAGGCGGACAGGACGTGGTCCGGACGTCCGGTGGCATCGGGCTTGAAGTCCTCGGGCCGGAACGCGTCGAGGCGGCGGGCGATCTCCTCGGTCTGCGCCCTGTGCATGATCTGGAACGTGTCCGGGTCCTCCAGGGTGCCGCGGACCATGCGCAGGAGCTGCTCCGGCTTGGCCGTCAGCCCGTTCGGCTCGGACGGGCTCTGCAGGTTGTTGCCGAGGATCTGGTACATGTCCGGGGCGTAGTCGGCGAACATCCGGGCCACCGGCTTGCGGAGGATCGCCGCCACCGAGGTCCGGTCGTCGGGGGTGGTGCCGCCGAGGGTCTTGACCGTCTCGTCCATGATCCGCTGGCTGACCGGGTCGTGCGGGGCCGGGTGCTGGTTCCGGTCGGGGCCGTGGCTGGTGGCGGCGTCTTCCAGCATGTCGGCGAACAGCTTGTGGGCGGTGTCGCCCAGGACGTCCGCGGGGAGCTTGCGCTCCTGGTCCTGGTCGAGCCAGTCACGGTCCTTGAGCAGGTGGACGAGGTTCTTGTTCTCGCTGGGGTCGAGGAACGCCTGGACGGCCTCCCGGTCGCCCTTCATCATCCTCAGGAGTGGAGCCAGCGGGTCGGCGTTGCGGGGGTCGTAGGAGAACTGCGGACCCCAGAGGTCGTCGCCCTTGAGCTTGGTGGAGGCCTCGTAGTCGAGCAGATCGGTTCCGACCCTGCGGACGAAGCCCTTGTCGAACGTCCCCTTCGCCGCCATGAGGGCGGTGAGCGCCGGGTAGTTGTCGTTCATCCCGACGGCCCCGGCGCTGGGGCGGCGGGCGGCTGCGAAGAGGCCGGCCTCCCAGTCCTTGCCCATGCCGCCGTCGCGGGTCGCGGTGGCGAGCAGCACCGACAGGTTGCCGTAGACGTCCTGGTAGCCCGGGGCGTTGTGCTTGCCGTGGGCGAAGTCGCCGTAGATCTTGGTGTACTCCAGGAAGGCCTCCGGGCCCTTCTTGCCGCCGTAGTTGAGGCCGCCGAGCAGTGCCGTGGCGAAGTCCTTGTTCTCCGCGTTGGCGGCCAGCAGGGTCTGCAGCTCCTTGAGCTGGTCACCGGTCAGGCCGCCGGCCTTCGACATCAGGTCGGTGGCGCGCTTGGCGTCGGCGATCGGGCCGGTGCCGCCGGGGGCGGGGTTGAAGGCGGTGTTGCTGGTGCCGATGTCGCTCTGGAGGTGGAGCGTGGCCCGCTGGTCGGCGGCGGTGGCCTTCTCGACGGCCTTGGCCAGGCGCTCCGAGATGGCCTTGGACTTGGCGGCCATGTCCCGTGCGAGAACGTCACTGTCGGGATCGTTCCTCGCCTCCTTCGGCAGACTCCAGCTGACCGTGCCGTCCGCCGAGACGCTCAGGTCCTGCGTCTGCGCGTCGTGGAGGGCCGTGTCGAGGTCGCGGCGGGCGGCGGTGAAGTCCTCGGCGGCGGTCTTCATGACCGCGGCGAGGGCGGTGGCGACGGCCGAGGCCTGCTTGAAGTCGCCGTCGATGCCCTGCATCACCTTGGTCGCCTCGTCGGCGGCCTCGCCCTTCCAGCCGGCCCGCTGCGGGGTGCTGGTGAGGTCCTTGGTGACCCGGCCGTCGAGGGCGGTGAGGGCCTTGGCGACCCCGGCCCACGCCTCGGCGGCGTCTGAGACCCCGGAGAAGTCGGCCTCGTGCAGTTCCTTGAAGGACACCATCTCTGGTCCCCTGTCCTTTCTAGCGGGCCGCGCGGAGGTCGGCGACGGTGGTGATCTCGTTGCCGTGGTAGTACTCGCGGGTCCGGTCGAGGCTGGTGGCCGCGTTGTCGACCTTGTCGTGCAGGGTCTTGCACTGGTTCAGCCAGCGCTCCGTGGCGCCGATGAGGGCGCCGCCGAAGGAGAAGCCGCGGATCTTGGTCGACGCCGTGCTCGCGTACTCGGTGAGGCTGTGCGCGCCGGGCCCGGCCTTGCTGTTGGCGCCGTCGAGGTCGGTGGCGATCTGGCGGGCCACCCCGGCGGAGGCGGTGAGCTCGTAGGGGGTGTCCAGCTGGCTTGTGGCCTTGCCGGGCGGGATGAAGGGGAGGGGCGGCACGCTGTTGCCGTTCCCGCCGTCGGCCGGTGCCGCCGGCGGGGCGTACGGCGACTTCTTGGCCGTCGTGCTCGGCATCGGGTCCGTGGCCGGGGCGACCGGTCCGGTGGTGAAGTACGGGCTGCCCATGTCTGCGTGTTCCTCCCCTGGTCGGCGGGGGTTCGCACACCCCCTTCGGCATGACGACCGTACAGGTCGGCTCCGTCAGTACACCGACGCACCCTCCGTGCCGCCGGTTGCACGATCAGTGATCGGCTCCATCAGGGTTTCGTCAGGGGGGAGTTGGCGGGGGATCGGTGACACGGTCGCAGGGGCGAGGGCTTGTTACCGACGGGTCGCTTCCCTATCATCGCGAGTGTTACAGCTTTACTGTCAAACCCCGAAGGGTTCTGCAGCCAGTGCGTGACACGAGCAGTCCGACGGCCGGTGGACGCAGTCCTGGCCCGTTGGCGGGTGTGCGGGTGGTCGAGCTCGCCGGGATCGGTCCGGGGCCGTTCGCGGCCATGCTCCTGGGCGACCTCGGGGCCGACGTGGTGCGGGTGGACCGCCCGGAACCCTCGCCGCTCGGGACGGATCCGGCGTACGACCTCACCAACCGGAACAAGCGGTCGGTGCTGGTCGACCTCAAGTCGCCCACGGGGCCCGGCCTGGTGCTGGACCTGGTCGAGCGGGCCGACCTGCTGATCGAGGGCTACCGGCCGGGCGTGGCCGAGCGGCTCGGGGTCGGCCCCGAGGCGTGCCTCGCGCGCAATCCGGCCCTGGTGTACGGGCGGATGACCGGGTGGGGCCAGCAGGGGCCGCGGGCCGCCACCGCCGGACACGACCTCGGGTACGCGGCGGTGGCCGGGGTGCTCGGCCTGGTCGCCGGGCCGGGCGGGGCCGACGCGCCGCCCGGGATCCCGGCCAACCTGCTCGGCGACTACGCGGGCGGCTCGCTCTACCTGGTGGTCGGCCTGCTCGCCGGGCTGCACCACGCCCGCGCCACCGGCGCCGGCCAGGTGGTCGACGCCGCGATCGTGGACGGTGCGGCACACCTCGGCAGCATGCTGTGGGGCCTGCTCGCGGCCGGCCACTGGCAGGACCGCCGGGGCGTCAACCTGCTGGACGGCGGCGCCCCGTTCTACGCGGTCTACCGGGCCGCCGACGGCGGGCACCTCGCGGTGGGCGCCCTGGAGCCCCGGTTCTACGCCGAGTTCGCCCGGCTGCTGGAGCTCGGCCCGGACGCGCCGGGCCAGTACGACCTCGCCCGCTGGCCCGAACTGCGCGCCCTGATCGCCGCCCGGTTCGCGACCCGGGCCAGGGCCGAGTGGGAGGCCGTCTTCGCGGGCTCCGACGCCTGCGTGGAACCGGTGTTGACGATGCGTCAAGCCGCTGGCGAGGAGCACCTGTTGACGCGCGGCACGTACGTCGAGGTGGACGGCGTGACCCAGCCCGCCCCCGCCCCGCGCTTCTCCGCCACCCCCGGGGCGCTGCGCCGCCCGCCGGCCCGCCCGGGTGCGGACACGGCGGAGGTGGCCCGGGACTGGGGCGTGCCGGCGCTCGGCCTGTCGGCCGGTGCCACCGAACCTCTCAACTCCGCGACCGAACAAGGGGAGTAGCGTTGCAGCGCGAGATCTTCACCGAGCAGCACGAGGACTTCCGGGCCACCGTGAAGGCCTTCCTCGCCAAAGAGGTGCTGCCGCACTACGACCGCTGGGAGAAGGCGGGCATCGTCGACCGCTCGGTCTGGCTGGCGGCGGGCCGACAGGGCCTGCTGGGCATCGCGGTGCCCGAGGAGTTCGGCGGTGGCGGCGCCCCCGACTTCCGCTACGCCGCCGTGCTGGCCGAGGAGTTCGCCCGGGCCGGTGCGTCCGGGCTGGCGATCGGGCTGCACAACGACATCATCGGCCCGTACCTCACCTCGCTCGCCACCGAGGAGCAGAAGCGGCGCTGGCTGCCGGGCTTCTGCAGCGGCGAACTGATCACCGCGATCGCGATGACCGAGCCCGGGACCGGCTCCGACCTCCAGGGCATCCGCACCCAGGCGGTGGACCGGGGCGACCACTTCCTGCTCAACGGCGCCAAGACCTTCATCTCCAACGGCATCCTGGCCGACCTGGTCATCGTGGTCGCCCGGACTATGCCCGAGGGCGGCTCGCACGGGCTGAGCCTGCTCGCCGTCGAGCGCGGCACGCCGGGCTTCGAGCGTGGCCGCAACCTCGACAAGATCGGCCAGAAGGCCCAGGACACCGCGGAGTTGTTCTTCGAGGACGTCCGGGTGCCGAAGGAGAACCTGCTCGGCGAGCTCAACGGCGGCTTCGTCCACCTGATGCAGAACCTGGCCCAGGAGCGGCTCACCATCGCCGCCGCGGCGATCGCCGGCGCCGAGTACCTGGTCGAGATCACCACCGACTACGTCAAGCAGCGCGAGGCCTTCGGCCGTCCGCTGGCCAAGCTCCAGCACGTCCGCTTCGAGATCGCCGAACTGGCCACCGAGTGCGCGATCACCCGGACCTTCGTCGACCGCTGCATCACCGAGCACAACCGCTACGCGCTCACCCCGGCCGACGCCTCGATGGCCAAGTGGTGGGCCACCGAGCTGCAGAAGCGCACCGCCGACCGCTGCCTCCAACTCCACGGCGGATACGGCTACATGAGCGAGTTCCCGGTCGCCCGGGCGTTCACCGACGGACGCATCCAGACGATATACGGCGGCACCACCGAGATCATGAAGGAGATCGTCGGCCGCTCCATCCTCGGCTGAGCCCTCCTCCCGGCCGGGCCCCGGCCCCTCCGGCCCCAGCCCCTCCGACCTCCGCAGGACCCTCAGGAACCCCCTGCCCCGAAAGGCATCCCCATCGTGACCACCGAAGCGTACGTCTACGACGCGATCCGCACCCCGCGCGGCCGCGGCAAGGCCACCGGCTCGCTGCACGGCACCAAGCCGATCGACCTGGTCGTCGGCCTGATCCACGAGATCCGCAACCGCTATCCCGAGTTGGACCCGGCCGCGATCGACGACATCGTGCTCGGCGTGGTCAGCCCGATCGGCGATCAGGGCTCCGACATCGCCCGGATCGCCGCCATCGCGGCCGGCCTGCCCGACACGGTGGCCGGCGTCCAGGAGAACCGCTTCTGCGCCTCGGGCCTGGAGGCCGTCAACCTGGCCGCCGCCAAGGTCCGTTCGGGCTGGGAGGACCTGATCCTGGCCGGCGGCGTGGAGTCGATGTCCCGGGTCAAGATGGCCTCCGACGGCGGCGCCTGGTTCGCCGACCCGATGACCTCGTACGAGACCAACTTCGCCCCGCAGGGCATCGGCGCCGACCTCATCGCCACCATCGGGGGCTTCTCCCGCACCGACGTGGACGCCTTCGCCGCCGAGTCCCAGGCGCGCGCCGCCAAGGCCCAGGCGGACGGCCTGTTCGACCGCTCGGTGGTCCCGGTGCGCGACCGCAACGGCCTGGTCGTGCTGGAGCGTGACGAGTTCATCCGCCCCGGCACCACCGTCGAGACCCTGGCCGGCCTCAAGCCGTCCTTCGCCGCGATCGGCGAGGCCGGCGGCTTCGACGCCGTCGCCCTGCAGAAGTACCACTGGGTGGAGGCCATCGACCACGTCCACCACGCGGGCAACTCCTCCGGCATCGTGGACGGCGCCGCGCTCGTCGCGATCGGCAACCGCGAGGTCGGCGAGCGGTACGGGCTGCGCCCGCGCGCCCGGATCGTCTCCGCCGCGGTCTCCGGCTCCGAGCCGACCATCATGCTCACCGGCCCCGCCCCGGCCACCCGCAAGGCGCTCGCCAAGGCCGGGCTCGCCGCCGCCGACATCGACCTGGTCGAGATCAACGAGGCCTTCGCGGCGGTCGCCCTGCGCTTCATCGGCGAACTCGGCTTCCGGCACGACCAGGTGAACGTCAACGGCGGTGCGATCGCCCTCGGCCACCCGCTCGGCGCCACCGGCGCGATGCTGCTCGGCACCGTCGTCGACGAGCTGGAGCGGCGCGACCTGCGCTACGGCCTGATCACCCTGTGCGTGGGCGGCGGCATGGGCGTCGCCACCATCGTCGAGCGCGTCTGACCCCCTCCCTGACTCCCTCCCTCTCTCCCCGGTAGACCTGGAGACCCTGAACTCATGAGCGACACCACCACCATCCGCTGGGAGCAGGACCAGGACGGCGTGGTCACCCTCGTCCTCGACGACCCCACCCAGTCCGTCAACACCATGAACGAGGCCTTCACGGCCGACTTCGAGGCCGTGGTCGACCGGCTGGCCGGCCTCGGCGACGCGTTGCGCGGCGTGGTGGTCACCTCCGGCAAGAAGACCTTCTTCGCCGGGGGAGACCTGCGCATGCTCTCCGCCGCCCGCCCCGAGGACGCCGAGGCCGTCTTCGAGAAGTCCATGCGGATCAAGCGCTCGCTGCGCAAGCTGGAGACCCTCGGCAAGCCGGTCGTCGCCGCCGTCAACGGCAGCGCGCTCGGCGGCGGCCTGGAGATCGCCCTCGCCTGCCACCACCGGATCGCGCTGGACACCCCCGCCAGCCGGATCGGCCTGCCCGAGGTCACCCTCGGCCTGCTCCCGGGCGGCGGCGGCGTGGTCCGCACGGTGCGGCTGTTCGGCATCACCGACGCCCTGCTGAAGTTCCTGCTGCAGGGCCGCCAGTACCGTCCCGGGCAGGCGCTGGAGCACGGCCTGGTGCACGAACTGGTCGACACCCCCGAGGAGTTGACCGCCCGCGCGAAGGCCTGGATCGAGGCCAACCCGACCGCCGTCCAGCCCTGGGACGTCAAGGGCTACAAGATCCCCGGCGGCACCCCGGCCACCCCCGCCTTCGCCGCCAACCTGCCCGCCTTCCCGGCCAACCTGCGCAAGCAGCTCAACGGCGCGCCCTACCCGGCCCCGCGCAACGTGCTGGCCACCGCGGTGGAGAGCAGCCAGGTCGACATCGACACCGCGATGGTGATCGAGGCCCGCTACTTCACCGAGCTGGCCTGCGGACAGACCAGCAAGAACATGATCCAGGCGCTGTTCTTCGACATGCAGGCGGTCAACTCCGGTGCCGGGCGGCCCAAGGGGATCGAGAAGCGGCCGGTCCGCAAGGTCGCGGTGCTCGGCGCCGGGATGATGGGCGCGGGCATCGCCTACGCCTGCGCCAAGGCCGGCATCGAGGTCGTGCTCAAGGACGTCAGCGCCGAGGCCGCCGAGCGCGGAAAGGCCTACTCCGAAGGCCTGCTGAACAAGGCCATCGCCCGCGGCCGCTCCACCGAGGCCAAGCGCGACGCCCTGCTCGCCCGGATCACCGCCACCTCCGACGCCGCGGACCTGGCCGGCTGCGACACGGTGATCGAGGCGGTCTTCGAGAACACCGAGCTCAAGCACAAGGTGTTCCAGGAGATCGAGGGCGTGGTCGCCCCCGACGCGCTGCTCTGCTCCAACACCTCCACCCTGCCGATCGGCGTGCTCGCCGAAGGCGTCCAGCGCACTGGCGACTTCATCGGCCTGCACTTCTTCTCGCCGGTCGACAAGATGCGCCTGGTCGAGATCATCCGCGGCCCGCAGACCGGCGACGAGGCGCTCGCCCGCGCCTTCGACCTGGTCCGGCAGATCGACAAGACCCCGATCGTGGTCAACGACTCCCGCGGCTTCTTCACCTCGCGGGTGATCGGCCAGTTCCTCAACGAGGGCGTCGCCATGGTCGGCGAGGGCATCCACCCGGCCTCCGTCGAGCAGGCCGCCGCCCAGGCGGGCTACCCCGCCAAGGTGCTCTCCCTGATGGACGAGCTCACCCTCACCCTGCCCCGCAAGATCCGCGACGAGTACCGGCTCGCGGTCGAGGCCGCCGGCGGCACCTGGACCCCGCACCCGGCGGACGCGGTGGTGGACCGGATGGTCGACGAGTTCGGCCGCCCCGGGCGCAGCGGCGGCGCGGGCTTCTACGAGTACGGCGAGGACGGCAAGCGCGGCCGGCTCTGGCCGGGGCTGCTGGAGCACTTCTCCGGTGCGGACGACCCCTCTGAGGTTCCGTTCGAGGACCTCCAGGAGCGGATGCTGTTCAGCGAGGCCATCGACTCGGTGCGCTGCCTGGAGGAGGGCGTGCTGACCTCGGTCGCCGACGCCAACGTGGGCTCGATCCTGGGCATCGGCTTCCCGGCCTGGACGGGCGGCGTCTTCCAGTACATCAACGGCTACGAGGGCGGCCCGGCCGGCTTCGCGGCCCGCGCCCGCGAACTCGCCGCCGCGTACGGCGAGCGGTTCGCGCCGCCGGCCCTGCTGGAGCGGATCGCGGCGGAGGGGCGGACCTTCACCGACTGACCCGCGAAGTGGCGGGTGGGGCCGCGCGTGCGAGGCACGGCCCCACCCGGCACCTGCTAGTCGCCCGACTCCTCGCCCAGCTCGTCGCCCAACTCCTCGCGCAAGGACCGTTGGAACGCGGTGACCAGCGCCTGCGCCACCATCGGCTGGATGTGGTCGGTCAGCTCCTTCATCCGGGCCAGCTCCGCCGGATCCGGCTCGCTCTCCCGGTACGGCTTCCACACCGTCTCCCGGAACAACCGCTGCAACTCCCGTGCCGTCGCCCGGCTGTGCTCCACCACCACCGCGCGGGCGGCCAGCAGCGTCTCCAGCGGGATCGGTACGTCCAGGATCCGCACGCCCAGCGGCAGCAGACCCGGATCCGCCCGGAACACCTCGGGGTCGGCGGTGCGCTCCAACGCCCCCATCGCGACCAGGCGTTCCACCTGCTCCTCCGACAGCCCCCGGCCGGCCCGCCGCTCCAACTGCGCCCGGCCCACCTCCTCGGGCGTCTCCGGCGTCCAGGACGCCACCAGCGCCCGGTGGATCGCCAGGCCCAGCGGGGTGCTGTCCTCCGGCAGCCGGGCCAGGTACCGCTCGATCGCGGCCAGGGTCAGCCCCTGCCGCTGCAACTCCTCGATCAGCCCCAGCCGGTCCAGGTGCGCCGCCCCGTACAGGCCCACCCGCCGCGGACCCAGCTCCGGCGGCGGCAGCAGCCCCTTCGTACCGTAGAACCGCACCGTCCGCACCGTAACCCCGGCCCGCGCCGCCAACTCGTCCACCGTCAGCCGCACCTCACCCACCCCGGCGCCGTGCTCCCCCATCTGCTGCCTCCCGCGCTGGCGCACTCCTGCTGTGACAGCAGCAGTGTGACAGTGCGGTGCGATCAGGTCCATCGGATCCGGGCCGGGCGGCGCAGGGCAGGGCCCGGGAATGCGCGAACCGGCACGTGCCCCGGTGCCCGGGGTCGTGCCGGTTCGGCCGGCCGTGTTCCGATCGTCTGCTGTCTGCTGTCTGCTGTCTGCTGTCTGCTGTCTGCTGTCTGCCGTCTGCCGTCTGCCGTGAGCCGTGAGCCGTGAGCCGTGAGCCGTGAGCCGTGAGCCGTCAGCGGGAGGCGGGCTCGGCGAGGGCGGCGTGGTGGCGGCGGGTGACTTCGGGGTGGGCTCGGGTGTAGCCCTTCCACTCGTTGAAGCCGAAGTCGGCGAAGAGCGGGTTGGCCGGGTCCTCGGTGGCGCCGGGGGCGTGGTGGGCCAGCGGGAAGTCGAGCGGCTCGACGTGGGCGTCGAGGCGGGGGTTGTAGAAGAACGGGACGGAGTAGCGCTCGCGGGCTCCGGGCGGGCTGACCACGCGGTGGCTGGTCGCCTTGAGGTAACCGTCGGTGGCCACCTCCAGCAGCTCGCCGAGGTTGACCACGAAGGCGCCGTCCATCGGCGGGACGTCCAGGAACGTGCCGTCCGGGCGCTCGACCTGGAGACCGCCGACGGTGTCCTGGAGGAGCAGGGTGATGAACCCGTAGTCCTTGTGGGCGCCGACGCCCTGGCCGGAGCCGTCCGGTGCGGTGCCGGGGTAGCGGACCAGCTTCAGCCGCAGGTGGGGGTGGCCCGCGAAGGCCTCGTCGTAGAAGTCGGGGCGGGCGCCGATCGCGGCGAGCAGCTCGTGCAGCAGGCGGCGGGCGACCGCGCCGAGGTGGTCGATCCAGCCGAGCGCGGCGGTGCGCAGCTCGGGCAGCGCGGTCGGCCACTGGTTGGGGCCCTCCAGCCACCAGTACGGGGGCTCGCCGCTGCCGGGGGTGTGCGGGGGCAGCTCGGCGCCGATGTCCAGCTGGTCGCGCCAGTCCTGGCTGCCGCCGGTGCGCTCGTCGCCGGTGCGGGTGTAGCCGCGGTAGTGGGGGGAGTTGAGGTTGCTCACGGAGAGCCGGTCGGCCTCGGGGAGGGAGAAGAAGGCGCGCATGGCTCCGGTGAGCGCGGCCGTCTCCTCCGGGGTGATGCCGTGGCCGACGAGCTGGAAGAAGCCGACGCCGGTGGCGGCGGTACGGAGCTCGTCGTGCAGCCGACGGCGGTCCTCGGGGCTGCCGTCGGCGAGCGAGAGGTCGATCACCGGGAGGGCCTCGGGGAGCGCCTCGGGGTGCGCCTCGGAGGTGGAGCCGGTTCCGGATATGGGGGTGTGCTGCTGGGGCATGTGTGACATCCGCTGGTCTCGTCCCGGCTGGTCCCGGTGGTCGACCAGGGGTGGCCGGAGCCGCGCCTGGTGCGGCGGGTGCTCCGGTAGCCGGGAGGTGGTGGCGGCCGTTCGGGGGCTGCCGTGAGGGTGGGTAGCGCGAGGTTCAGCCGGAGCGTCGACAGGACATGCTCGTCACGCGGAGCAGGTCCACGTGGCGGCGGCGAACAAGGATGAGCACCTCACCAGGGTAGAGGACCCGTTCGCCGGTGGGCGAGCCCCCTACCGCGGAGGGCCGCCCCTCACTTGTCCGACCTCTGTCAAAGCTGTGCGCCTCCCGGGCTGTCGAGGTGCTCAGTCGTTGTTGAGGTAGGCCAGTACGGCCAGGACCCGGCGGTTGTCGTCGTCGGAGGGCTGGAGGTCGAGCCGGACGAAGATCGACGCGGTGTGCTTGGCGACCGCCCGCTCGGTGATCACCAGTTGCTGGGCGATCGCCGCGTTCGAGCGGCCCTCGGCCATCAGCGCCAGCACCTGCCGTTCGCGCGGGGAGAGAGTGGAGACCGGGCCGGCCGAGGAGTTGTGGGTGAGCAGCCGGGTGATCACCTCCGGGTCCATGGCCGTACCGCCCTGGGCGACCCGCTGGACGGCGTCGAGGAACTGGGAGCCGTCAAGCACGCGGTCCTTGAGCAGGTAGCCGATCCCGCCCGAGCTGCCGGCCAGCAGCTCGCGGGCGTAGAGCTGCTCCACGAACTGCGAGAGCACCAGCACCGGCAGGCCCGGGTGGGCCTGCCGGGCCGCGAGCGCCGCGCGCAGCCCCTCGTCCGTGAAGCTCGGCGGCAGCCGCACGTCGACCACGGCGATGTCGGGCCGGTCCGCGGCGATCGCGGCGAGCAGTTGCTCACCGTCCTCGACCGCTGCGGTGACCTTCATGCCGTTGGCCTCCAGCAGCCGGGTCAGCCCGTCCCGGAGGAGGAAGAGGTCTTCGGCGATGACAACGCGCACGGGATCTCCAGGTTCACGATGGTCGGCCCACCGGACGGACTGCTGATCGCGAGCACCCCGTCGAAGGCGGCCAGTCGGCGTTCGGTTCCGCTGAGGCCGGTGCCCCGGGACGGGTCCGCGCCTCCGCGCCCGTCGTCGGTGACCGATATCCGCAGCAGCCCGTCACTGTGCCCTATCTCGATCCACACGTGCGAGGCCCCGGCGTGTTTCACCACGTTGGCCAGCAGCTCGGTGACCGCGAAGTAGGCGGCCGACTCCACCGGTGCCGGGGCCCGGCCGGGCAGGCCCCCGGTGAAGGTGACCGGCAGCGGCAGGTCCAGTGCGGTCGCCTCCACCGCGTCGGCCAGACCGCGGTCGGCCAGCACCGGCGGGTGGATGCCCCGGACCAAGTCCCGCAGTTCGCTGAGCGCCTTGACCGAGGACGTCCGGGCCTCGGCCAGCAGCGGCCCGAGGGCGTCCGGGTCGTGCTTCACCTGCTCGGCGACGGTCAGCAGCATGCCCAGTGCCACCAGCCGGGCCTGTGCCCCGTCGTGGAGGTCCCGCTCGATCCGGCGCAGCTCGGCCGCCCCGGCGTCGATGGTGTCCGCCCTGGTGCGCGCCAGATGGCTGACCTGGCGGGCGAGCTCGGTCTGCCGGGAGGGCCCGAGCAGGGACCTGGCCGCCCGCTCGTGTACCCGCAGGACGGGCGGCGCCGCCCACAGGAGCGCGAACGGGGCCACCCAGACGCCCATGCCGTAGGCGAACACCAGCGGGAACAGCAGCCCGTTCCGGCCGAAGACCTCCAGGGCGATCGGCGTCAGCACCACGATCGCGGCCGTGAACAGCACGGCGAAGCCGGTGAGGAACACCCAGGCGAAGTCCCGCCAGGTCGCCGGGTCGGTCAGCCAGCCGCCGGCCGACAGCCGCTGCCAGACGCCGGCCCCCTCGGCCGGGCGGCGGTACGGCGCCGGGATCGGCCGCCCGCTCCACCGCTCGACGACCCGCCGGCTCTCGGTGGCGATCCAGCGCGCCCCGAACAGCCCGAGCACCACCAGCGACGGCGCCAGCCAGAGCGAGACGGACCGGCCGCCGGGCGCGGCGCCGCCGTACAGGTGGGTCGCCGTCACCGCGAGCGCGCCCGGGGCGAACAGCACGGCCCCCACCGCCCGGCCGGAGCCGCCGGTGGCCCAGCAGAGCGCCCAGAGGGCGACCGGCCCCAACGGCACCGTCAGGATCAGCGGCCCGCCCGGCCCGAAGTGCCCCGACTCCTCGGGGCCGAACAGCGCGGCACCCAGCAGGACCGGCCCCGCCAGCAGCGAGATCAGCCCCGTCACGGCCATCGTCGCCACGTACCACGCGCGCACGCCGTCCGCGCAGGCCCGGCCGATCCTCCGGGCCACCCCGGTGATCTCCTCTGCCCTCATGTCGCTCCCCCTCTCCGTCCTGAGCCCCCGTCAAGGGGCCCTAAGCCTCGGCCTCGGAGCCCCCCAGGGCGTCCGTCCCGATCTTTCGCGGAGTCAGTCTGCCCCGGGTGATCGTCCGACGCTCTAGGCCTGAACACCCAGTTCGGGGTGTATCTGGATACACCCCCTGGACGCCGCCTAGACGGCTGTCCGGGCCCCGTCGCGGATTCGTAGCGTGATGTCCCGTCAGCCGGTCCGGGACTCTCCGGAGCCGGACCCCGAACCGTGGAGGGCCCGTGAACGCGCCGATCATCAGGATCCGCGGCGTCAGCAAGACGTACGACCGATCCGACGCCGCCCGCCCCGCGCTGGCCGGGCTCGACCTCGAGGTACGGGCCGGCGAGGCGGTGGCCGTGCTCGGCCGCTCGGGCAGCGGCAAGTCCACCCTGCTGAACCTGATCGCCGGCCTCGACCGCCCGAGCGAGGGCGGCGTCGAGGTGGACGGCGTGGCCGTCCACGAGCTCGGCGAGGCCGCGCTGGCCGAGTACCGGCGGGCGCGGATCGGCATGGTGTTCCAGTTCTTCAACCTGCTGGACGACCTGAACGTCGAGGACAACGTGCTGCTCCCGGCCCAGCTCGCCGGGATGCGCCGGGAGGAGGCCCGGGCCCGGGCCGGGGAGCTGCTGGAGCGGCTCGGGGTGGCCCGGCACGCCAAGGCCTTCCCGGGCAGGCTCTCCGGCGGCGAGCGCCAGCGCGTCGCGGTGGCCAGGGCGCTGATGAACCGTCCGCCGCTGCTGCTGGCCGACGAACCGACCGGGGCGCTGGACACCGCCTCCGCCGCCGACGTCCGCGAGCTGCTCCGCGGGCTCAACGCCGAGGGTCAGACGATCCTGCTGGTCACCCATGACACCGCGCTCGCAGAGGCCTGCGCCGACCGGACGATCGAGCTGCTCGACGGCCGCCTGGTCCGGGACACGGCCGCCGCGTCGCTGCCCGGTCGCCGGAGCGGGGTGGGCGCATGAGTGAGCGCAGCGAGCTCATCGTCAAGAGGTGCGCGTGGGCGAATGCCCCTGCCGAGCGGAGCGGGGTGGGTGCATGAGTGAGCGCAGCGAGCTCGTCGTCAAGAGGTGCGCGTGGGCGAGTGCCCCTGCCGAGCGGAGCGGGGTGGGTGCATGAGTGAGCGCAGCGAGCTCGTCGTCAAGAGGTGCGCGTGGGCGAATGCCCCTGCCGAGCGGAGCGAGGTGGGCGCATGAGTGCGATGGGCAAGGTGGTCCGGGCGGGGGTGGGCCGCAAGCGGGTGCAGACCCTGGTGATGGTGCTCACCACGATGATGTCCGTGACGGCGTGCATCCTCGCCCTCGGGCTGGTGGTCGCCGCCCAGGGCCCGTACGAGCGCGCCTTCACCGACCAGCACGGCGCCCACCTCAACGTGCTGTACGACCGGACGAAGGCGAGCCCCGCCCAACTCGCCGCGGCCGCGCAGGCACCAGGGGTGACGGCCTCGGCCGGGCCCTACTCGGCGGTCACCCTCCAGCCGCGGGTCGGCCAGGACACCAAGATCCCTCCGGCCGGCAGCCTGCTGCCGCCGATGACGCTGGTCGGCCGGGCCCAGGACGGCCCGATGGACGACCTGCGGATCACCATGGGCCGCTGGATCGCCGGCCCCGGCGAGGTGGTGTTCCTGAACGGGCACTCCCCGCTGTCGGTGGGCGACACCGCGCAGTTCCCCGACCTGCCCGGGCACCCGACGCTCAAGGTGGTCGGCCTGGCCGACTCGGTCTCCTGGAGCGCGGACGGCTGGGTCGCCCCCGAGCAGGTGGCGGGGCTGACGGCGCCCGGCACCACGCCCGCCGCCCAGTACCTCTACCGCTTCGCCCACGCGGGCAGTGACGCCGAGGTGGACGCCGACCACGCGGCGATCGCCGCCGCGGTACCGGGCGGTGCGCTCACCAAGGCGACCACCTACCGGCCCGCCCGGGCGGAGGCCAACCGGACGGCGTCGACCTTCGTCCCGTTCGTCACGGCCTTCGGGGTGCTCGGCCTGGCCATGTCGGTGCTGATCATCGGCGTCGTGGTCAGCGGCGCCGTGAGCGCCGCCACCCGGCGGATCGGCATCCTCAAGGCCCTGGGCTTCACCCCGGCCCAGGTGGCGCGCGCCTACGTGGGCCAGGCGCTGATCCCCGCCGGGGTTGGCACCGCGCTCGGTGTGCTCGGTGGCAACCTGCTGTCCGTACCGGTGCTGGGAGTGGCCCGCAAGGCCCTGCGCGGCGGTCTGCTCGGCATCCCCGTCTGGGTGGACGTGGTGGTCGCCGCGGCGGCCCTGGGCGCGGTGGTCGGCACCGCGCTGGTGCCGGCGCTGAAGGCCGGACGGCTGCGCACGGTCGAGGCGCTCGCGGTCGGCCGGACGGCACCGACCGCCAAGCGGGCCGCCGCTGAGGGCACTGCGGGCCGGCCCGGCCTGGCGGGCCTGCTGTCCGCGGCGCAGAACCTGATCGGCCGGCTGCCGGTGCCGCGTGCCCTCAGCCTCGGGCTGGCCTCCCCGTTGAACCGGCCGGGCCGCTCGGCCACCACCGCCGCCGCGGTGGTGCTCGGCACGGCCGGAGTCACTCTCTGCGTCGGGCTGACGCTCTCCCTGGGGTCGATCCAGGACGGCCTGACGGCCGACCGCGCGGGCAAGGTCCTGGTCCAGGTCCCGATCGACGGCTCCGCCCCGGTCGACCACGTGGACGAGGCGGCCGTGGTGAAGGCGATCGAGTCCCGTCCCGGGACGAGGGCCTGGTACAGCAGCGTGCCCGCCACGGCCACCGTGGCCGGGACCACCGATCGCTACGAACTGGTCGCCTTCGCCGGCGACGCCTCCTGGAGCGGCTTCCAACTGGTCACGGGCCACTGGTTCCACGGCCCCGGCGAGACGGTGGTCAGCGCGGCCTTCCTCCAGGCCAACCAGAAGAAGGTCGGAGACACCGTCACCCTCACCGACCAAGGGCGCACCACCCCGGCGAAGATCACCGGGGAGGTCATGACCACCCAGGACGTGGTCTTCGTGGACCGCGCCTCGCTGGAGCCGCTCGGGGGAGCGATCCACGCCGAAGCAGTCGCCTTCCACATCGACCTCACCTCGGGCACCGAGGTGTCGTCCTACGCCGACGGACTCGACGCGGTGGTGAAGCCGATGGGCCTGAGCGCCGATCCCGGTGAGGACCACCTCAACATCGTGGTGCTGGCGATGAACACCCTGGCGGGCACGCTCACCCTGCTGCTCTCGGTGGTCGCGGGGCTCGGGGTGCTCAACACCGTACTGCTGGACACCCGGGAACGGGTGCACGACCTGGGGGTGTTCAAGGCCCTCGGGATGTCGCCCCGGCAGACCGTCGGCATGGTGCTCACCTCCGTCTGCGGAAGCGGGTTGGTGGCCGGGCTGATCGGGGTCCCGATCGGGATCGGGGTGCACCACCTGGTGATGCCGGCGATGGCCCGCGCCGCCGGGGTCGGGGTGCCGGACGAGGACCTCACGGTGTTCGCCCCGTCGGTGGTGGGGCCGCTGATACTCGGCGGCGTGGCGCTGGCACTGCTCGGTGCCCTCCTGCCGGCCACCTGGGCCGCCCGCACCCGGACGGTCACGGCGCTGCGGACGGAGTGACGGGGGAGGGAGAAGGAGCTGCGCCCCGGAGTCCCCCCGTGCCCCCGGGACGGGCTCAGCTCCTTCCCGCACCTCCACCCCCGACGCCCCCGCGGCTCCGCCCCCCCGGGTCCGGAGCCTCCGGCCCGAGCCCGGCTCAGGAGCGCAGAGCCCGGCTCAGGAGAGCCGAGCCGCCGCGTACGCCTCCATGGCGGCGCGCTGGTAGGCGGCCAGCCCCGATGCGATGGCCTCGTACGCGGCGCTCCACTGCTCGTTCTCCGTGCACGAGCGCGCGATGGCGAGGTACTCCTCCAGGGCAACGGTCCGGAGCCCGTTGAGCAGCTGGTACTCCTCGTCGATCATGTGCTGAGTGGGCTCGGCGTCGGCCGGGTGGCCGGAGGCCATCAGCTCCGCCAGGCGGACCATCCGCGCGGTCCGCTCGCGCTGTCCGGCCTCGATCTGGGCCGGGGTCATCACGGCGGTGGCCTGCCGGGCCGCCTCGGTGTGCTCGGGGAAGTCACGGAGGCTGACGTCGATGTCGGCGGGCTGGATCCCCTCGAACAGGTTCTCGGGTCGGTTGATGCTGGTCATGGGTGTGCCGTCCTTCCGGGAGCGTTCCAGATCGGTGATCGTGCGCGAGACGGTGGTGGCCAGCGCGTCGAGCCGGTCGCGCTCGGCGACCAGTCGGCGGTGGTGGCTTCGGAGGGACTCCAGTTCGTCGACTTGGGCATCGACGATCCGGGAGATCTCGGCCAGCCCCACGCCCAGCGCCCGCAGCACGAGGATCTGCTGCAACTGCAGCAACTGCCGTTCCTCGTAGTAGCGGTGGCCGTTGGATCCGATCCAGGCCGGAGGCAGCAGCCCGATCTCGTCGTAGTGCCGCAGGGTTCGGGCGGTCACGCCCGACATCCGGGCGACGTCCGCGATCGGCCAGGCCACTGGTCGGCTCCTCTCTCGGGGGCTCCCGCCCCACGTCCTCGACGTGCACGTTCACTCGACCGGGGCCGGTTCCTCCGGCCCTGGTCACGACCGTAGAAGCTGCCGCTGCGGCAACCGCAAGCCCGGACTTTACGTCCTGCCACGCCTTGAGCCGAGCTCTCCGGTAGCCCGTCCAGCGGTCCGAGCAACTCCGCGTCCCCGGCCGTCCGTTCGGCCTGGTCCTGGTAGCTCGCCGAGCCGCCGCGTGCCTCCCGTTCCGCAACTGCCGGGTCGGCGTTCCCCGTGGCGCGGTCCATGATCCGTTCACGAGATGTCGCCGTCCACGCCCGGCGGGACCGCGTCCGCTGCCACCACCAGCCGGAGCCCCACCCCGCGCACCGCCTCGATCGCCACCGCGCCCGCGAGCTTGCGCCGCAGCGCCGCCACGTGCACGTCCAGCGTCTTGGTCGGCCCGAACCAGTTGGCGTCCCAGACCGCCCTCCATGATCTGCTCGCGCGACATCAGCGCGCCCGGCTCCTCGGTGAGGAAGGCCAGCAGGTCGTACTCCTCGGGCGTGAGCGGCAGCTCGGCGTCGTCCAGCCGCACCCGGGCGGCCCGCCGGTCCATGGTCAGCCGCGGCCCGTACCGGTCAGGTCCGGCCACCGCTCACGATGATCGGGACGTCCCCGCGCCGGCGCAGTGCCCGGCAGACGTCCAGCCGCCCAAGACCTCGCCACCCGCTTCGGCCACCGACCCTCGTTACTGGGACCGCTACCGGGCCCGCTACCGGCTCCGACCGGCAGTGTGGCCCGGCTGCCAGTCCAGCCCCGGGTTCGGGCGCGGGCGGACGGTGTGCAGCAGTGCGGTGCCCGACCAGACCACCACGGTCAGCAGCGCGTAGAACAGCAGCAGCGCCCAGAACGGCGTGGTGGACAGGCTCCGGTCCTCGAACCGGCACCAGGCGTCCGGCGGGAGCCAGGACGCGCCCGTCTCCAGCAGCCGCCCGCCGCCCGACACCAGGCCGTGCTCGCAGCGCTCCCCGTAGTCCAGCGACCGCACGTACAGCAGGCCGTACAGCGTGCCCGCCGAAGCGAGGGAGAGGCCGGCGCCGATGCCGAGGAGCATCGCCCGTCTTCGCCCGGCCGCCGTACGGATGTTCGTCACCGGGGCAGCGTACCGGCGCGACGGCCCGGTCGCGGGCGGATCCCGACCCCCGGACAGAACCCCGGACACGACCCCGGAACGGGTGCGGGCCCCGCCCCACCGGCAGTCAGCCCCGCCCCACCTGCAACCCGCCCCGCCCCGCCGGTCACCCGAGCAGGCCGCCCAGGTGCCCGTCCTCGGCGAGCAGCCGCCAGGAGCGGCCGGGTGACGCGAAGGCCTCCGGGTCGACGCCCTCGACCAGCCGGTCCACCACGGTGCTCAGCAGCGACTGCGGGTCGAACACCGCCCAGGTGTCCCGGCCCCGGCCGTGCTCCCAGCGCTCCCACTCGGCGCGCAGCCGCTCGTACGTCCACAGGGCGTAGAGCAGGGCGGTCAGGTCGCGGTTGAGGTAGGCCTCGGGCTGGCCGTCGTCGTACCAGTCGGGCAGTTCGAGCCGGCCGGTGGCGCCGTCCAGGGCGATGGTGAGGTCGGTCGGCCAGTCGCCGAGCGCGAGGTAGTCCCGCTGGTACGGGCGTTCCTCCTCGCCGTCGAAGTACTCGGGGTACGCCTCCGCCATGGTGACCAGCGGTTCCTCGCACACTCCGAACATCGCCCCGCCGAGCGGCAGTCCGATCTCGGTCAGCAGCCGCCGGGTCGGCTCGTGGGTCAGGGCGGCGGGCAGCGCCTCCGGCCGGAACCGGTGGATCCGGCCCGCGCCGCCGTCCTCGTCGGTCAGCGACGCCAGCTCGGCCACCAGCTCGGTGCCGACCCGGTACGCGGGGCCGCCCGGGCCGCCGGGCAGCGCGCCCCAGCCCAGGGCCCGGACCAGCAGGGCCGTCCCCCAGTGCGCGGGCGTGGGGCCGCCCTCGAACAGCCCGGGGTCGATCTCCCGCATCCGCTGCTCGGCCCGGGCCGTCACCTCGGCCACCACCGTGGGCCCGCGCCGTCCGTCCAGCGCCTCCGGGCGTCGGGCGGCCTCGCCCACCGCCTCCACCTCCCGCACCAGCGCGGCCAGCGCGGGCAGGCCGGAGGCCAGCGGATCCCGCCGGGGGCCGCCGTTGCCCAGGAACACCTCGCCGGTGGTGCCGTCCAGCAGCACCAGGTCGCCGAGGGCGGCGAAGGGGGTGCAGTAGTCCGTCTCCCCGAGGACGAAGAGCCGTTCCGCCCCGGCGGCCGGGAAAGCCTTCAGCGAGCCTTCGTCGAGCACCCGGAAGTCCAGGAACGCCCCGGCCGACGGCAGCCCCTCCCGCACCAGGAACTCCCGGCTCCCCTGGTGCACCACGCCGCCCGGAACCCCGGCCTCCCGCACACTTCCCACCTGCCCCGCCCTTCCCCGTTCCGCCCCCTGACCCACCCGACCCTAGCGGGCCGACCCGACAGTGCCACGGGGGTTTCCCCCGCCGACGGCAGTCGCCCCTCCGGACCGGTGCCTACGACACCGCCACCTCGTCCACCGCCACCTCGTCCACGTTCCACCGCTCCGGCAGGTCCGCGTCGCAGAAGACGCAGACGTAGTGCCCCTCCCGGACGATGCCGCACTGCCCGCACCCGGTGCAGCGCCGGAACACCACCGCCTGGGTGAAGCCGCCCGGATGCGGCAGTCCCAGCCGGTCGAGGGCGGCGGCGACGGCGGGCCAGGAGACGACGTCCGGGCAGTAGCCGGTGGAGAGGTTGCTGACCGTCCCGACCTCCCAGCCCCCGCCGCCCGACCGCCGGAACCCGATCTCCCCGGCGCTCAGCACCGGTTCCCCGCCCGCGCAGGCCACGTGCTCGCTGCGGCGCGGGGCGAGTCGCAGCGCGCCGCCGAGGTCGACCACGAAGGTGAACGGCTCCACGAACTCCTCCGCCGCCCGCCCGTCCGCCCAGGAGGCGAACCCGACCACCGTCCGCACTGGCCGGCCGACCGCTGTCCGTACCGCCCGGCCGTCCGGACCCGGATCGCCGGAGGCCGTCGCTCGCTCCCGCAGCTCCGGCGGCCCCACGTACCGGTACGCCCGCCCGAAGCCTTCCTCGACCTCCACCGCGACACCCAGTTCGCCCAGCCGAACCCGCCACCACGCCATCTCGACGGCCGTCCCGCTCAGTCCGAACTCCCGCAGCTCGTCCAGCAGTTCACGCGCCGATCCGAGCGGTGTCCGGCCCCCGTCACGCAGCAGCCGCAGCACCGCCACCGGATCGTCGAGCGGCCCGGCGAGCCGCAGCCGGGCCGGGCCGTGCACGGCCAGCAGCGCCGCCCGGAGGTCCCTCGGCATCGCGTCCGAATCCTCGGAGCCCGAGTGCTCGCACATGTGCAGGTCGCAGGACGGGCAGTGGAGGTCGGAGTCCCACCACAACTCCCGCCCGCGGTACAGGAACTGGCCGGCGTTCCGGACGGCGGGACCTCCGCACGGCACGCACCGTGCGGCCGTCCTGACCCCTTGATCCGTGCCCGTCACCGTACGGATCTCCGGGCGGCGGGCCGGTTCCGCCTCCGAACTCAAGCGAGCCCACCCGCCTCGCGGGCCGCCCGCTCCACCCGGTCGTGGTGGTCCTGCCACCAAGTCGCGTCGCCCGGAGCCGTGTTGGCGCCGTCGGAGCGCTGGCCGACGGCGCCGTCGATGAGTTCGCGGACCAGGTCGGCGTGGCCGGCGTGCCGGTGGGTCTCGGCGATCAGGTGGACGAGCACCCGGTGCAGGGTCTGCTGCGGGCGGTCGCCGAACGGGAGCCGGCCGACGGCGTCCAGCGGCAGCGCCTCGATGGTGGCGTCCGAGTGCGCCCAGACCCGGCGGTAGCGCCCGAGGACCTCCTCGGTGCTCTCCTCGGCCCGGGCCCACAGGTCGCCGTTCGGCTCGTCGGTGCCGACGATCCACAGCGGGGTCGGTTCGGGGAAGGGGCGCCCGAAGGTCTCGCCGAGGTACAGCGCCTCGGCCCCGGTGACGTGCTTGACCAGGCCCAGCAGGTTGGTTCCGGTGGGCGTGAGCGGGCGCCGGAGGTCGTACTCGGAGAGGCCGTCCAGCTTCCACAGCAGGGCGTCGCGGGCGTCCTGGACGTAGATCCGCAGGTCGTGCTTGTCGTCGTTCACCGTCATGGGATCAGTCTGTTGACCGCCGGGAACCTGTCCACCGGTTTTGGGCCCCGTCCTGGCTCCCGCCTTGGTTCCCGTCCTGGTTCGAGTCCCGGTTCCCGGCGGTCCACCGGGTGTTGCCGCCGGTCAGCGCACGACGTCGAAGACCTGCTTCTGCAGGCCGTTGCTGTAGACCTCGTGCTCGACCAGCCGCAGCTTCTGGGCGTCCTTGTCCGTGGCGCTGAACAGGCGCTTGCCCGCGCCGAGCAGCAGCGGGTAGACGAGCAGGTGGTAGCGGTCGATCAGGCCGGCGTCCGAGAGGCTGTGGTTCAGGGCGGTGCTGCCGTGGAGGAGGATCGGGCCGCCCTCGGTCTCCTTCAGGGCGGCGACCTGGTCGACCGTGCGCAGGATGGTGGTCTCGCCCCAGTTCGGGACCAGGTCGTCCTCGGTGAGGGTGGTGGAGACGACGTACTTCGGCAGCGTCTTGTAGCGGGCGAACTCCGGCATGTCCGGCCACACCGGGCTGAAGGCCTGGTAGCTGACCCGGCCCATCAGCATCGCGGTGGCCTCCTCCTGCTCCCGCCCCTTGATCTCGTAGGCCTCGGGGACGAACTCGACGTCCTTGAAGGTCCATCCGGAGTTGCGGTAGCCGGGTTCGCCGCCGGGGGCCTCGACGACGCCGTCGAGCGAGACGAAGGCGGTGCTGATCAGGGTGCGCATGAGTGGTTCCTCGGTTCTTGTGGGTCTGCGGTTCTCGTGGGCCTGTGGAAATCGGAAGGCCGGGATGCCGGGATGCCGGGACGGACGATGCGTGCGCGTCAGGCGAGGAGCCCGGCCAGCCACTGCTGCCAGGCGGCCTCGGCCCCGTCCGTCGCGGGCCCGAAGAGGTGGTGGAACATCAGCACCGTTCCCGCGCCGTGGTGGAAGGTGTAGAGCCCGTCGGCGGTGCGGAGTTCGAACCGTTCGTCGTCCGCCCAGACCACCTCCCCGTCCAGCGTCGGCAGTCCGGCCGGTTCGGCGTGGGCCCGGGCACCTACGGTGACCGGCAGCGGCAGTGACAGCGCGTGGGCGAGGAGGCTGCGGACCTCCGGGTCCGGGCGCCCGGCTGCCGGGGCCGCGGCGAAGACGGGGGCGCCGGTGCGGCCGGGGAAGTGGGCGAGGTACTGGCCGAGGGTGTGCAGGTGGAACGGCCAGCCGCGGCGCAGCGCGTCGTACTCGTCCTGCCAGTCGTCGCCGAGCAGGCCGCTGTGGACGACGCGGAGCACGGTGCTGCCGCCGTCCCGTCCTTCGATCAGGTACTCGAAGGCCATGAACCGGCCGTCCTCGGCGGTGGCCGTGCGGGTGGCCAGGCGCTTGCCGGGCTCGTAGGCGGTGACGACCGCCTCGGCGCGGTGGCCGCCGGTCTCCATGGTGGCGGTCCCGCCCTCGCGCGGGTCGAGTTCGTTGCGGCCCATGAACCAGGAGTCGATGCCCGGGCCGGTGGCGATGGCCTCCCAGACCTGTTCCGGGCTCGCCGGGAGGGTCGTCTCCAGTTCGATCTCGAAGGGGTGGGTCATTTCTCGTTCTCCTGATCGGGCTCGGGCCCGGCGGTGGGTTCCGGTCCGGCTCCGGTGGCTCCGGGAGCTCCGGGCTGCGGCGCCGAGGGGATCTGGTGCAGCCCGACGACCACCCGGTGGCTGCGGCCCCCGGGGGCGGACTCGTCGTGGTAGCGGCTGACCAGGGTGGCCACGGCCAGGGACAGCTCCTCGGCGAAGGCCGTCCGGTCGGCGGCGGAGGCGAACCGGACCTGGGCGTCGATGCCGAAGGTGGCGACCCGCCGCTTGGCCCGGGAGGCGCCGGTGAGCAGGGCCCCGACCTCCTGCACCAGCCGGGAGCCCAGGGCGAGCAGCCAGCGGGCGGAGAGCTGGTCGGGGGAGCGGGAGGGGTCCGGGCTCACGGCGGCCAGGACGCTGGGGGAGATCACGTAGGAGGCGGCGGTGGCGCGGTACACCCGCTCGGTGACGTTGCCCTTGCGCCGTTCCTCGGCGAGTTCGACGAGTCCGTGCCGTTCCAGTTCCTTCAGGTGGTAGTTGACCTTCTGTCGGGGCAGGTCCAGCCGGGTGGCCAGCATGGCGGCCGAGCCGGGTTCGGCGAGGGCGGCGAGGATCCGGGACCGGATCGGGTCCAGGGAGGCCTCGGCCGCGGCGGGTTCTTCGATCACAGCGACGTCCAGCACCGTTCCAGCATCCGACCGACAAAAAAATTTGTCAAGGAAAAAAGGGTTGTCGGTCACCTGGTCGGCCCCCGGGGATCGCCCGGTCAGCCCCGGGGGTCACCCGGTCGGCGCATCCGACCCGGGGCGCCGCCACAGCGATGAGCGGCTGAGGGGGAGGCAGCCCCCTCAGCCGCTCGGCTCACCGGATCGTCCGGCCGTGCTTCACGGTCAGCCGAAACGATCAGCCGAAGATGTTGTCCCGGTCGGTGGCCATGCGCACCTGATCCGGGTGCCAGGTGATCCAGTCGGCGTAGTGCGCCAGCGCGCCCCGGGTCGTGCCGTCGTCCTGGTAGTCGTCCACGTCGTGCCCGAGGATGATGCCGTCGACGCCGGTCTGCGACAGCAGGGACGCCATGCAGTTGGTGGAGTTGCCGCTGTCGTTGAGGGTGAACGCCATGACGCCGCCGAGTTGCCGGCCGCCGTGGCTGCCGTCGCCGCGGTCGCGGTAGGAGGTGTCGGTGCTGAACGGCCCGGTCGCACAGCCGAGCGCGAGGTTCGCCGCACCCCGGTCGGTGAAGCGGCGCAGCTGCGGGATGTTCGTCGCGTCGAACAGGCTCTGGGTCCTGCTCAGGGAGTCGTTGGCGGCGAACAGGCCCTCCATGCCGTTGCCCGCGACGTCGTTGGCGACCTGGGTCCACTGGGCGTTGCCCTCGTCGCCGCTCATCTCGAAGACGACGGCGATGCCGTTGTTCGTGAACTGGTGTGCCAGATCGAGCAGTTGGTTGGCCGCGAAGCTGCCACCGCTCCAGGCGTTCTTGACGTCGATCCAGACGAAGGTGATGTTCTTGTGGTCGTTCTTCGCGGCGATGATCCTGCTGGCGAGGTCCTGGAACCGGGGCGCGGAGCCGGAGGCCGGAACGTCGCCGTCGTGGGCCCACCAGGCGACGCCGCTGTTCGAGGGCATGCCCCACCAGGCGTCGGCCTCGATCGCGTTGTAGCCGGCGGCCAGTGCCGGGTAGACCTGGCCCGGGTCGTTGAGGTTGTGGGCGATGGCGTAGACGGGACGGGAGGACACGGAGGCCTGCTGGAAGCTGACGTTCTGGGCGGGGCTGCTGTTGCAGCGGTAGTACTGGACCGCCTGCCCGTTGACGAAGTTCCTGTTCGGCACGTCCACGCAGCCGGGGGAGCCGTAGCTGGACAGCTCCAGGGGGCTGCCCACGGTCTCGTTCGTGAAGATCCAGCGCTGTCCGTCGCCGTTGTTGCACGGCCACAGCTGGATCCTGGCGCCGTCGGTGTGGTTGTTGTTCTGCAGGTCCAGGCACTTGCCGGAGGCGGCGTTGTAGAACGCGACGCCGGGACGCCCGTCGGGGTATTCGCGGGAGATCCACTTCTGGGCGCCGGAGCCGTTGCAGTCGTAGATCTGGACCTGCGCGCCATCCGCCGTGGAACTCCCGGCCACCTCAAGGCACTTGTTGTTGCTGAAGGTGATCGTGGATTCCTGGTCGGTGACCGTGGTGACGGCCTGCGCGGGGGTCGACGGAGCTGCGAGCGTGGCGCACACGGCCAGGGCCAGCAGGCCCAGCCAGGTGCCGACGCGTGATCGTCTGTTCATGGGCCCGAATGCTGTCGGCGCCCGGTAAACGCGGGATCAATAAATCAATGAGGGCCCGCTGGATGGGGCAGGACCACGGAGCGTGACGGGTGGGGGCGATGAAGTGGACTTGAATCTTTGCGAACGGATGTTCGATCCTGGGGCTGTGCCCGTTTTCGAACCTGCTTTCGAATCCACCGCCGAGCAGCCCGGCCGCCCCGCGCTGCGGCCGGTGGCGCTCCCGGCTGCCGTGCCCGCGCCCGAGGGCGGGCGGGCGGCCGCGGGGCGCGGGCTGGTACCGGTGGCGCCCGCCCTGCGCGAGGTGCTGCCGGACGGCGGGCTGCGGCGCGGGACGGCGGTGTCGGTGGCGGGCGGGGACGCCGGACTGCTGCTGGCCCTGGCCGCCGGGGTCCGGGAGACCGGGGGCGGCTGGGCGGCCGCGGTCGGGCTGCCGGACCTGGGCCTCGCCGCCGCCGAGGGGTACGGGCTGGACCTGCGCCGCCTGCTGGTCGCCGACGACCCGGGGCCGCACTGGCCCGAGGTGGTGTCGGTGCTGGCCGGCGCGGTCGAACTGATCATGCTGCGCCCGGACGGGCCGGTGCCGCCGAAGCTGGCCACCCGACTGGCCGCCGTGCTGCGGCGCAGCGGCTGCGTGCTGCTGGTGGCCGGGCCGTGGCCGGGGGCGGTGCTGCGGCTGGAGGTGCGGTCCGGGCGCTGGTTCGGGCTGGGGGACGGCTACGGGCAGCTCGCCGGGCGCCAGGTGGAGGTGGTGGCCGAGGGGCGGGGCTCGGCGGTGCGCGGCCGGACGGCCCGGCTCTGGCTGCCGGACGAGCACGGCGCGGTGCGCCCGCTCCGGGAGCACCGGGAACAGCGGGAGCACCGGGAGCAGCCGCAGCCCCTGGCGGAGCCGACGGGACAGCCGGCCCCCGCGGCGCTCCCGGAGCTCGTGGCGGCGGTGGTGTGACGTGGACGTGGACGTGGCGACGACGCCCGACGGCGGCCGGACCCCCAGGGTGCTGGTGGTCTGGTGCCCGGACTGGCCGGTGGTGGCCGTCACCGGCGACGACCCGGTGGCCGTGACCGAGGGGGGCCGGATCCTCGCCTGCTCGGCGGGCGCCCGGGCCGCCGGGGTGCGGCAGGGGCAGCGGCTCAAGCTGGCCCAGCGGCTCTGCCCGGAACTGGAACTGCGCGACCGCGACCCGGAGGCGGAGACCCGCCGCTTCGAACCGGTGGTCGCGGCGGTCGAGGCGTTCACGCCCCGGGTGGAGGTGATCCGCCCGGGCCTGTGCGCCATTCCGGTGAAGGGCCCGGGCCGCTACTTCGGCGGCGAGGAGGCGCTCGCGGCCCTGGTCGGCGCGGCGGTGGCGGACGCCCTCGGGCGGCCGCCCGTCCCGGACGCCGTCCCCGGCGCGGTGGCGGTGCCCGTCGAGCCCACCGTCGCACCGACCGCACCGACCGCACCGACCACGCCCACCGAGCCCACCGCCGAACCGACCACCCCCACCACCCCCACCACCCCCACCACCCCCACCACCCCCCACGCCCGGATCGGCGTCGCCGACGGCCTGTTCGCCGCCGTGCTCGCCGCCCGAGCCGGGGTGCTGGTGCCCGCCGGTCGTACGGCGGAGTTCCTCGCCCCGTACCCGGTGACCGCACTGGGCGACGAGGCGCTGGCCGAGCTGCTGGGGCGGCTCGGCCTGCCCACCGTCGGGGCCTTCGCCGCGCTGCCGCCCGAGGCGGTCGCGGACCGCTTCGGCCCGACCGGCACGGTCGCGCACCGGCTGGCCCGCGGCCTGCAGCCGCGCCCGCTGGTGCCACGCGACGAGGAGCCGGACCTCGCCGTCGAGCAGCGCTTCGACCCGCCGGAGCCGCTGGCCGAGCCACTGGTGTTCGTCGCCCGCACGCTGGCCGAGCAGCTGCACCGGCAGCTGTCCGGGGCCGGGCTGACCTGCCGCCGGGTGGCGGTCGAGGTGGCCTGCGCGGACGGCCGGACGGTCTCGCGGCTGTGGCGGCACGAGGGCCGGCTGTCCGCGACGGCGCTGGCCGAGCGGGTCCGCTGGCAGCTCCAGGCCTGGCAGGGCATGGGCACCTTCGCCACCGCTCAAGGCGATCGGGAGGGCTTCGCCCTGCTCCGCCTCGCCCCCGACGGCCTCTCCCCGGACCAGGGCCGCCAGCTCGCCCTGTGGGGCCAGGCCGTCGCGGACGACCGGGTGGAGCGCGCGGTGGCCCGGGTGCAGGCGGTGCTCGGGCACGCCGGGCTGCGCCGGATCGAGTCGGCGGGCGGTCGCGGCCCGGGTGAGCAGCAGGTCCGGGTGCCGTGGGGCGAACCGTACGAGGCGGCGGCCGCGGCGGACGCGCCCTGGCCGGGGCGGCTGGCGGAGCGGGCGGCGGACCTCTGGCCGGCCGTGGTGCTGCGCGAGCCGGCGCCGGTGCGGGTGCTGGACGAGGCCGGGCGACCGGTCACGGTGGACGGCCGGGCGGGGGTGTCGGGCCGGCCGGCCCTGGTCGTGGTCCGGGGCCGCGAGGAGCGGGTGGCGGGCTGGACCGGGCCCTGGCCGGCGGTCGAGTACTGGTGGGACCAGTCGCTCGCCCGCCGCCGGGCGCGGTTCCAGATGGTGGTGGACGGCGGTCGGGCGCTGCTGCTCACCGTGGAGGGGGGTGCGTGGTACCTGGAGGCCGGCTACGACTAGCGGCCGTCCGGGACCCGGAGGAAAGGGGGGAGCAGGACCGGAACGAGAACGACGAAGGCAACCCCCGATGGGCTTCACCAGCCACCCCACCCTCCCCTGGAGCGAACTGCACCGCCGGCTGACCGGCTCCGCGCCGGACCGCACGGTCGTCCCGCTGCGCCGCCCTGCCTCGGAAGCCTCCACCGAGGAAGCCCCCACCGAGAGAGCCCCCACCGGGAAAGCCCCCGCCGGGGAAGCCCCCACCGAGAAGGGCACCCCCGGCGAACCCTGGGCCGAACTGCACGTCCACTCCGCCTTCAGCTTCCTGGACGGCGCCAGCGACCCCGAGGACCTGGTCGCCGAGGCGGCCCGGCTGGGCGTGGAGACCCTGGCGATCACCGACCACGACGGCCTGTACGGCGCCGTCCGGCTCGCCGAGGCGGCCCGGGGGACGGGCGTGGCCACCGCGTTCGGCGCCGAACTGACAATCCGTCACCAAGCCGAAGAGGTCGAGCACTTGCTGGTCCTCGCCCGCGACCCGGCCGGCTACCGCCGACTGTCCGCCGCGATCGCCGCCGCCCAACTGGCCGGCGGCGCCAAGGGGCGCCCGGCGTACGACTTCGCGGCGCTCGCCGAGGCGCACGACGGCCACTGGGCGGTGCTCACCGGCTGCCGCCTCGGCCGGGTCCCGGCCGGCCTCGCCACCGGCGAGGCGGAGCGCCGACTCCGCACCCTCACCGAGGCGTTCGGCCGCGAGAACGTGTACGTCGAGCTGATCGACCAGTGGCAGCCCGGCGACGACCGGCGCAACGACGCCCTCGCCGCGCTCGCCGGAGAACTGCGGCTGCCCGTCGTCGCCTCCACCAACGCCCACCACGCCGGCCCCGCCCAGGGCCGCCTCGCGCAGAGCCTGGCCGCCCTCCACGAGCGCCGCACCCTCCAGGAGGCGGCCGGCTGGACCCGGGCGTCCGGCACCGCGCACCTGCGCTCGGGCCGGGAGATGGCCGCCCGACTGGCCCGCTTCCCCGGCGTGCGGCGGGCCACCGCCGAACTCGGCCGGGCCTGTGCCTTCGACTTCGCCAAGCTGGACCCGGAACTGCCCGGCTACCCCGTCCCCGACGGGGAGACCGAGATCGGCCACCTGCGCGCCCTGGTCGCGGCCGGCGGCCCGGCCCGATTCGGCCCCGGCAACGCCGCCGCCCGCCGCCAGCTCGCCAAGGAGCTGGACGTGATCGAGGACCTCGAGCTGGCCGGCTACTTCCTGATCGTGCACGACATCGTGGACTTCTGCCGCAGCCAGGACATCTGGTGCCAGGGCCGCGGCTCGGCCGCCAACTCGGCGGTCTGCTACGCCCTCGGGATCACCGCCGTCGACCCGATCCACTACAAGCTGCTGTTCGAGCGCTTCCTCTCCACCGCCCGGGACGGCCCGCCCGACATCGACCTGGACATCGAGAACCGCCGCCGCGAGGAGGTCATCCAGTACGTCTACCGCCGCTACGGGCGCGAGCACGCCGCCCAGGTCGCCAACGTGATCACCTACCGCCCCCGGCTGGCGATCCGCGACGCGGCCAGGGTGCTCGGCTACCCGCAGGGCCAGGTGGACGCCTTCAGTCGGCAGACCGACTTCCGCTCCGCCCCCGGCGCGGACGCCGTCATCCCCGCCGACGTGCTCTCGCTCGCCGCCCAACTCCACGGCCTGCCACGCCACCTGGGCATCCACTCGGGCGGCATGGTGCTCACCAAGGAGCCGATCGGGGAGATCTGTCCGACCGAGTGGGCCCGGATGCCCGGGCGCTCCGTCCTGCAGTGGGACAAGGAGTCCACCGCCGGCGCCGGGCTGGTGAAGATCGACCTGCTCGGCCTCGGCATGCTCGCCGCGCTGCACGACGCCTGCGACCTGATCGCGCGGCACCACGGTCTGCGCTATGACCTGGCCGGCATCCCGGACGACGACAAGGGCGTGTACGCGATGCTGCGCCGGGCCGACACCGTCGGCGTCTTCCAGGTCGAGTCCCGGGCGCAGATGGCCACCCTGCCCAGGCTCAAGCCGGACCACTTCTACGACCTGGTGGTCGAGGTCGCGCTGATCCGCCCCGGCCCGATCCAGGGCGGCTCCGTCCACCCGTACCTGCGCCGGCGCGCCGGGGCGGAGCCGCCCGGCTGCCCGCACCCGCTGATGGAGAACGCCCTCGGCAAGACCCTCGGGGTGCCGCTGTTCCAGGAGCAGATGATGCAACTCGCCATCGACTGCGCCGGGTTCACCCCCGCCGAGGCCGACCGGCTGCGCCAGGCGATGGGCGCCAAGCGCTCCCACGAGCGGGTCGCCGGGCTGCGCGACCGGCTGCTCACCGGGATGGCCGAGCGCGGCATCCCGGCCGAGGTCGCCGAGGACGTCTACGGCAAGATCGAGGCCTTCTCCAACTACGGCTTCCCGGAAAGCCATGCGATCAGCTTCGCCTACCTGGTGTACGCCAGCGCCTGGCTCAAGCACCACTTCCCGGCGGCCTTCACCTGCGCCCTGCTGGCCAACCAGCCGATGGGCTTCTACTCGCCGCTCAGCCTGGTCGCGGACGTCCGGCGGCACGGCGTGCGGGTGCGCGGGGTGGACGTCAACGCCAGCGGGCCCCGCCCCACCCTGGAGCCGTACCGGGGCCCCACCCCCGTGCCGCCGCTGACCGCCGGCCGCCCCCAACCGGCCATCCGGCTCGGCCTGGAGACGGTGCGCGGCATCGGCACCCCGCAGGCCGAGGCGATCGCGGCCGGACAGCCGTACGCCGACCTGGAGGACTTCGCCCGCCGCACCGGCCTGCCCGCGCCGGTCCTGGAGGCGCTGGCGACGGCCGGCGCCTTCGACTGCTTCGGACTGACGAGACGTCAGGCGCTGTGGGCGGCAGGCGCGTTCGCCGGGATCTCGGCCGAGCTGCTCCCCGGCACCACGCCCGGCACCGAGGCGCCGGAGCTGCCCGGGATGAGCCCGGTCGAGGAGACCATCGCCGACCTGTGGGCCACCGGCACCTCCGCCACCAGCCACCCGCTCCAGCACCTGCGCGCCCACCTGGACCGCGGCGGCGCGCTCAGCGCCGCCCAACTCCCGGACGTACCACCGGGAACGGCGGTGGTGGTCGGCGGCCTGGTCACCCACCGCCAACGGCCGCCGACGGCCGGCGGGGTGCTCTTCCTCAGCCTGGAGGACGAGACCGGCCTGATCAACGTGATCTGCAACCGCCCGGTCTGGGAGTCCCAACGCCGCACCGCCCTGGACCGGGCCGGCCTGCTGGTGCACGGCCACATCGAACGCGACCGCGGCGCCACCAACCTGATCGCCACCCGCCTCACCCCGCTGCGGATCGGCCTCTGAGGGCTCTGAGAAAGTGTTGGGTAACTGGGTGATCACTCGTTCTTGAGGTCGTCGGCGAGGCGGCGGGCGGCTTCGGTCTCGATGGGGCCGTGCGGTTCGATCT
>NZ_JBHVUS010000021.1:0-159166 GCF_042884005.1 Kitasatospora sp. NPDC058162
AGATCGAACCGCACGGCCCCATCGAGACCGAAGCCGCCCGCCGCCTCGCCGACGACCTCAAGAACGAGTGATCACCCAGTTACCCAACACTTTCTGAGGCCTGAACCGCGCTGCGAGTATGTAGACCGGTCTACATCGACAGTTTTCTGTAGACCGGTCTACAGACCCCTTTTTCGGTAGACCGGTCTACAGGGCCGTTCCCTCAGTAGACCGGTCTACCTATCAGCCCCGGTAGACCGATCTACCGATCCTGACCAGGCTCGATGCCCGGCGCCGGCGGGTTGCCCGGGCCGGTCTGGGTGGTCGGGCGGACCGGCTGGTTGGCCAGCGCGTCGGAGCGCCCGGCCTGGTAGGCGGTGCCGCGCAGCCGGGCGGTCTCCTGCTCGGCGCTGTCCAGCCACCGCTCCCAGCGCTGCCGCATCGGCATGATCAGGCCGCCGCCGACGCCGACCACCACCACTCCGGTGACGGTGGCGAGCGCCGCGATCAGCACCGGCCCGGTGATCGCGGTCGCGATCCCGGCCTGGCCGAGCGCGGCGATCACCCCGAGCGCCACGATGAACCCCCACGCCACGGTGGAGACGGTGCGCCCGTACGACGCCCCGGAGAGCGCGTTGCCGACGATGTCGCGCACGCCGTTGGCGATGGCCATCGCCACCACCACGATCGCGACCGCGACGATGCCCCTGGGCAGCCAGGCGACGATGCTGTGGATCATCACGCTGATCGGGTTCGGGCCGAAGACGCCGAACGCCAGCTGCAAGGCCATCAGCAGGATCGCGTAGTAGACGATCTTGCAGATGATGCCGGTCATGTCGTACTTGGAACCGCTCAGGTACCGGGCCATCCCGGCCCGCTCGGCGACCTTCTCGGAGCCGACGCGGCGCAGCACGCGGTCCAGGATCCGGGCGATCGCCTTGGCCACGAACCAGCCGATGGCCAGGATCACCACGAAGGCGATGAACTGCGGGATGACCTTGGCGATCTTGCCCCAGGCCTGGGTGAAACCCGACCCGAAGTCGACGGAGAGTGCGAGCTGCTGAGCCACGGAGTCCTCCACTCGGTGACACGGCGCCACGAGCGGCGCACGCGGCCCCCCACCCTTCGTGGATAGCAGCACCCCGCCCAGCCCGCGCGCGCCCGAATGTCCTGGATGGTTCCGTCGGGTGAACGCTCCCGCCGTCCGCACGCGTACAGTGGCGGTCCGGGCCGACGGGGCGGGGGCCACGGACTGCGGATCCACGGTGACGGGGCGGGACGGAGCTCGACGGTGCTGGACGGTGCGAAGGTGAGCGGAAGCGGTACGGATCCGGGCTCGGACTCGGGCCCGGGGACCGGTGCGGCTGCGGCTGCGGCTGCCGGTGCGACTGCGCACCGGACGCTGCACTGGCGGGTGCGCCCCCCGGTGGCCAGGTCCGCCGTCGTGGTCCTGCACGGCGGCGAGGAGCACAACCTCGCCCGGCCCCGCCGGCTCAACCTCCCGCTCCTGCGGATGCACGGGTTCCTGCGCGGGCTGACCCGGGAGACGGCGGGCCAGGGGGTCGCCATCGCCACCGTGCGGTACCGCCACCGCGGCTGGAACGGGGACCGCGCCGACGCCGCCCAGGACGCGCTCGCCGCGCTCGACGAACTCACCAAGGCCCTCGGCCAGGTGCCCACCGTCCTGGTCGGCCACTCCATGGGCGGCCGCGCCGCCCTGCGGGCCGCCGGCCACCCGACCGTCACCGGCCTGGTCGCCCTCGCCCCCTGGTGCCCCGCCTCCGACCCCTGCGAGCAGCTCGCCGGCCGCGACGTCCTGCTCCTGCACGGCGACCGCGACACCGTCACCGCCCCCGCCGACACCCGCGCCTTCGCCGCCCGCAGCCGCGCGGCCGGCGCCCGCGTCTGCGGCTACACCGTCACCGGCAGCGGCCACGCCATGCTCCAGCGCATCCCCGACTGGCACCGCGCCACCACCCGCCTCACCACCGCCCTCCTCGGCCTCCAGCCCCTCCCCGCCGAGACCGCCTCCGCCCTCGCCCTCCCACCCGCCTCCCCCGAGGCCCTCACCCTCCCCCTCCCCCGCCAACCCCGGACGGCCCCCACCCTCCCGACCACCACCTGACCGCACGGGGGTGGGGATGCCGCAGGCGGTCGGGACTTGCCCGCGGATGCCGATGTTGGGGAGGGTGCCCCGGTGACTTCCTTTACGCAGCGGTACACCAGCGGTGACCATGACGGTGTCTGGGCGGACCTGCGCCGTCTCGGCCCAGTGCCAGACGCGCTCGACGAGGACTGCCGAGGCGTGGCGTTCGCGACGATGCAGCGGGTGGCACGCCATGTGGACCGTCTCGCGGAGCAACTGACCGACCTCGGACTCGTGCCCGTCATGCCCGTCCGGGAACCGGTGACGGCCGAGGACCTGCAGGATCTCGATCTTCTTCGTGCCGAGATCGGCTCCGTGCCCCCGGCCCTCGACGCCTGCTTCCGTCAGGTCGGCGGCGCGTGGTTCGCCGGGGACTGCGCGGCGCTGAACGAGTGCTATTCCGCGGGAAGCCAGTACAGCGCCGCCCCTATCCTTCCCGACCCGCTGGTCCTTCCGACCGTGCAGCACCTGCGGGAGAGCTGGGACGACTACCGGGACGCCGTCGAGGATGACCCCGAGGTCGGCGAGGACGGGTTCTTCTTCGACTTCGCGCCGGACGAACTGCACAAGGCCAACATCAGCGGTGCCACCCACGAGATCGAGATGGCCCAGAACGTGGCCGACCCGGTCCTTCACGGCGTGGCCGGCCGACCCGGCATCACCCTGGTCGAGTACCTGCGGGTGTCGATCGCCTGGGGCGGCATGCCCGGCTGGTCGTTCAAGCCGGACCAGGCCCCGGCCGCCCTGGCGGCTCTGCGCGTTCACCCCGACTTCTGATTACCAGCGAGGCCCGGATCGCACCGGCTACCGGCCGATCAGTTCCGCGAAGGGCTCGCACCGCACGCTCTGTTCCACCGGGCTCGCCATCACGGCCTTCGCGTCAAGTCCTCTATCTCTTGGTCGAGTTCAGGATCACGCGAAGGCCGTACCGCCGTCCCCGGCAGGCACTCGGCGAGCAGGGCGACGACGTCGCGCCAGGCTCGCTGTGCGTGCTGTGGGTGGTAGCCGACGCCGGGGACCGTGGGGTGGTCGACCGGGGGGTGGTGGAAGGCGTGCAGGGCGCCGCCGTAGACCGTGAGGCGCCAGTCGACGCCTGCGGTCTGCATCTCGGCGGTGAACGCGTCCCGTTGCGCGGGCGGCATGATCGGGTCCTCCGACCCGACCCCGGCCCACACCGGGCAGCGGATGCGCGCCGCCTCGCCCGGCCGGCCCGTGGTCAGTGCGTTGACCGTCCCGATCGCGCGCAGGTCGGCGCCGTCGCGCCCGAGTTCCAGCCCGACGGCGCCCCCGGTGCCGTAGCCGACGGCGGCGATCCGGTCGGGGTCGGTCCGCGGTTCGTTGCGCAGCACGTCGAGCGCAGCACGGCCGATGCCCCGCATCCGGTCCGGATCGGCGAGCAGCGGCATGCACCGGGCCAGCATCGCCTCGGGGGCGCCCAGATAGCGCCCGCCGTGAAGGTCGAAGGCCAGCGCTACATATCCCAGCTCGGCGAGAGCGTCGGCCCGACGGCGCTCGACGTCGCTGAGCCCCATGCCCTCCGGTCCGAGCAGCACCGCGGGCCGGCGGTCGACACCCGCCGGGAGCGCGAGGTGGCCGGTCATCGTCAAACCGTCCGCCGGGTACTCGACCGTGCGCGTCGTGATCGTCCTCATGGGACTGGACTGTAGTGATCGTCGAGCCCGGTCCGGCTGGTGTTCTGCCGCCGGCAGAACACCGCACGCGTCCCTCTGGGATAGCGGGGGCGGGGTCAGGTGAGCGGGGTGAGGCGGCCGTGGGGGTCGGTGAGGTAGGCGGGGAGGTCGGGGTGGCGCTTGAGGAGGGTGGCGAGGTCCTCGGTGGTGGCCATCGGGGGTGGGACGAGGAGGTGGCCGTGCTGCTCGGGTGGGACGAGGCCGCGGACCAGGGCGCTGCGGACGGTGCGTTCGTGGCGGGTGGCGCGGCCGGTTTCGCCGTGGGGGGCGCGGGCCAGGGCGCTGACGCCGCCGCGGGCGGAGAGCTGGTCGAGCTCGGGGACGAGGCGCCAGAGCTGCTGGGCCTGGTGGCTCTGGAGGGAGCCGGCCAGGTTGGCCTCCAGGCCGTGGGCGTGGCAGAGGTCGACGAAGTAGCGGACCTCGTCGAGGGTGAGGATGCCGGCGCGGGCGAGGCCGTGGGCGTCGGTGTCGTGGCGGTCGAGGTCGACGAGTTCGGTGCTGCCGGCGGTGGAGACCAGGCCTATCCGGGCGACCTTGAGCAGGATGCTGGTGTCCAGCATGATCGCGTCCGCGCCGGCCGCGGCGCTCGCCTCGACCATCGCCCGGATCGCCGTGCGGTCCGTGCGGCGGACGCCGGTCAGGCCGTAACTGCGGTGCGGGAAGGGCTCGGTGGCCGCGACGAAGGTGCCGCGGGCGGCGTCCGGGAGGGCGCCGCAGGCCTTGAGGCCGGCCTCAGTGGGACGGGCGGGGAGGCCGAGGGCGGCAGCGGCGGCAGCGGCGGCACCGCAACGACAGCAGGCAGGGTCGCTCAGGCGCCCTGCTTCCGGCGGCTCACCACCCAGGCCATGGCGAGGACCACCGAACCGGCCGGCACGAACAGGCACGGAATGATCCACTCGTGGTTCGACAGGGCGTCGGTGCCCGCCACACCGCCGGGGTTCTCGGGGTCGTAGACGACGTCCACCACCGAGCCGACCGAGCCGTTGACGTCCTTCGTCCAGGTGTCCGACGGTGTCCGGTCCGCCGGACCGAATCTGAGCAGGTAGGAGGTGGTCCGCGGCTCCTTCCGTACCTGGACGATGGTCGCCGTGGTGTGCACTCCGTGGTGGTCGAGGGCGAGGTCCTGGCGCTCCATGTGGACCACGGCGCCGAGGCAGCCCACCCCCACGATCGTCAGGACAGCCGTTGCCGTCCAGTGGCCGAGGCTTCGGCGTTCCCGTTCGCTTCCCCGTTTCTCCCTCATGATCGGAGCATCGTAGAACCCGCACCCCTCGCCCCGCGGTCTCGAGGCCCTATTCCGGCTCGGCGGTCGGGGTGGGGACGCGGCCGGCCAGGAGGGCGCGGCCGAGGGGGGTGGGGCGGTGGGTGACGGTGCGGCCGTCGCGGTCCTTGGTGGTGAGGCCGGAGTCGGCGAGCACGGTGGCGTGTTCGCTGGCGGAGGCGGTGGAGATGTCGAGCAGTCCGGCCAAGTCCTTGGTGGAGCAGGGGCCGTGGGTGGCGATGGCCTCCAGGGCGGCCGCGCGGGTCTGGCCGAGCAGGGCGGTGAGGGTGCGGCTCGGGGTGGGTTCGGGCTCGGGCTGCAAGGGGCCGTTGATCCTCGCCGGGTAGAGGAGGACGGGCTGCTGCCGCGGGTCCTCGTAGCGGGCGATGACGGGGCGGCGGGGGCCGAACACGCAGGGCTGGAGCAGGAGTCCGCGGCCGTCCAGCCGGACGTCGTGCCGGCAGTCCCCCATCAGAGGGAAGCTGAGCACCGGGCGGCGCCAGGAGACCGCCGGGTGCAGGGAGGCGAGGACCAGGTCCGGTTCGCCGATCCGGCGGCGGCGGCCGTGCTCGGTGGTGACGATGGTCTCGATCTGCCGCCGGTACGGCTCGATCGCGCGGGTCTGGTAGTCGGCGGTGACGTTGCCGAGCAGCCTCCTGGCCCGCCGGTCGCCCGCCGCCACTCCGCGCGCGAAGGCGCTCAACTGCCGTGCTCCGCCCACCGATCGCAGGTGCTCGCGGAGCGGCTCCTCGGGCGCCTCGGCGGTGGCGCTCTCGGTGGCGCCGGGGTCGCGGCGCACGGTGAGGAACTCCGGGATGGCCGAGGGGGTGTAGAGGTCGAAGAGCAGCGCGGTGCGCGGGTTCCAGGTCGCCCGCAGCCGGTTGCGCCACACCTGGAAGCGGGGATCGCAGCGGCCGCTGACCAGGCCGTGGACGCTGAGGGACAGCTCCATCGACATGTCCGGACGCTCAGCCACCCGGACGCGGTCCAGGTCGTCCGTACCGAAGAAGATTCGCAGCACGGACAGGATCGTCACCCCGCGGGCGGCCGGTCCGCAAGACCGTTCGGCGAGGACCGAATCCATTGCCCCGCGGCCCGCCGCACCGGCAGGCTCGGAGGGCCGGCGGGGCGGCAGCCGTCGCCGCGCCCGGGCGGGGTGCCCCGGGTGACGGACCGGGGCGCCCCGCCGGTGTGCGGAGGGTGGCGGGCGGCGGCGGGCACTCAGCTCGGCTCAGCTCGGCTCAGCTCAGCCCAGCTCGGCCGCCGACTCGACGACCACGCCGTAGAGGTCCCCTACGGTGGCCAGCGCGCCGCGGTGGACCTGGGCGGCGCTGAGCTCCGCGGCGCCGGACTCCAGCGGGCGGGTGGCGCAGGCGTCGGCGACCACGGTGGGGCGGTTGCCGCGCAGGAAGGCGCCGGCGGTGGTGAAGGCGACGCACAGGTGGGTCATGAACCCGGAGACCACGACGTCCTGGTGGCCGGCCGCGTCCACCAGTTCGCCCAGCTCGGTGCCGACGAAGGCGTCCGGGGCCTGCTTGACCACCACCCGCTCGCCCTCGGCCGGGGCGACGGCCGGGTGGATCCGCCCGATCTCCTCGCGGATGTCGTACGGGGTGCCCGCGCCCCCGTCGTTGATGACGTGGATGACGGTGGCGCCCTCCACCCGGGCCCGGGTGAGCAGGGCGGCGGCCGCGTCGAGGGCCTCGCGCCAGCCGGTCAGCTCCATCACACCGCGGGTGTAGGTGTTCTGGTAGTCGACCAGGACGAGGGTGGCCGCGCCGAGCCGGGCGGGCTTGTCGTCGAGGCCGGTGAGGGTGCGCAGGGTGGTGGTGGGCATGGCTGTGCCGCCTTCGTCGCTGGGGGGGTGTCCGGGCAGGTCACGCCTGGTGCGGCCTGCCCCAGAAACGCTACGGGCGGCCGCGGCATGGCGGCAATGCCGTCTAACATGCAGATTCCGACATCGGGGGCACCGCAGGAGGCGGGGGCACCGCATGAGGGCACCGCATGAGGATCGAGGGAGAACCCGTGGAGAGCGCGCAGCGGCTGATCGTCGTCGTCCTGTTCGAGGGCGTCGACCTGCTGGACGTCACCGGACCGCCCGAGGTGTTCTCGCTGCTCCGGCGGGAGACCGGTGACGCGGCCGGCTACCGGGTGGTGCTGGCCGCCGCCGGCACCGACCCGGTCACCACCGCCGCCGGGGTGCGGATCCTGCCCGACCTGACCTTCGAGCGGGCCGCCGCCGCGGGCGGCATCGACACCCTGCTGGTGCCCGGGGCGGTGGAGGTCGACGAGGCGGGGCGGGTGCGGGCGGCGGTCGACCCGGACGTGGTCGGGCACGTCCGCCGGCTGGCCGCCCGTTCGCGCCGGGTCGCCTCGGTGTGCGTCGGCGCCCACCTGCTGGCCGCCGCCGGGCTGCTGGACGGCAAGCGGGCCACCACCCACTGGTCGACCGCGGGCCAACTCGCCGCCGAGTACCCGCAGATCGAGGTCGACGCCGACCCGATCTTCATCCGCGCGGGCGAGGTCTGGACGGGCGCGGGCATCAGCGCCTGCCTGGACCTCTCGCTCGCCCTGGTCGCCGAGGACTTCGGCGAGGAACTCGCCCTGCGGGTCGCCCGCCAGCTGGTGATGTACCTCAAACGGCCAAGTGGCCAGAGCCAGTTCAGCGTCCCGCTGGAGCCGGTCTCCACCACCCGGCGGATCGAGGAGCTGCGGCACCACATCCTGCGCAACCTCACCGGCCGGCTCACCGTGCCGGAGCTCGCCGCCCACGCGCACCTCAGCGAACGGCAGTTGATCCGGATCTTCAAGACCGAGCTGGGCACCACCCCGAGCGCCTACATCGAGTCGGCCCGGGTCGAACTCGCCCGCCACCGGCTGGAGTCGGGCGACGACACCCTCGAACGCGTCGCCACCGCCTGCGGGTTCGGCACCACCGACACCCTGGTGCGCGCCTTCCGCCGCCGGCTGGACACCACGCCGACGGACTACCGGCAGCGCTTCCGTACCGGCGCCCGGAGCGACCTCACTGCGCCGGCGCCTGCACCGCAGGCACCGGCCGCGCAGGCACCCGCACCGTGAAGGCGGTGCGGCCGGGCCGGCTGGCCGCCTCGACCGTGCCGCCGTGCGCCTGGACCACGGCCCGGACGATGGCCAGGCCCAGCCCGGTCGAGCCGGTGGCCCGGGAGCGGGCCCGGTCGCCCCGGACGAAGCGCTCGAAGACCTGCCCCAGCAGCTCCGCCGGGATCCCCGGACCCTCATCTACGACGCTCAACTCGACGTGCTCGGCGGCGAGTTCGAGGCTCAACTCGACGGCCGTACCGGCCGGGGTGTGGGTCCGGGCGTTGGCCAGCAGGTTGGCCACCACCTGACTCAGCCGGTGCTCGTCCCCGCGCACCAGCACCGGCTCCTCGGGCAGCACCAGGCGCCAGCGGTGGTCGGGGCCGGCCGCCCGGGCGTCGGCCACGGCGTTCAGCGCGATCCGGGTGAGGTCCACCTCGTCCCCGGCCAGCGGGCGGCCGGCGTCCAGCCGGGCGAGCAGCAGCAGGTCCTCGACGATCGCGCCCATCCGCAGCGCCTCGGCGTCGATCCGCTCCAGCGAGTGCCGCACCTCGCCGGGCACCTCGCCCGGGTGCCGCAGCGCCAGTTCGGCGTGGCCGCGGACGGCGGCCACCGGGGTGCGCAGTTCGTGGCTGGCGTCGGCGGCGAAGCCGCGCAGCCGCTCCTCCACCGCGTGCCGGCGGGCCAGGGCGTCGCCGACGTGGCCGAGCATCCGGTTGAGCGCCGCGCCGACCCGGCCGACCTCGGTGCGCGGGTCGTCGTCCGGCACCCGCTCGGCCAGCATCACCGCACCGCTGGCGAGCGGCAGCGCGCTCACCCGCTCGGCCATGCCCACCACCCGGCGCAGCGGACGCAGCGACCAGCCGACCCAGACCGCCCCGGCGGCGCCGGCCGCGGCGACGGCGATCGCGAAGACGGTCAGCTCCAGGGTCTCCAGCCGCGTCACGGTGTCCTCGGCCGGGCCCAGCGGCAGCCCGCACACCAGCACGTCGCCGTCCCGCCCGGCCACCGCCCGGGCCCGGTAGTGGCCCAGGGTGCCGCCCAGGTCGAGGGTGCGGGCCGAGCCGCCGACCGGCAGGGCGGCCAGCGCGCGCTGCTGCTCGGGCGTGAAGGAGACCCGGTCGTCCGCGTCGTCGGGCCGGTTGGCGTCGTCGGCGTCCCCGTCGACCACCCCGGCGGCGGTGACCCGCCCGTCCACCAGCCGTACGCCCAGGGTGCCGGGGGTCTGGGCCCGGGTGTCCGGGACGGAGCCGGGGCCGCTGTACTCCAGGCTCGCGGCGTAGCGGCCGCCGGCCTCGGCGAGCTGCTGGTCGAGGCGGTCGACCAGGAAGTGGCGCAGGGCGGCGGCGGTGGCGAAGCCGACGGCGGCGCAGGTGACCACCAGCAGCACCAGCAGGCCGGCGATCAGGCGGGCGCGCAGGGTGCGGGGCAGCAGCTTCCGCAGGATCTTCCCGGCCTGCGCAAGGGCTCGCGTCGCCACCCGCGTCATTGCGCGGCCTTGATCAGGTAGCCCGCGCCGCGGACGGTGTGGATCATCGGGCTGCGCCCGGCGTCCAGCTTCTTGCGCAGGTAGCTGATGTACAGCTCCACGATGTGCGCCTGGCCGCCGAAGTCGTACGACCAGACCGCGTCCAGGATCTGCGCCTTGCTGAGCACCTGCCGGGGGTGGCGCATCAGGTGGGCGAGCAGGGCGTACTCGGTCGGGCTGAGCTCGACGGTCTCGCCGTCCCTGGTCACCTCGCGGGCCCGGTCGTCCAGGACGAGGTCGCCGAGCACCAGGGCGTGCGCGGGCGGGCGGCGCGGCCCGTCCGTCGGGGCGGCCCGGCGCAGCAGCCCGCGCAGCCGGACCACCACCTCGGCCAGGCTGAACGGCTTGGTGACGTAGTCGTCGCCGCCCGCCGCGATCCCCGCGATCCGCTCCTCGACGGCGTCCCGGGCGGTGAGGAAGAGCACCCGTACCTCGGGCTGCTCGGCGTGGATCCGGCGCAGCACCTCCAGCCCGTCGAGGTCGGGCAGCATGACGTCGAGCACCACGGCGTGCGGCCGCCACTGCGCCGCCTCCCGGACGGCCTCCAGGCCGGTGGTCGCGCCGCGGGCCTGCCAGCCCTCGTAGCGGACGGCGCCGCAGACCACCTCGACCAGGTCCGGTTCGTCGTCGACGACCAGGACCCGCCAGTCCGGGCGGTCGCCGGGGCCGGCGGCGTCCGGGCGGTCGGCGGTGTCGTCCATGGTGCTCCCTCGGCTCGGCGGTGGACGACGTTCATTCTGGCCCGCCGCGATGAGAAACCCGTGAGATCACCGGAACCGGTTCGTGAACCTCAGAACTACTCTGACCTGCGAAGACGTCGCTCCGGGCGGGCGTCGGGGCCGGACTCACTCAGAGGCGACTCAGAGCTTGCGGTGCCATCGTGGACCGCCCCGGCGGGGCCGTGCCGCAGCCGGGAGTCAAGGAGGTTCCCCGATGACCACTGCCACCGTGCGGAAGTCGCCGAAGACATCGAAGGCCGGGCAGGCGCCCGCCGGACCGCGTCACCGGGCGGCGGCCCACCCGCCGCTCGCGCTGCCGCCGGGCGCGGCGCTCGGCCTGATCGCCGCCGGCGCGCTCGGCGTGCTCGGGCTGTGGTGGGCGGACACCGCCGCGGTGGTCGGCGCAGCCGGCTGGCTGACCGGCGCCGGGCGGATCACCGGGCTGCTCGCCGGGTACGCCGCCCCGGTGCTGCTCCTGCTGATGGCCCGGCTGCCGCCGGTCGAGCGCGGGGTCGGCGCCGACCGGCTGGCCCGCTGGCACGCCCACGGCGGCCGCTGGCTGGTCGGCCTGGTCACGGTGCACGTGCTGACCGTGATCTGGGGCTACGCGCTGACCGACGGACGCGGGCCGGTCGGCGAGGGCGTGGAGATCGTCTTCCACTACCCCGACATGCTCAAGGCCACCGCGGGCACCCTGCTGATGCTCGGCACCGGCCTGGTCTCCGCCCGGGCGGCCCGCCGCCGGCTCTCCTACGAGACCTGGTACTACCTCCACCTGGCCACCTACCTCGCGGTGGCCCTGGCCTTCGCCCACCAGCTGACCACCGGCGCCGACCTCGGCGGCGGCCCCGGCCGGGCCGCCTGGTACGCGCTCTACTTCGGGACGGCGGCGCTGCTCGGCTGGTTCCGGCTGCTGCGGCCGTGGCTGCTCGACCGGCGGCACGGCCTGCGGGTCGCCGAGATCCGGCCCGAGGGCCCCGGCGTGGTCTCGCTCTTCCTGTCCGGCCGGCGGCTGGACGAACTCCGCGCCGAGCCCGGCCAGTTCTTCCGCCTCCAGTTCCAGGCCCCCGGGCTGCGCTGGGCCGCCAACCCGTACTCGCTCTCCGCGCCGGCCCGCCCGGACTTCCTCCGGTTCACCGTCAAGGACCTCGGCGGCCACAGCGCCGCCGTCGCCGGACTGCGCCCGGGCACCCGGGTCCGGGCCGAGGGACCGTACGGGGCGTTCACCGGACGGCAGCAGCGGCAGCGCAAGGTGCTGCTGCTCGGGGTGGGCGTGGGGATCACGCCGCTGCGTGCCCTGTTCGAGACCCTGCCGGGCGAGGTCACCCTGGTGCAGCGGGCCCGGCGCGCCGAGGACGTGCTGTTCCGGGCGGAGCTGGCGGACGTCGCCCGGCGGCGCGGCGCCGTGGTGCACGAGCTGCTCGGCTCGCGGGAGCAGGTCGGGGACCTCGGCGCGGCGCTGGCCCGGCTGGTGCCGGGGCTGGCGGAGCACGAGGTGTACCTGTGCGGGCCCGAGGCCGTCGCCGAGGAGGCCGTACGGGCGCTGCGGGCGGCCGGGGTGCGGCCGGGACGGATCCACCGCGAGTCCTTCGTCTTCTGAGCCCGTCCGCTGTCCACTTATCGGAGGAGTCGTCCAGTCATGCGCCGAGCCGTCGTCACCAGTGCCGCCACCGCCGCCGGGGTGGTGCTGCTGCTCTCCCTCAAACCGCACCAGGCGAGCGGGAACGCGCCCGTGATCAGCTCGGGGGCGGGCACCTCCTCGGGGTCCGGGTCCTCGTCCGGGTCCTCGTCGGGCTCATCGTCCGGGAGCGGCACCACCGGGACCACCGGCACCGCCGACGCCTCCGCCTCCCCCGCGCCCGCACCGGCCGCCGGCGGAGCCACCCGGAAGGTCAGCGGCGACACCGTGAACACCCGGTACGGCCCGGTACAGGTGCAGGTCACCCTCGCCGGGAGCCGGATCACCGGCGTCGACGTGGTCAAGTACCCCACCGAGGACCGCCGGGACCGCGAGATCAACGCCGACGCCCTGCCCACCCTCAACCAGGAGGCGATCTCCGCGCAGAGCGCCCAGATCGACGCGGTCAGCGGCGCGACCTACACCAGTGACGGCTACATCCGCTCGCTGCAGAGCGCCCTCGACCGGGCGAAGGGCTGAGGCCGGTGCTGCGGCACGCCGAGCCCGTGATGGGCACCGTGTTCTCGATCGCCGTCCGCGACCCCGGGCCCGGCACCCCCGACGCGGTGCGGCGGATCGCCGAACGGCTGCACCGGATCGACGCGGTGTTCTCCCCGTACCGGCCGGAGAGCGACATCAGCCGGCTCGGGCGCGGCGAACTGGCGCTCGCCGACTGCGATCCCGAGGTCCGCACGGTGCTCGACGCCTGCCGCGAGGTCGCGGCCGAGACCGACGGCTACTTCACCGAGCGGCCCGGCGGCCGGCTCGACCCCAGCGGCTGGGTCAAGGGCTGGGCCGTCGAGGAGGCGGCCCGGCTGCTGCGCGCCGCCGGCGCCCGGCAGTTCTGCGTCAACGGCGGCGGGGACGTCCAGACCTCCGGCGGGCCCTGGCGGATCGGCATCGCCCACCCCGGGCGGCCGGGCGCGCTCGCCGCCGTCCTGGGCGGCAGCGACCTCGCGATCGCCACCTCCGGCACCGCCGAGCGCGGCGCCCACGTCCTCGACCCGCACACCGGCCGCCCGGCGGACGGCCTGGCCTCGCTCACCCTGGTCGGCGCCCCCGGCACCGGCATCGCCCGCACCGACGCCTGGGCCACCGCCGCCTTCGCGATGGGCCCCGACCGGGCGCTCGCCTGGGCGGCCCGCCGGCCCGGGGTGGAGGCCCTCGCCATACTGCCGGACGGCACCAAGCGCTGGACCCCCGGACTGCCCGGACACCTGCCGCCCTCCGGCCCCGCCGACTGGCAACTCGCCGCGACACGCTGATCCACTGCGGCAACTCGACTGCTACCGAGCCGAGTTCACTAAATCAGGTGAACCCCGGCGATCATGCCTCGCTCACCCCCGTGCGGTGGCCGATAGTGGGGAAACCGATCGGACACGGACCGCCCGACCCCCCACCGGTCCTCACCGGTCCTCCCACCGGCCCCCAACGCCCCCCAGTCGAGGAGACACCGCACCGTGACACCCGCCGCCGCCCCGCCCGGCCGGGCCCCGTGAACGCCCCGCCCGGCCGTACCGCACTGGTCGTCGTCGACCTCCAGAACGACTTCTGCGCCGGACCGGTGGCCGCCGCCCGCTACCCCGGCGACCCGACCCGGCTCGCCACCGTCGCCGCCAACACCGCCCAGGCCGTCGAGGCCGCCCGGGCCCACGGCACCGAGGTGGTGTTCGTCCGCTTCCTCGGCGATCCGGCCCACCAGGGGGCGAGTTGGCGCCACCGGGACGCCGTCCTCGGCAAACGCCCCAAGTGCCTCGACGGCAGCTGGGGCGCCGAGTTCCACGCCGTCACCCCGCGCGCGGACGAGGCCGTGTTCACCAAGTACGCGTGCTTCGACGCCTTCCTCGGCGAGGGCTTCGAACAGCACCTGGTGGACGGCGGCGTCCGGCACCTCGCGCTGACCGGCGTGTTCGCCGACGTGTGCGTGGACAGCACCGCGCGCACCGCCTTCCAGAAGGGCTACCACGTCACGGTGCTCGCCGATTGCACCGCGGCTCTGCACCTCCCGGACGAGGCCGTGCTGGCCTTCATGCGCCGGGTGTACGGCGCCCGGGTCACCACCCGGGACGAACTCGCCGTCTGGACCAGCCTTCCCGAGGCCCCCGGCGTTCCCCAGACCCCCGGCCTTCTCCCTGAGACCTCCGGCGTTTCCCGGACCTCCACCCCCCGACAGCAGGAGCGCGCATGAGCGTCGGCGTCACCACGAACACCGCCGTCACCGCCACCGCCACCGAACACTCCGGCACGGCCGAGGACGTGCCGCTCACCGCCCTGCTGGTCGCCGCCGCCCGGGCCGTCGAGACCCACCGCCCCGACGCCCTCGCCCGGGACCGGTACGCGGAGCACTTCGTCCGCGCCGCCCCCGCCGCCGCCCGCTGGCCGCTCCACCCCCGGGACGTCCCGGACGGCGACGCCGACCCGCTGTGGGGCCGGCTCGGCCGCTACTTCGCCCTGCGCACACGGGCGTTGGACGACCAGCTGCTCCGCGCCGGCCAACTCGGCGCCCGCCAGGTCGTCCTGCTCGGCGCCGGACTCGACGCCCGCGCCTACCGGCTGGACTGGCCGGCCGACTGCACCCTCTACGAGATCGACCGGCCCGAGGTGCTCGCCTTCAAACAGCGCGTCCTGGACGGCATCGAAGCCCGGCCGACGGCCCCGCACCGGGTCACCCTCGGCACCGACCTCCGCACCGACTGGGCCGAGGCCCTCACCGCCGCCGGGTTCCAGCCCGACCGGCCGACCGCCTGGCTCGCCGAAGGCCTGCTGCCCCACCTGCCCGCGGCGGCCGAACGCGAACTCTTCGCCACCGTCGACCGGCTCAGCGCCCCCGGCTCCACCCTCGCCTACGAGGCCAAGACCGGCACCGAATCCGCCGCCGTCCGCGCCAACCCCGTCTACACCGCCACCCTCGAACGGACCGGCCTCGACCTGCTCGCCCTCCTCGACGCCGAACCCCGCCCCGACACCCCCGCCGACCTCGCCGCCCGCGGCTGGTCCACCACCGCCCACACCCCCTTCGAGTTCACCCGCCACTACGGCCGCGGCCCGCTCCCCGAACCCGACGACGCCCTCGCGGCCAACCGCTGGGTCTTCGCCGTCCGGCCCTGACGCATCCCTGTCGCACGCCCGGTATACACGTTCCGTCAACGGTTCAAAATCCCGGCATCTTCTCCGCGTACCGTCGATCCGGCGCCCGATCAGGGGCCCAGGTACGGAGGAGAGACGCACCATGCACACCGTTGCCACGCACGCCGCCACCCACGTCGCCGTGCACGCCGCCGACGATCTGCTGCGCGACGGCTACGCCCGGATCACGCTCCGCGACGGCGCGGAGCACCTGCTGCACCGGGCGCTCGGCGAGAGCCGGGCGTTCTTCGGGCAGCCGACGGAGCGGAAGTTCCGCTACTCGACCGGGGACTTCAACTTCGGCTACCGCCCGCTCGGCCGCGAGTTCTCGGTCCGCGCCGACCGCCCCGACCTCAACGACTGCTTCACCCTCTGGCACGACCGCCTCGACCTGATCCCCCACGCCGCCGAGCTCCCGGCCCTCACCGACGCCCTGCTCGCCTGGCGCGGCCACCTGGCCGGGCTGGTCGCCGACACCGTCGGCGAGATAGCCGCCCGGCTCGGCGGCCACAAGGCACCCGCCTTCGAGGCGGCCTCCTACCTCCAGCTCAACAACTACGCGGCCACCGGCTCCGACCGCGACCTGCTCCAGGACCGGCACGAGGACGGCCACCTGGTCACCGTCATCCACGCCACCGCCCCCGGCCTGGAAATCTTCCTCGACGGCGACCCCCGCCCGGTGCACACCGCGCCCGACGAGGTCATCCTGATGCCCGGCTCGGTCCTCACCGACCTCACCGCCGGCCGCGTCCCCGCCCTCTACCACCAGGTCCGCAACCTGCGCCTGCCGGAGCGCACCGCCCTGATGTACTTCGTGAACCCCGAACTCACCGAGCCGGTGTACGCCTGGACGGCCGAGCCGGGGGCCGAGGCCGTCGACCTGCGGGAGAAGATCCGCAACAACCCGGGCATGTTCGGGCTCCCCGTCGTCCCGGCGCTCTGAACCCCCGTGGCCGTCAGAAGTCCGACGGGACGGACCAGCGGCCCGAACGCTCGAACCGCGTACAGCCGTCGTGTTCGAACCGCACCGTCCCGTCGAACTCCGACGCCCCCGAACTCCTCCTCCGACCCGGGCGACCCCTTCGAGGGGCCCGTCGTACCAGTCGAAGATCATGACGGCTCAAAATGGTTGGAGCACATCGTCGTCCATGGGTGTCAGCCGCTTTCGTTGGGCATCCAGCCGGTCTGGATCACTGTTCCGGACGGGCGGGACGGGGTCACCTGGATTCCCCGGCCCGGGGGGAGCGGGCGGGGGGTGACGGAGCCCAGCAGGGGGCCTTCCTGCTCGTGGCCGGGGAGGACCACGCCGTGGGGGCCGAGGTCGCAGACCGCGCGGAGGAACGGGTCGGTGGCGCGGGCGCGGCCGGCGCCCTCGCAGCGGCGGGCGACGATCACGCGCACGCCCAAGTCATGGGCTTGCGGGAGGAATTCGACGAGGGAGGACAGTGGGTCGGGCTGGTCCTCGGCGAGGTTCGCGGCGATGAGTTCGTAGTCGTCCACGATGAGGAAGATGTCCTTCTGTCGCCGCCGCTCGACCGAGGTCCGGTGGATGCGCGGCGTACGGCTGCCGACAGCGACCCGCATGATCCGGGCCAGGGCCTCCAGGTCGGGCACGCTCGACGCGTAGTGGACGAGGTAGTCGGGCCGCAGCAGGTCGCGCAGCGTGCGGCGGAAGTCGAACACCAGGAAGCCCACCTCGTCCGAGGTGTAGCGCTCGGTGAGCTGCTTGACCAGCAGCCGGAGCAGCGCGGTCTTCCCCGATCCGGCGTCGCCGAACACGGCGAACAGCGGATCGGTCTCGAAGTCGACGAACACCGGTTCCTGTTCGGCGACGTCCAGCCCGATGGCCACGCCCTGCGGGGCGTCCCCGCGCGGCAGCCGGTCGGCGGCCACCCCGGCGGGGGTGGCCGTTCCGCCCTGCGGCACGAGGAGCGCCTCGGCCCGGCCGGGCCGGTCGAGTTCGGGGTCGGCCGCTTGGATCATCCGGTGCAGCCTCTTTACGGCCGGGCCCGGCTCGATGCCGAACTCCTCGCTCAGCCGACCCTGGAGCCGCCGGTAGGCCTCGATCGCCTCGCCCGGCAGCCCGCAGCGGTACTGGGCGAGCATCAGCAGTGCGCACAGTCGCTCGCGCAACGGATCGTCGGCGACGAGTTGTTCGAGTTCCCTCAGGAACTCCCGGTGCCGTCCGAGCGCCAGCCCGGTCACGTACATATCCTCGACAGCCGCCCTCATCCGCTCGGTCAGCCGCGTGCGCTCCCAGGAGGCGTAGGGCCCGGGAACGCCGTCCAGCGCGAGCCCCTCCCAGAGAACGAGGGCGGACCGCAGCAGCTCGTGCGCCGCGGACAGGTCTCCGGCCTCCTGCGCCTGCGCGGCATCGGCCACGCGCTGCTCGAAGACGGTCACGTCGACCGAGCCCGGCTCAACGGTCAGCAGGTAGCCGTCGCTCACCGACTGGAGGATGTCGACCGCGCCCCGCGGCTGGGTGCCATCGCCCAGGACGTGGCGCAACTGGGAGACGCAGGTGCGCACCGAGGCCATGGCCTCGGCCGGTGGCAGGTCGCCGAAGACGGCGTTGACCAGGCTGGCGATCGGCACCGGTGCCGGGGCGTGCAGCAGGAGGGCGACGAGTACGGCCTGCTGCTCCGGCGAGCCGACGGGCCGCGCCACCCCGTCCCGCCGGACGCGCAGCGGGCCGAGCAGCTGGTAGCTGAGGCGGGCGTCTCCGGGGCGCGTCAACGGCTCGGTATCACGGATCAACTCCTTGACACGGTAGTGCAGTTGGCTGAGCCGTGTTCGCTCCAGCTCCGCCGACGGCCCCGGCAGGTCGGCCAGCGGCGGGCCCTGCCAGAGGGCGAGGGCTTCCAGGGCGTGCAGGCGGGCTGCCGCCCGGCCGCCGGCCGACATCGCCGCCTCTGCCTGCTCCAGGGACCGCTCGAACAGCACGGTGTCGATCTGCTCGGAGGTGACGTTCAGGACCCAGGTGTGACCGTCCGCCAGCTCCTCCAGCACCTCGCGAGGGGCCGGTGAGGTATTGAGCACCCGTTCCAACTCCTGGACATGGAACCACACTTCGTCGATCTCACGAGTGGACGAAGTGTGCTGCGGCCGGACCGCCTCGACCAGTACCTCGGCCCGGACCGGGCGCCCGCGGTACCTCAGCAGAGCAGCGAGCACCGCCTTCCGCTCCGGCGGCCCGAGCTCCACCGGCTCGTCCCCGCGCCAGGCACGCACCTCTCCGAGCAGGGTGAACCGCAGTGGTGGTGGCGTCGCGCGGTCGGGCTGCCGCAGGGCGCCCGAGGATTCGATGCGCAGGGCGACCTCGGCGGCGGACGGCCGTCGGCGCGGGTCCGGGTGCAGAAGCTCGAGGACGAGTCCTTGCAGGGGTTCGGGGACGCCGGTCTCCTGGAGGAGGTTGCCGAGGGCGTGGAGGTCGTCGGCCGGGTTCGCCGTGCCGGCCCCGGTGAAGTCGATCCTGAAGTCGCAGAGGGCCGGGGTGCCGTCCGGGCGGATGAGGATGTTGGCGGGTTCGACCCTGCCGTGGGCGATCCCGTAACCGTGCAGGTAGGTGAGCGCCACGGCCACGTCGTGGGCGATCGAGGCAGCCCCGTGCGGGGGCAGCGGTTCCCCGTCGAGCACGGACCGCAGGTCCGGGCCGTCGATGAACTCCATGACCAGGTAGGCGCGTTCGGCGTCGACTCCCGAGGTCCGGCAGGCGACGATGCCGGGGTGGTCGAGCAGGGCGAGCCGCCCGGCCTGCTCCAGGAACGGCTCCGCCTCCAGGGCGCCGGGCAGGCGCTCCCGGTCGAAGGTCTTGACCGCGACGGTCGTGCCGTCCCGTTCGTCCCGGGCCCGCCAGATCTCGCTCTGCCGCCCCTGGGCGATCCGCTCGATGAGGCGGAAGCGGCGGGCGAGCAGCGGCTGTTCGGCCTCGGGGCGGTGATCCCTGCGCCAGCGGCCCTCGAACTCCCAGATGTGGACGTGGGTGTCCCGGTCGCCGATCGAGGCGAACACGCAGCGGGTCTCGTCGCCGGTGATCCCGACGATCGTCCGCGCCCGGCCGGGGTCAACCACGGCGGCGGCGAAGGACTCGACGGTGGTGGGGTCTTCGGGCTGCCAGCGGTGCAGCCGTCCGGTGGGGTCGACGCCGATCAGGAGAGAGGGCCCGTCCGGCTGGGGTTGCGTGGTCATCGCCCAGGAACGGTCGCTGCCAGGCAGACCGGGCAGCTCCAGAATCACACCGTCGGTCCGCGCGTCCCAGATCCGCATGCGGCCGTCGACGTACGAGGTCCAGATGTACACGTTTCCGTCGGTGTGGACGAATCGGGCCATTGCCACCGGCGGCTCGGGATATCCCCGCTCACCTGCCGCGAAGCCGCCGCCTTGGGGATCCCAGAAGGCGAATCCGGCATCGGAGTCCGCAGTGCAAAGTACGAACATCCGGTCGCGAAGTCCGGCCATCGCGACGAACTCGGTGCCGGAGTCCTCAAGCTCGAACGCCGGCTCGATCTCCTGGCCGGTCGTCACGTCGATGTTGCGAACCAGCCGATCCACACCGAAGACGGCAAGGTAACCTCCCTCATCGGTCGGCATCAGTGCCATCGCCAGGGCCGGGCTGGGCAGCCGGAAGCTGCGGACGTTGGAGTAGGAGTCCCCCGACCCCGAGGCCCCGGTGAGGACGGCCAGTTTCTCGTCGAGGTGCCAGGTCGCCAGCTCGTCCGGGCGCCGGGGCATCCGGTCGAGCAGGTGCTGGAACTCCTGGGCGTGCTCGATCCGTTGGTAGGCGTCGCCGAGGCGGTGGCGGATCTCCTCGCGCAGTTCGGCCTCGGTGAGGAAGCCGAGGGTGATGGTCCGCGCGGAGTCGAGGAAGCGCATTCCCTCCCGTGAGTTGACGTTGACGATCAGGCGGCCCGACCTGGCGGTGAGCAGCGCGGAGAGCTCACGGGGGAAGCCGGAGCCCGGCCGCAGGGCGTCCACGACGATCAGCCAGTCCAGGTGGCCTCCGAGCACCTCGTCCAGGGGGGTGTCGGGCCCGGCCCCGAGGGCGGACCGCAGCCGCTCGAACCCGGTCGTCAGCCCGTCCGCCGTCCGCCCGTTGATCCAGTGGACGAAGGAGTGGCGGTCGCCGTACGACTGGACGTACTCCTGGACGAGTCGGCGTCTGCCCATGCCCGGGGCGGCCTCGACCACCACCGGCCGGGTCTGCGCGCCGCCCGGCGCGCAGGCCTGGACGAGCCGGGCGAGCTCCTGGCCCCGCCCGATCATGCGCGGCGGGTCCGGCGGGCTGACGATCGGCGGCGCCGGACTCAGCAGCTCCCGCCGGATCGCCGGCTTGGCGCCGTCCGCCTTGCCGCTCAAGTGCCGTGCGATCGAGGCATGTTGACCGCCCGCCCCGGCCAGCACCGTCGCCGCGACCTCCGCGAACGGCCGACTGCGCTCCGGCAGTCGGTGCCGTGAGTCCTCGGTCGCGGCCGCGAGGGCGCGGAAATCGAGTGTTCCGCCGAAGGTCGCGGCGACCCGGCCCGAGACCTTGGCGAGGACGTGTTCCAGCACCCGGACCGACTCGGTGCGGGTCAGTTCCCCGAGGAGTTCCTCCCGGACGCCGTCGACGAAGTCGTACACCACCTCGTCCGGGTCGACGGCCTTCTCCCGTACCTCGATCAGCCCGGACAGGAAGAGCTCCGCCAGCTCCCGCTGTCCCGAGGCCGGTACGGTCGCCCGCTGGACCAGTCGCATCACGGGCAGGCTGAGCGGCGCCGCCGCCAGGTGGCAGGCGAGCCGGTAGGCGTTCGGGGAGCTGCCGGCCCGGAAGGCGGCGACCCGGTCGGCGGGCGGGCGCGGGGCCGTGTCCCTGGTGCGCGGGCGCGGTGGTCGGGGCACTCCGCTGAGCGGCGCGGCGAGCATGGGCGTCCAGCCGGTGGTGCGGCCCGCCGTGAGGTCGGCCCAGGGGGCGAGCCAGTCGGCGTCGATCTCCAGGACCGGCAGCCAGCCCACCGCGGCCCGCGCCGGTTCGCCTGCCCGGCCGCGCGGGATGCCGGGCAGGGTGGCCTCGGTGCGCAGGACGGGGACGGGCCGGCCGTGGGTGGCGGCCCGGGCCTCGACCGGGGCGGGGCGCAGCGCCGTCCGGTGCCAGAGCCGGCGGGGCAGCACCTGGAGGGCGGCGGCCGGTCCGGCGGTGGCTGCGCGGGCCAGGAAGGGCACCAGCTCGGGCCCGTACCAGGCCGGTCCGACGCCGTCGGTGAGGACGAACAGGATGCGGCGCCCGTGCGGGTCGGCGAGCGGGCGGGACCAGTTCCGGTCGGGGGTGGCGGGCGGTGGTGCGGCGGTGCGGCGGCGCCGGAAGGGGGTGAGGTGCGGGGTCTCCCGGTCGGTGTCGAGGGACCAGGTGCGCACCTCCTCGAAGGCGCCGTGGCGCTCCAGCAGGGTGGCGAGTTCGCCGGCCAGGTCGTGCCAGACGGCCATGGTGGCGCCGGTGTCGACCAGCAGGTCGACCGAGTAGCGGGGCCTGGTCCGCTGCCAGACCGGGAGCAGCACGCCGGCCTCGGCGGTGGCCTCGGCCGTCGCCTCCTCGTCGAGGTGCAACGGCCTCCGGCCGCCGGGCCGTCGGGTGAGCGGTCGGCGCAGCGGCCGCAGGGCGCGGGCGATGGCGAGGGCGCCGGGCAGGGCGGTGGGCCGGGTGACCTGGACGACCTCGCCACCGCGGGCGGGGTCGCCCGGGCGGTCGGGGTGGGCGGGGTGGGCGGGGGCGCGGCGGGGGTGCAGTTCGACCTTGGGGTCGGGCTGCGGGGTGGTGGGTGCGGGCGGTCCGGGCGGGCCGGGATCGGTGGCGCGGCGGTGGTCCGGTCGGGGGTCGGCGTCGTCCGGGTCCGGGGGCGGGGCGGTCGCGGGCGCGGGGCGGTCGGCCGGCGACTCCGGGTCGGCGTCGGTATGGGCGTCGGCGTCGGGCAGGGGGTCGAGGCCGGCGAGCCGGGAGATCCACAGCACGTCGGCGAGGTCCTGCGGCTGCGGCGCGCCGTCCTCGGGTGCGACGAGTGCGGCCAGCGCCTGCCGCAGCGCGGCGCGCGCCGCCGTCTCCCGGTCCGTACCGAACCCGTCCACCGGCCGCCGCCTCAGTTCTCGTTGAGCGGGCGCAGCAGGACGTCGTGGATGACGTCGCGCCCCGGTCCGCTGCCCCACAGGCCGCGCTCGGCCATCAGCAGCGCGTTGAGCAGTTGGTCGTTGGCGAGGTCGGCGCCGTCCTCGCGTTGGCGGCGCAGGAACTCGGTGATCAGCGCGGCGCGTTGGGACCCGTCCGCGGTGCCGTCCCGGCTGCCGTCCTGACTGCCGTCCTGGCTGCCGTCCTCGCCGAGGTGGGCGGCGACCATGGCGGCCAGCCGTTCCTCGGTGGGCGGCTGGATCTCCAGGCGGACGCAGCGGCGCAGCAGGGCGGAGGGGAACTCCCGCTCGCCGTTGCTGGTGAGGACGACCAGCGGGAAGTGGGCGCAGCGCACGTGGCCGCCGCGGACGACGGCCCGGCGGCCGGGGTCGGCGACGGCGACCTCCTGCGGGCCGGGGCCGAGGCGCTGGAGCTCGGGGATCTCGAACTCGCCCTCCTCGAAGACGTTCAGGAGGTCGTTGGGCAGGTCGATGTCGCTCTTGTCGATCTCGTCGATCAGGACGACGCGGGGGGTGCGCCAGGGCAGCAGGGCGGTGCCGAGCGGGCCGAGGCGCAGGAACTGGCCGATGGCGGGCGGCCGTCGGTCGGTGCCGTCCTGCGGCGCGTGCAGGCCGGCCTCGTGGAGTCGGCCGATGGCGTCGTAGGTGTAGAGGCCGTCGCGCAGGGTGGAGCGGCTGCTGATCGGCCAGCGCAGCACCGGGCCGAGCCCCAGCTCGTGCGCGACGGCGTAGGCGAGGGTGGACTTGCCGACGCCGGGCTTGCCGGTGATCAGCAGCGGGCGGCGCAGGTGGAGGGCCAGGTTGACGAGGTGGACCTCGCGTTCGTCGGCCTGGTAGGCGGTGGCCTGCCGGGCCCGGCCGAGCCGGCGGGCCGTCAGGCCGGCGGCCTCGTCGGCCGGGGGCGGCGGCAGTTCCGCGTCGCTGTCGACCCAGTCGCCGAAGGAGCGCCAGGCGGGGGCGGGCGGGAGCGCGGCGATGCCGTCGTGGGGCACGCCGGTGCCCCGGTAGATCCACCAGTTCTCGGGCATCGTTACCGCCTCGTCCTCATCGGTTCCGCTCCATCGTTCTCCGCTCGGCTGTCGCCCGTGCGGTGGCTTGCCGTGCCGTTGGTTCCTGCGCCGTTGATTCCCGCGCCACCGCTGTCCATCCGCCTCACACCATCCCCGGAAACCCGGCGTCCTGGTCCGGGTCCATGCAGTTCGGATCGTCCCAGAAGAGGGTGACGCCGTCCTGCGTCGGCGCCGCCCGGGTCAGCTTGCGGTGCCGGTGGACGGCCTCCGGCAGGTGGGCCAGGGAGCGCGGGCGGTCGCGGCGCAGGGCGTCGACCACGTCGGTCGGGGCGCCGGGGGCGCGGCGCCACAGCATGGCGGGGACGCCGTCGACCTCCACGGCGTCCAGCACGGCCGCGCGCACCCGGGGGTCGAGTTCGTCGTACGGGGTGTCGAGGCCGAGGCAGGCCACGGTGGGGCGGCCGCCGAGCCAGCCGGGCAGGTCGGCGACCCGCTCGGGGTGCAGGGGCGGCCAGCCGATCCGGTCGGCGGGCTCGCAGTCGAGGGTGTCGGCGAACAGGTGCTCCGACCGTTCGTACCAGGCCTCGGTCTGCAGCCACGGGTTGATGTAGCGGTCCAGGTAGCGGACCACCACCGGGTGCAGCAGTCCGATGCCGATCCGGTGCCGGTCGGGGGTCGGGGACCACAGGTCGGCGCTGTGGCCGAGCAGTTCCCGGGGCAGCAGGAACTCGATCCGGACCGGGCTGCGCTTGCTCCGGCCCAGCTCGGAGAGCAACGTCTGCCAGCCGGCCAGTCGGGCGCTGCCGGCCGCGACCAGGTCCTCCAGGGCGAGCGAGTCGGTGGCGGCCAGGTCGTGGAGGCGTTCGATCGGCCCGCCGGCCAGCGGCTGCCGGTAGCAGGACGCCCGGAGGTGGTAGCGGCTCGCCTCGATGTGCTCCGCGGTCTCCGGTTCCAGCCGGATCTGCACGATCAGGCGGCCGGGCGCCTCCGGCCGGAGCGCGGGGCGGGCGACCGGGACGCTGCCCACCAGGGCGCCCAGTTCGGCGAGTCGGGGGTGCTGGAGCAGCAGCTCCTGATCGCGCGCCAGGCCGTCCAGGAAGGACAGGGCGTAGCCGGCGTCCGGGCCGCCGAACTGGTCCAGCAGCCGCGCGAGGACCTCCGGCAGGGTCGTCCCCTCGTCGATCAGGTTGCGGCCGGGCGCGTCCTGGGGCACGTGGAGGCGCAGCCGCCGCGGGGCGAGCGCCGGCCCCAGGGTGCGCAGCAGGGCGATGACGCGCAGCAGGAGGCCGGCCGACAGACCGGTGTCGGCGGTCAGCGCCAGCACCACCAACTGCAGCCAGGGCAGCGCGCCGTCGTACGGGGCGTGCTCCCTGAGCGCCTCGCCGAGCGAGCGGAGCACCGCCCGGGGGTCGCGGGAGCAGCGGATGCCGCGCAGGATCTCCCGGACGTGCTCGCGCGCGGTGTCGGCCTCCTTGACGTCCAGGTGGAAGAGCTTGGACGACGGGGAGCGGCCCATCGTCTCCAGCACGGCCTGCCGGAACTCCTTCCGGGAGACCCCCTGGAAGTCGAACAGGATCTCGGCCAGCAGGCCCTCGGCCGCCTCGAACGGGACGGCGAGGTGCGGCCCCGGTTCGCCGGCGGCCCACGGGGGTCCGCCGCCGTACGCCCCTGCGCTCATCGGCCCGCCCGCTCCCCCCGACCGTCCGCGGGCCAGCCCCCGGCGGCCCGGCCGACCACGGCCCGGAGCTGCTCCAACGCGCCGTCGTACGGGGCGAGTTCCTCCAGTGCCGTATACAGCGCCCGCAGCGCCGCCGGGGCGTCGCGGTGGTGGCGGCAGCGGCGCACGATGCGGAACAGGTGGTCGCGGCGGTCGGAGCGTTCCTCGGCCTCGAACGGGTGCGGCAGGCCGAGGTGTTCGCCCATCCGCTCCAGCAGGTCGAACCGCCCGTCGGCGCGCGCGGTGTGCGGGACGGCCATCAGCGCCGTCACCAAGTCGGCGTCGGTGGGCGGCGGTTCGTCCGGCACCGGTGGTTCGTCCGCCGGTGGTTCGTCCGCCGCCGCTGCCGCCGTCCGAACTTCCGGGCCGAGGAAGGCGAGCAGCGCGGCCAGCGGCACGTACCAGCCGCCCAGGTCCTGCTTGTACGAGCGGCTGCCCTTGAGTACGCCGCGCACCAGCCCGTCCGGCCCGACCAGCATGCTGCCGCTGAAACCGACCTGCACGAAGCCGGTCACGCCGATGAACTCGCCCGAACGGCCGACGACTTGGAGCCCGACGGTGTCGATGTCGGCGCCCGGGGAGGGCGTGGACCTGGAGTAGCCCAGGGCGGTCAGCCACGTCCCCGGCTCCGCCTCGGCGCCCGCCAGCGGGGCCACCGGGTGACCGGAGCCGGCCGCCGCCGGGACGTCGAGCAGCGCGAGGTCGGGGAACGGTTCGAAGTCGCCGCCGCCCCCGCTGTCGGGCTCGGCCCGGATGGCGCCGCGCGGCACCGGGTACGCGCTCCCCTCGTGCCGCACCACCACGTCGCCGACCAGGCGCCGGTCGTCGAGCACGACGTGCGCGCAGGTCACCACCAGCCCCGGGGCGACCAGGAAGCCGCTGCCCCGGAAGCCCTTCGCCGTCTCGATCCGGACGGTGCAGCGGCGCAACTCCTCGGCGCGGGCCCGGTCGAGGTGCGGGCCGGTCACTCCGCGGCAGCAGGGGTGGCGGCCTCGGCACCGTCTCCTGCGCCCACCGCGCCGCCCGCCCGTTCCCGGCGCGCCGCGAGGTCCCAGGAGAGCTTGACGGTCAGCCCCGCCTCGCTCCCGGCTTCCGCGATGATCCCGAGCAACTGCCCGGACTTCACGGCCAGTTTGAGCCCGAACTCGACCTCGAAGGAGTCCGGCGCCCCGGCCCCGCCCTGGGTGATCGTCTCCGCCGCCCAGCGGCCGATGCCCTGCACCGTGCCGCGCACCTGGTCCAGCGACAGCGCCACCGCCGAGCCGACCCGGGCGGCCCGGTCCCGCAGCCCCACGTCGCCGAACTCGTCCTCACCCCCGGCCGCGGCGAAGCCCACCTCGCCGATCACCTCGGCCCGCACCGTGGTGCCGTCCCCCAGGTCGATCGTCTCCACCGTCACGTCCCCGGCCACGCCGCTCCCCTCCCGAACGTCCGAACCCCGTACCCGCCGCGACCACCGGTCCGCACCGTGCGTCAGTTCCGCACCACCGAAGCGCTGTTGCCGACCGCGACCGCCCCTTTCTGCGCGCGCCACAATACCGCGACCACCGCGCAACCCACCGTTACGGGGTCGGACACCTCGGGCTGCGGGCCGGCAGTGGCAGCGGTGTCAGCGGTCGAAGATCCGGTGCGGGGTGTGCGTGGTGGTGGCGGGCTGGCTGCGGTCCAGGCGGACGCCCGAATACGACTTTCCGGCGCTGCGCACACCGAAGCTGAAGAGCACGGCCAGCACGCCGGACACACCCGACAGGCCCGCACCGGCGCCGCCGCCGCCGATGACGCCGGCGAGGACGACGAGGAGGATCCCCGCCGCGAGCAGGAGCCAGCCGAACGTGCTGCGGGTCCGCTGCTTCTGCACGGCGGTCGGCACGGATTCCACCACCACCCTGACGGGACCGCGGCAGTCTCCGCAGAACGTCTCGACGACGACGGAGCCCGACTCCGGGCGCCGGCTCGCGCCGAGCGGGAACAGGCGCCACTGCGAGTTGTAGGTCGTGCTCCGCACCCCCTCGGTGCGGGTCATGCTCGTTCGGTGGCCCAGGCGGAACTTCGACACTTCAGTGGGCACGCTCATGGCTCTCGCTCCGTCTCCCCGTACACGGTCCCCCACGCGGCCGCGCGAGCCGCGATGGTAACAAGCGCGCGTGTACACGAAGAGGCCAACGGGCAACGCCCGGGCGGCGGGTCAGCGGCCCGGGCGTCGCGTCAGTGGCTCGGCTCAGCGGCTCAGCGGGTCAGTGGCTCGGCACCGCCTGTTCCGGGGCGAGGGAGTTGCCGGCCGGGATGTTCCCGCAGTCGGAGGGAGCCGGGTGGCCCGCGAAGCGGTCGTTCAGCCAGCCGAGGGCCGTCGGGGCCCAGACGACGGGGACGCCGAAGTGGCTGAGGAGGTCGTACTGCTGGTACGCAACCGGACTGGTGCCGGTCGCGCAGTACTGCCGGGCGAGCGCCCGCACGTCCCCGGCGACCGCCACGCCGTCGCCCGTGCCGATGCCGGCCGGGTTGGCGAAGGTGCCCTCGAAGACGCCGCCGTTGCCCTGGGCGATGGAGGCGGGCACGGTCGGGGTGGGGGCCGAGCCGAGGTTGTTCCGGTTGACCGACTCGACGAATTCCGGCACGGAGTTCGGGTCGGCGTACTGGGGCTTGGCCATCGCCTTCCAGGTCAGCCCGGGGTAGTGGCCCAGGGCGTCGACGATCGAGCCGTGCTCCAACTGCCGGTAGACCGAGAGGCCGTAGTCGCTCAGGTAGGGCGTGAGGTCGATGCCGAAGGAGCGCGAGGCCCCGATCAAGGCCAGCGGGGTGATCCCGCTCCACACCAGCGAGCCGTCCACGTACTTGAGGTTGTGCGCCGGGTCGACCAGCAGCCCGCCCTCGGTGTAGCCGACCAGCTTGGCGTTCACCTCGGGCGCGTAGCCCGGCGCGAGCGCGGCCGCCCAGTTGGTGGCGACGGCGCCGCCGGAGTACCCCATCAGCCCGAAGCGGGTGTCGGAGTCCAGGCCGGTCGCCGCGGACCTGGTGGCGGCCCGGATCGAGTCCAGGGTGTTGGTCCCGTACTCCGGCCCGGTCGCGAGGTCGGCGCTCTGGCCCTCGGTGTCGGGGATCACCACGGCGTAGCCCTGGGCGAGCACGGGCACCAGGAAGACCGCCTCGACGTGGGGGATCAAGCCGCCGATGCTGACGTCGCCGGCCACCGCCCGGGAGGGGCTGTCGGCCGGGTTGAGCGAGTCGTAGAAGGACTGGTACGACACGGCCTTGCTGCTGTCTCCGGTCAAGCTGCGCACCACGGTGGTGACGTTGGCGGCCGGGCGCCCCTGCGCGTCGGTGGTGCGGTAGAGCAGTTGGACCGCCGTCACGGGGGTGGGCAGCCCCAGCACGTGGTACGGCAGCGTCCGCGTCTTGAGCACGGTGCCCGGCGCGAGCGAGGCCAGCGGCGTGCTGCCGTCGTAGGAGTAGAACGGGTCGCTCGCGGCGGCGGAGCTCGTGGCGGCGGGGCTCGTGGCGGCGGAGCGCGCGGCCGCTGCGGCCGGGCCGGCGGTGACGGCCGTGGCGGTGGCGGCCAGGGCGGCGGTGACGGCGGCGGCGAGCAGCCGGGACGTGCACTTGCGCATGGTTCCCCCGGGTCGTGGAAGTCCTGATGGTCCGTCGAAGAGCGCGGGTTACCAACTAGTAGCCGGCGCCCCGGAGAACATCATGTCGGTGACCCGTCACATTGTCCCCGGGTCGGGCCACAAAAATTAGCGACACGGGTTGTGACTGGTCACAAAGTGACCCACCGCGCGGCGGCCGCCGCGCGGTGGGTGCGTACCCGCCGGGGGTTACAGGCTGTGGGTGAGGTGGTCCGTCAGCAGCCGGGTGAAGCGCGCCGGGTCGGGCAGGTCGCCGCCCTCGGCCAGCAGGGCGCTGCCGTGGACGAGTTCGGCGATGTCGGTGAGGGCCGGATCGTCGGACTTCGCCCGGTGGGCCTGGTGCAGCGCGGTGATGAGGGGGTGGGTGGGGTTGAGCTCGAGGATCCGCTTCACCGCGGGGAGGTCCTGGCCCATGGCCCGGTACATCTTCTCCAGGGTGGGGGTCAGGTCCTGGGCGTCGCCGACCAGGCACGCGGCGGAGGTGGTGAGCCGGGTGGAGAGGCGGACCTGCTTGACGTGCTCGGCCAGGGTGGTCCGCAGCCAGCCGAGGAGGTCGGCGAAGTCCTCCTCGCGCCGGGCCTTCTCCGCCTTCGCCTCGTCACCGCCGTCGGCGTCGGTGTCGTCGCCGAGGTCGACCTGGCCCTTGGCGATGGACTGGAAGCGGTGGCCCTCGAAGGCGGGGACCTGGTCGGTCCAGACCTCGTCGACGGGGTCGGTGAGGATCAGGACCTCGTAGCCCTTGGCCGTGAAGGCCTCCATGTGCGGGGAGTTCTCCACCATCTGGCGGTTCTCGCCGGTCAGGTAGTAGATGGTGTCCTGGCCGTCCTTCATCCGCGCGACGTACTCGCGCAGCGTGGTCTCCTGCTGCGCATCGTGGGTGGAGGCGGCCGAGACCAGCTGCAGCAGCGCGTCCGTGTTGTCGCGGTCCTCGAGCAGGCCTTCCTTGATCACCCGGCCGAACTGCTCCCACGCCGTGGTGTAGGCGTCGGCGTTCTTGGCCTGCATGTCCTTGAGGGCGGCGAGGACCTTCTTGACGAGGCGCCGGCGGACCGCGGTGATCTGGCGGTCGTGCTGCAGGATCTCGCGGGAGACGTTCAGCGACAGGTCGTGGGCGTCGACGACCCCCTTGACGAAGCGCAGGTAGTTCGGCATGAGCGCTTCGCAGTCGTCCATGATGAACACGCGCTTGACGTACAGCTGCACGCCCCGCTTGGTGTCGCGGGAGAACAGGTCGAACGGGGCCTGGGCCGGGATGAACAGCAGCGCCTCGTACTCGAAGGTGCCCTCGGCGCGCATGTGGATGGTCTCGGCCGGGGGCTGCCAGTCGTGGGTGATCTGCTGGTAGAACTCGTGGTACTCGGCCTCGGTCACCTCGCTGCGCGGGCGGGCCCACAGGGCCTTCATCGAGTTCAGCGTCTCCGGCGCGGCGGGGGCGCCGTCGACCGCCTCGTCCACGGCATCGGCACCGGCATCGGATTCGGCACCGTCGGCGGCGGCTTCGGCGGCGGGGACGGCGGCAGGCTCGGCGGCCATCCGGATGGGCCAGCGGATGAAGTCCGAGTACTGCTTGACGATCTGGCGGATCTTCCACCCCGCGAGGTAGTCGCCGAGCCCGTCCTCGCCGTCCGCCGGCTTGAGGTGCAGCGTGACCGAGGTGCCCACCGGCAGGCCGTCGGCCAGCCCGATCGTGTAGCTGCCCTCGCCGTCGGACTCCCACGCGGTGCCCTGCTCGGTGCCGGCCCGGCGGGTCTGCAGGGTGACCTTGTCGGCGACCATGAACGCCGAGTAGAAGCCGACGCCGAACTGACCGATCAGGTTCTGCGCCGCTTCCGCGTCCTTGGCCTCCTTGATCTTGGCCAGCAGGCCGGCGGTGCCGGACTTCGCGATGGTGCCGATCAGCTCGACGACGTCCTCGCGGGTCATCCCGATGCCGTTGTCCCGCACCGTCAACGTGCGGGCCTGCCGGTCCACCTCCAGGGTGATGTGCAGGTCCGAGGTGTCGGCCGCGAGGTCGGTGTCGGTGAGGGATTCCAGGCGGAGCTTGTCGAGGGCGTCGGAGGCGTTGGAGATCAACTCGCGCAGGAAGATGTCCTTGTTCGAGTAGATCGAGTGGATCACCAGCTGCAGCAGCTGGCGGGTCTCCGCCTGGAACTCCAGCGTCTCGGTCGGGCTGCCCACGGGAAGTGTCTCCATTCTGTTCGTACGCACGTGGCGACAAGGATACGGAGGCCACCGGCCCCCGTCAGCCCCTGCTCAACCCCCGTCAGCCCTGGGCGCTCAGCCAGCGGCGGAAGGCGAAGCGCAGGCGGCCGGGGGTCGGGCGGCCGGCGACGACCGCTTCGAAGCGGCGGTGCTCACGGGCCGCCCGGAGCACCGCGAGGTCGTGGGTGCCGGGTGCGGGCGGGGCCGGTTCGGCGTGCTGGGCGGCCCGGTAGCTGTCCAGGAGGTGCTGGTGCAGTGCGTTCATGCGCCCACCGTGCCGCACGGCCGCCCCGCCGGTCCCGCCGATTGACGACCCCCGTCAAATGACGAGGTCAGCGGGCCAGGCACCATAGGAGGGTGAGCGTGACCATCGACATCACCGGACTGCCGCACGAGCGGATCGCCTTCCACCCCTCGCCGCTGGCCGAACTCGGCAACGCGCTGCACGCGCTCGCCGAGCCCGCCCACCACCCCCGGCTGCACGCGTGGACGACGGCGACCTCCGGCGCCCTCGAACCGGAACTGGCCGGCCGGATGCTGGAGGCCGACTTCATGTGGCGCTCGACGCGCTCCGACTTCCTGATGCCCGCACGGCCCCGGCAGACCCTCGCCGAGGAACTGGACGACCTCGACCGGATGCCGGACGAGAGGTTCGTCGGCGCGGCCCTGGAGATCTCCTGCAGCACCACCCACTACCCCAAGGGCCTGCCGTCGCCCCTGGTCGACGCGTGGTCACGGCGCCGCGCGCTCGACCTGGCGGCGGCCCGCGGCCCGCACCAGGCGGCGTTCGTCGAGCGGATGCTCGACGACCCCACCGGCACCCGGGCGTGGATCCGGCGCCTCCTGGAGGACTGCGACCGGGCGTTCTTCGCCGACACCTGGCGCCGGGTCCGCGTCCAACTCGCCGCCGACGCCCAGCAGAAGACCGAACTGCTGCGCCGCAAGGGCCTGGCGGAGGCCCTCACGGCGGCGTCACCCGCGCTGAGCCTGGAGGAGGACGAGCACGGCAGCCGCATCGTCGTCGACAAGCTCGTGCACGGCCGCACCGACGCCCGCGGCACCGCCGTCACCCTGCTGCCCAGCGTCTTCGGCTGGCCGCACCTGTTCACCCTGTACGGGCCGGGCTGGCAGCCCGTGATCCAGTACCCGGCCGCGGCCCACGAGATCGGCGGCGCCGAGCCCGTGGAGGCGGTCAGGCTGCGCCTGGACGCGCTGACCCACCCGATGCGGATGAACCTGTGCCGCAGCCTGGCCCGCGCCGCGTACTCGACCAACGAACTGGCCGACGCGTACGGCCTCACCGCCCCCGAGATCTCCCGCCACCTCACCGTCCTGCGGAAGGCCGGGCTCCTCGTCACCCGCCGCCGGGGCCGCTACGTCCTCCACCAGCTCGACATCTCCGTCGTGGCCCGGATCGGCAGCGACTTCCTGGAGTCCGTGCTGCGCTGAACCCCACCCGCCCCCGCCGGCGGTGGCCCGGGGCGCCCGCAGCGCCCACCTCGGCGGCGGCCGGGCGCAAAGCCGTTGGACGGGCCCGCGCCGGACGTGGGATCTTGACGATCATGATGGACATCACCGCCCAGTTCCGGCTGACCGAGGCCGACTTCCGAAGAGCGATACGCAACAGCCCGGCGGCCCGGGGGATGTCGGTCTTCGGCGTCCTGTTCTTCCTGATCGGCCTGCTCACCCTGGTCATCGATGCCGAGCCGAAGATCTGGCTGATGATCTTCGGCCCGGCGCTCCTCGCCTTCGTCGAACTGGCTGTCGTCCGCCAGGCCGCCCGGAAGAGCGCTCCGCTGCTCGCCGAGCCCTGGACCGTACGGATCACCGAACAGAACTACGCCCTGACCACCGCCGTCAGCCAGGCCGAGGTCGCCTGGAGCGCCTACCGCCAGGTGACCGCGCGCTCCGGCTTCTGGTACCTGCAGCAGACCAACAAGGCCGTCGCCTTCCTCCCCCAGCACGCCTTCGACGAGGCCCAACTCGCCCAGGTCTCAGCCTTCTTCGCCGACCGGCTGCCGCCGCTCAAGCGCCCCTGGTACCTCCCCTTCGGCTGATCCCGCCCGGAGTGCGAACTCCTTTGCAGGACCGATGGGTTGGAACCCCGCCGGGCCCTGGGCGCGCTGCACGAGCTCGCGCACCGCGGCGGCCTCGGGCACGCCGAGGCGGGCGAAGACGTCGTGCGCCTCCTCGAGCCGGGCCAGTCCCTCCGTCGGCCGGTCCAGGCGCAGCAGGGCCTCCCCGAGGGCCGCGCCGGCGAGGCCCTGGCAGTAGGCGGCGTCCAGCCCCTCTGCGAGGGCGAGCGCCTCGGCGGCGGCTTCGGCGGCCTCCGGGGTCCGGTCCACGGCCAGCAGGGCGGCCGCCAGGCGGGCGAGCGAGTAGCCCTCCCAGATCTGGATCTGTTGGGACCGGTACAGCATCAGTGCCTCGCGCAGGCAGTCGACGGCTTCGCCCGGCGCTCCGATCGTGGCCAGCGAAACGCCGAGCTGGTACAGCGCATGGGCAAGGGCCACCGCGCTGCCCGTGGCCCGGGCCGCCTCGACCGCGGCCCGGGCCGACCGGATTCCTGCTCCGGGCTGCCCGGATCGCACATAGGCCCTGGCCATGTTGGCCAGGATGCGGGTCTCGATCACGGCAGCTCCGGCGCTCCGGCTGATCTCCAGTGCCTCCTGGAAGAGCGGCAGTACGTCGCCGGACCGGTCGGTGGTGCTGAGCACGACGGCGAGCCGGAGGGACACGATGGCCCGCAGCCGGGTCCCGTCCTCCGGCCCCAGGTGATCGAGGCTCTGCCGGTAGGCCACCTCGGCTTCCCGGAATTGCCCCGCCCACGCGCACAAGTCGCCCTGCACGTACCGGATCCGAGCCAGCAGGGCGGGATCGCTCTCGTGCTGTACCACACGCTCGAGGACCGCCCTCAACTGCTGGGTCGGCCCCCAGTCCTCGAGCAGCTCATGGAGCGCGACGACGAGTTCCACCGCCGGGAGCACCGGCCCGTTCCCGGAACACGCGGCATCGACGGCGCCGAGGATCAGGGGTCGCTCGGCGATGAGCCAGTCCCGGACGCCTCGGCTCCCGCCCGCCAGCGCGAGAGGGGGGACGGGCGGGCCGTAGAGGGGATCGGGCAGTTCGTCATCGAGCTCCAGCTCCCGCACCGCAGCGCACGCGGTGGCGAGCAGCAGGTCCAGCAGCCGACGCAGCGCGGCCTCCTGTTCGTCGGCGTCGCCGATGCGCTCGTTCTGCCGCTGCGCGTAGAGCCGCAGCAGGTCGTGGAAGCGGTAGCGCCCGGGGGCGTGGCTGTCCAGCAGGTTCGCCTCGGTCAGGCTTTCGGCCAGGGCCTCAGCGGACTCCTCCGGCAGGTCCAGCAGGGCCGAGGCCGCGAACAGCGGCAGGTCGGGCGAGTTGGTCAGGGAGAACAGGCGGAAGGCGCGCGCTTCCTCCGGGGCCAGCTGGCCGTAACCCAATCCGAGCGTGGTCTCCACCGCCAGGTTCCCGAGTTGAAGTTCAGCGAGCCGACGACGCTGGTCGGCCAGCCGCCGCGCCAGGTCGGCGACGCTCCAGCGCGGCCGGCTGGCCAGCCTGGCGGCGGCGATCCGCACGGCGAGCGGTAGGAGCCCGCAGGAGCTGACCACCGCGAGAGTGGATTCCGGTTCGGCGGCGACCCTGGCCTCGCCCACGATGGCGGCGAACAGCGCCAAGGCCTCTTCGGGGGTCATTTCCTCCACGTCCCAGAAGGACGCACCGAACACCTCGGACAGCCGCGAGCGGCTGGTGACCAGAACCGCGCTGCCGGGCACGCCGGGGATGAGCGGCTGTACCTGGTCGGCGTCCCGGGCGTTGTCCAGCACGACGAGCACCCGCCGGCCGGCCAGCAGAGATCGGTAGAGCGCGGCGCGCTGCTCGTGCGAGTCCGGGGGCTCGTGCACGCCGAGTGCGTAGAGGAAGTCGCCCAACACGGCCGTCGGATCGGCTGGGCTCGAACCGGCGCCGCGCAGATCCGCGAACAGCTGACCGTCCGGGAAGTCGGCCCGGACGTCGTGGGCGGCATGCACGGCCAACGTGGTCTTCCCCACCCCGCCGATCCCGCACAGCACGTGCACCCACACCGCCAGTCCGCTACCCCGTCGCAAGGCGTCCGTCAGGGAGGCGAGCAGATCGGCGCGCCCGGTGAAGTCCGCGACCGACGCGGGGAGTTGCGCCGGGGGCGGCGGAGGCTGGAGGGCCTCGGACTCCGGGCGGAGGGGGCCCGAGGCCGGGTCGGCGAGGAGCGAAGGGTCGGCAGCGAGGACTCGGGAGTGCACGGCGGCCAGCCCGGCTCCCGGTTCGACGCCGAGTTCGTCGATCAGCAGCTTCCGGGTGTCGGCGTAGACGCCGAGGGCCTCGGCCTGGCGCCCGGCCCGGTAGAGCGCGACCATCAGCAGCTCGCGCAGCCGCTCGCGCAACGGGTGTTCGCCGGCCAGCTCGGTGAGCTCGGCGACGATCTCGGCACCGGCCCCCAGAGCCAGTTGGGACTCGAACCGGAGCTCCTGTCCGGCGACCCAGCTCTCCAGCAGCCTGAGCCGCAGCGCGTCGATCCTGGGCCCGGGCAAGCCCACGAACGGGCGGCCCTCCCACAGGCCCAGCGCTGCCGTGGCCTCCCGGACGGCACCGGCGTGATCTCCCGCCGCACGGGTCGACCTGGCCTCGGCGAGTCCGTCCTCGAACACGTGGAGGTCGACGGACTGCCTCGGCAGACGCAACACGTAGCCGTCGTTCCTGCTGACGAGCCGGCTCGGGGGCCGGCGCACCTCTCGTACGGGCTCCAGGACCGACCGAAGCCGTGAGACGTACGTCCGTAGCGCGGCGACGGCCTGCGGCGGGGGCCGGTCGCCCCAGAGGCCCTCGACCAGTTCCTCGGTCGACACCGGCTGGCCGAGCTGTGCGGCGAGCATCGCGAGCACTGCCTGCTGCTGGGGTGAGCCGAGCGAGAGCGAGGTCGTTCCCCGCCAGGCCTGGACCTGTCCCAGCAACGAGATCCGGGGCTCTTCCTGGGCGGACGGCGCCGGAGCGACCCGGACAGCCGGCGCAGCCGACCGGGTTACGGGTTCGCCCGCTGCCGGGCCCGCCTCCTCCGCCGGGCGACCGCCCGGCTGCCCCTGTCGCAGCCCCCAGGCCTGGGCGGCCCGGCCGGACTCTTCCAGGGCTTCCTCGAGTTGGGCCCGGAACCGTTCGTGTTCGGGGAACTCGGCCACCAGTGCCCGCAGCTCCGGGAGTACCGTCTCCGCCCGGCCGTCCCGCAGGTGAGCATCGATGCGCAGGGCCAGTGCCTCCAGGCGCAGTTCCTCCAGTCGGCGCCGTTCGGTCTCCAGCCGCCCGTGGGTCCGCACGCCGCCCAGGGCCGGTCCGCTCCAGCAATCCAGTGCGCGTTGGAGCAGAGCGGACGCCGGCCCCGGTCGTCCTTCGGCAAGGACTTCGCCGGCCTCGGCGGTCAGTGCCCGGAACCGGGTGGCATCCACGGCGTCGGGGGTGATGTCGAGTGCGTAGCTCTCCAGCCGCGCGTGTCGGGTGACGGTCAAGGGAGCGCCGATCGTGCGTAGTTCGCCTCGCAGTCGACTCACCAGGGAGTGCAGTTGCGCCCGGGCGTTCATCGAGGCGTCATCGCCCCAGATGTCGAGGACGAGCTGTTCGACGTCGACCGGCTGCCCGGGGGTGAGCAGCAGGGCGGCGAGCAGGGCCCGGCCGTTGGCGCCTCCGGCCCGCATGGCCACGCCGTCGACGGCCAGCGTCACGGGCCCGAGCAGACGGGCTTCGACCGTCACCATTCCTCCTCCAGCGCGCCGGAGAGGATCCGTTCGCGTTGCCGCAGCAGTTGTTCCGGCACCCGCGCGTACTGCTGCTCCCAACGCGCCACTTCCTCGTCGAGGAGCGCGAGGGCGCGCCGGCGGGAGCCGGTCAGGAAGAGCGCGGTGGAGAGCAGCACCACGATGACGTCGTTGCCCGGGTGTTCGAGGTTGAGCTGCTGGAGGTCGATGACGGCGTCGGACACGGCACCGGTCCTCATCCGCACCCGGGCCGCCCTGGTCCGGACGTCCTGGCAGAGGTCGACCAGCCCCTGGCGGATCGCCCGTACGTAGGGGGTGGGTTCCAGGTCCGCCAGGGGTTCACCGCGCCAGCGGGACTGGGCGGTGATGCACATCTCCAGGGCCCCTTTGTAGTCGCCCTTGTCCTCCAGTTCCCGCCCCCGGTCGGCCCGCCGTTGGAAGACGAGCGCGTCGACCGCCTCGGCGTCGATGTACAGGGCGTAGCTGGCCTGTTCGCGGGAGTGCCCCGGATAGCCGGCCAGTTCGGGTACCGAGGCGCCGGCCGGGGTGTGCTCCCTGAGCTGTCGACGCAGGTGGTGGACATGGACCTGGATGGCATCGATGGCGGTGGCGGGCGCGCCCGCCGGCCACAGCCGGTCCCGGATCACGGCGACCGGGACGGCCTGTGAGCGGGCGAGCAGGAGCAGTGCCAACAGGGCCCGTCGCTGCGGCGGCCCGAGGGTGATCGGGGTGCCGGCCCGGCGGGCGCTCACCGGCCCCAGCAGGAGGAACTGAAGGTCTGTCGCCACCCAGGCACATTAACAGAGCACTCAGTGGTCGTTAAGTGCCGTGACAGAGCGGCTGTTTCGCTCTTGTTTAGCCCTTGCGGGGATACTGGATCCAGACGCCGTGTGACTTGTCCAGTCCGACGTCCGTTGCAGGTGGGAGCCCTCGGGGGTGGTAGCCCGAGGGATCTCGCCTTCTCGTGCTTTCCCCAACACTGTTGCGGGCAATCCGATGTGAGCTAGCGTCAGCTTCGTCGTACGACCGGACGGTTCACCCCTCCTACCAAGGGGTTTCGCGGACTCCGCTCCGTCCGCCGTGCGCTGTGGAACCAATCGGACTGGACACTCACGCCAAAGGGACTGAGCCGCATGCAAGTTCAGACGTCCGCTCTCCTCACCGCCGGGGTCGTCGCCCTGACCTTCTTCGCCCTGGTGGGCTCCCTCGTGTGGATGCTGCGGGGCACGCGGCGACCGGTGGCCGTGCTGGCCGTGGTCGTCACGCTCCTCGGGGCGCTGCCCACGATCCTGTACGTCTTCTCGGTGATCGCCGCCCCGGCGGGCCACACCGGCTGATCCGCTCCGTCTGCACCACCGCTCGTCCCCGAACCGCGCGCACCGCGGCGCTCCGCATCGACGGAGCCGGCCGGTGTCGCGCGGTTCGGCCGTTTCGCAGTTCGTGCGGCTCCGGTTGAGCACCTCCGGTTGAGGGTCTCCGGTTGAGCGTTTCTGCGCAGAGCGGGTGGTGACGAGCTGAGAGCCGGGGGCCGTCATGCGCGAAACTGTGCGCAGGATTGACATGAACCACCCGAAGCAGCAAGCTGCTCTTTCGAAACTGCTCAAAACCTGCGTTCTTCAAGCATCTTGGATCATCCGATCAAGCACGCACGAAGGCGGTATCTGCGGTGGACAAACGTGTGCTGGCCCTCGTCTCGGCGTGTGCCCTGGGGGCGCTCGCCCTCACCTCCTGTGGCAGTGGCGGCGGGGGCGGTGGGGGTGGTGGGGCGGACGCCGACGGGAAGGTGACGCTCAAGCTGGTGGCCGCCGACTACGGCGACAAGGAGTCCAACAGCTCGAAGAACTACTGGAACGGGGTCGCGACCGCCTTCACCGCGGCCAACCCCGGCATCAAGGTGGACGTCCAGGTGGTGAACTGGAACGACATCGACAAGCAGGTCAAGACGATGATCCAGAGTGGCAACGTGCCGGACGTGCTGCAGACCGGCGGGTACGCCGACAAGGTCGCCGACGACCTGCTGTACAAGGCGGAGGACGTGCTGTCGCCGAACACCCGGGCCGATCTGATCGACAGCTTCGCCGAGGCCGGCCAGGTCAAGGGCGTGCAGTACGGCATCCCGTTCGTGTCCTCGGCGCGGGCCCTGTTCTACAACAAGGCGCTGTTCCAGCAGGCCGGGATCAGCCAACCGCCCACCAGCTGGGAGGAGTTGCGCAAGGACGCCGAGCTGGTGAAGGCCAAGGTGCCCGGGGTCACGCCGTACGCGCTGCCGCTCGGGCCGGAGGAGGCCCAGGGCGAGAGCATGATCTGGGAGCTGGGCGACGACGGCGGGCCGACCGGCAAGGACGGCGCGTACACCCTGAACAGCCAGGCGAACATCGACACCTTCCGCTGGCTCAGGTCCAACCTGGTCGACCCGGGGCTGACCTACGCCAACCCGGCCACCACCGACCGCAAGACCGCGTTCGCCGACTTCGCGGCGGGCAAGGCGGCCATGCTCAACGGGCACCCGTCGCTGATCCAGATGGCCCAGGACGGCAAGGTCGACTACGGGGTGGCGCCCATCCCCGGCAAGAACGGCCCGCTGGCCTCCACCCTCGGGGTGGCGGACTGGATGATGGCCTTCAAGAAGAACGGGCACCGCGACCAGATCCGCAAGTTCCTCGACTTCGCGTACACCAAGGGCAACCAGGTCGCCTTCGACGAGACGTACAACCTGATGCCGGTCACCAAGAGCGCGCTGGGCGAACTGACCACCGGGGGCAAGCACCAGGACATCGCGCCGTTCTTCGCGCTGCTGCCGCACGCCGTCTTCTACCCGCTGGGCGACACCACCTGGGACGCGGTCTCGGCCGAGATCAAGAAGTCCGTCGGCAGCGCCGTCTCGGGCGACCCGGCCAAGGTGCTCGGCGACCTGCAGAAGAAGGCCCAGGACGCGGTCGCGAACAAGTGACGCCTCACCCCGAGCCGAGTGCCGGCCGGCGCCGAGCGGCGGCCGACGCCGAGCGACAGCCGTGAAAGGCGCCCCCGTGACCCCCAACCCCCCTGTGCGCAGAGGCCGTCGGTTCGGCCCGCTGCCGTGGATCGCCCCGGCCGTGCTGCTGATCCTCGCCGTGGTGCTGTGGCCGGTGTACGAGATGGTCCGCACCTCGTTCCTGCGGGTCAGCACCAGCGGCTTCGTCCGCGGCTCGGCCGGGCTGGACAAGTACCGCAAGCTGTTCGGCGAGGCGGACCTCGGCCACGTCCTGCTCTCCACCGTGGTCTGGACCCTCGCCGTGGTCGGCCTGACGATGCTGGTCTCGCTCGCCCTGGCCCAGCTGTTCAACCAGCGCTTCCCGGGCCGGCGTTACGCCCGCTGGGCGCTGATCGCGCCGTGGGCGGCGTCGGTGCTGATGACGGCGATCGGCTTCCGCTGGATGCTGGACCGGACGGCGGGCGTGCTGAACACCCTGCTGACCGACCTCGGGCTGGTCGACGGCCCCCGGGACTGGCTGGGCGACCCGTCGACGGCCTGGCCCTGGATGGTCTTCGTCGCCGTGTTCGTCTCGCTCCCGTTCACCACCTACACCCTGCTGGCCGGGCTGCAGACCGTCCCCGGCGAGGTGTACGAGGCGGCGCGGGTGGACGGTGCCTCGCCCTGGCAGACGTACCGGCGGATCACCCTGCCGCTGCTGCGCCCGGCGTTCCTGGTCGGGCTGGTGATCAACCTGATCAACGTCTTCAACTCCTTCCCGGTGATCTGGGGCATGACCCAGGGCGGCCCGAGCAGCGACACGGCCACCAGCACGGTGTTCATGTACCAGTTGAAGTCCACCGACATCGGGGAGTCGGCGGCGATGTCGGTGGTCAACTTCGCCCTCGTGGTGCTGATGGTGCTGGCCTTCCTCAAGGTCAGCCGGTGGAACCAGGAGGAGAGTTGATGGAGCCGGGAGGAGAGTTGACGACCCGTCAAAGTCGTTGGAGGCCACGCACCCTGGCCCTCGCGGGGGCGGCCTGGCTGCTGGCGGCGGTCTTCCTGTTCCCGTACCTGGAGATGGTGGTCACCGCGCTGCGCCCGGCCGACGAGCTGCGCGACGCGACGTACCTGCCACGGCACTTCGCCTGGTCCAACTTCGTCGGCGTGTGGCAGGAGTCGACGCTCGGCGGCAACCTGCGGGTCACCCTGCTGGTGGCCGGCGGCTCCACCCTGCTGGCCCTGCTGGTCGCGCTGCCCGCCGCGTACTACACCGCCCGGGTGCGGTACCGGGGGCGCCGGCTGTTCCTGCTGCTGGTGCTGGTCACCCAGATGTTCCAGCCGACGTCCCTGCTGGTGGGCCTCTACCGGGAGTTCTACCAGCTGTCCATGCTCAACTCGGTCTGGACGCTGATCCTCTGCAACGCCGCCTTCAACCTGGCCTTCGCGGTCTGGATCCTCACCGCCTACATCTCCTCGATCCCGGTGGAGTTGGAGGAGGCCGCCATGCTCGACGGCCTGGGCCGGGTCGGGGCGCTGCGCCGGGTCGTGCTGCCGCTGGCCCTGCCGGGCGTGGTCACGGCGGTGATCTTCACCTTCATCTCGGCCTGGAACGAGTTCGTCATGGGCCTGACGCTGTCCACCGATCCGGGCAGCCAGCCGCTGACCGTCGGCATCAACAGCTTCATCGGCAACTACACCGTCCAGTGGAACTACCTGTTCGCCGGTTCGGTCGTCGCGATCGTGCCGGTCGTGGTGCTGTTCGCCCTGATCGAGCGGCACGTGGTCTCCGGCCTGACCGCCGGATCGGTCAAGTAGAGGTCAGCACAGGCAGGTCGAGCCACCACGTCACCCCCGAGTCGACAGGAGAACCCCCGTGCGCCTGCTCCGACCCCACCTCCGCCGGGCCGCCCTCGCGGCGGCCCTGACCAGCCTCGCCGCCGTGGCCGGTCCCGTCGTACCAGCCCACGCCGCCGGACCGCCCGCCGCCGTCCTGGACAGCGGCCACCAGAGCGTCAGCTGGCAGAGCCCCGCCTACCCCAAGGGCACCCTCGGCGGGGCGAGTTCCTGCCCGGCCGTCGCCCAGGACCCGGACGGCGCGGTCTGCGGCCGCTTCGACCTGACGGTGAACGTCCCGAACGGCTACTGGGACGACAACCCCGAGGGCGGCGTCCCGATATCGATCCAGTGGCAGAACCCCACCGACGACTTCGACCTGTACGTCTACGACGCCAACGGCAAGGAGGTCGCCGAGAGCGCGGGCACCGCCGACCCGGAGGCGACGGTGATCCCCAAGGCCTCCGGCACCTACCACGTGCTGGTCGTCCCGTACGACGTGCACGGCGGCTCCTTCACCGGCCGCGCCTACCTGCCGCAGACCGCCGACGCGGGCGACCTCACCTCCTTCAGCGGAGGCAAGGGCAGCTACGACATCGCCGCGGGCACCCTCAAGGCCAAGGTCGACTTCCTCGCCGACGACCAACTGCGCCTGCGCGCCGCGCCGGACGGGGTCATCACCGACCCGGCGGGCAGCACCATCATCCTTAAACAGCCCGAACTCCAGCCCCGCACCTCCTCGTTCGACGCCGGCGACTACTACGGCGTCCGGTCCGGCCACGTGGTCCTGCGGGTCTACAAGCACCCGCTGCGGTTCGGCCTCTACCAGGCCGACAACCGCACCGCGATCTGGCAGGAGGACGCCCCGCTGCGCTGGTCCACCAGCGGCCTGCGGCAGAGCCTGACCCGCGGCGCCGACGAGCAGTTCTTCGGCGGCGGCGAGCAGAACGGCAGCTTCTCGCACCGCGACCAGACCGTCCACGTCGCCAACAGCACCAACTGGAACGAGGGCGGCTACAACAACTCCCAGCCGTTCTACGTCTCCAGCGCCGGCTACGGCGTCTTCCGCAACACCTTCGCCCCCGGGATCTACGACTTCGGCGCGCCGGTGCGCACCGGGCAGCAGGAACGGCGCCTGGACGCCTACTACTTCACCGGCGACGTCAAATCCGTCATCGGCCAGTACACCTCGCTGGTCGGCAAGCCCTTCATGCCGCCGGTCTACGGCCTGGAGCCCGGCGACTCCGACTGCTACCTGCACAACGCCAACCGCGGCGAACGCCACACCACGGACGCCCTCAAGGTCGCCGACGGCTACGTGCAGAACCAGATGCCGCTCGGCTGGATGCTGGTCAACGACGGCTACGGCTGCGGCTACGAGAACCTCCCGCAGACCGGCGAGGGCCTGCGCAAGGACCACGCCCAGCTCGGCCTGTGGACCCAGAACGGCCTGCCCAACCAGGCCGAGGAGGTCAAGGCCGGGGTCCGGGTCCGCAAGCTCGACGTCGCCTGGGTCGGCAACGGCTACGGCTTCGCGCTGAACGCCTGCGACCAGGCCAAGGCCGGCATCGAGGACAACAGCGACGCCCGCGGCTTCGTCTGGCTGCCGGTCTCCTGGGCCGGCGCCCAGCGCTGCGGCGTGCTGTGGAGCGGCGACCAGAGCCTGTCCTGGGACTACATCCGCTGGCAGATCCCCACCTACGCGGGCGCCACCATGTCCGGCATCGCGTACGACACCGGCGACGTCGGCTCGATCTTCCGCCGCGACCCCAAGATGTACACCCGCGACCTGCAGTGGAAGGCCTTCCTGCCGACCATCATGACCATGGACGGCTGGGCCAAGGACATGACCGGCAAGCAGCAGCGCGACCAGCAGCCCTGGCTGGACGGCGAGCCGTACACCTCGATCAACCGCAAGTACCTCCAGCTCAAGGAACGCCTGCTGCCGTACATGTACACCCTGTCCGCCGAGGCCACCCGCACCGGCATCGGCGCCGTCCGCCCGCTCGCCCTGGAGTACCCGCACGACCCGGCGGCGCTCGGCCCGGACGCCGAGTACGAGTTCCTCGCCGGGCCGGACTTCCTGGTCGCCCCGGTCTACTCCGACACCTCGGTGCGCAACGGCATCTACCTGCCCGCGGGCACCTGGACCGACTACTGGACCGGGCGCACCTACCAGGGCCCCACCACGGTCAACGACTACTCCGCCCCGCTCGACACCCTGCCGGTGTTCGTCAAGGGCGGCTCGATCGTGCCGATGTGGCCGCAGGGCACGCTGTCCTGGCAGAACCGCGACCGCACCGAACTCGACTACGACCTCTACCCGCAGGGCGACTCCTCGTACACCCTGTACGAGGACGACGGCGTCACCCGCCAGTACGGCGCCGGGTCCTCCGCCACCCAGCGCGTCGACGTGCGGGCGCACGGAGCGGTCACCAGCGTCGAGGTCGGTGCCAGCGAGGGGAGTTACACCGGCAAGCCGGAGGCCCGCTCGTACCGGTTCACCGTGCACGGGCAGTCCGCCCCGCGCCTGGTCGTCACCCAGGGCGGCCCGCTGCCCGAGCTCGACTCGGCCGCCGCCCTCGACTCCGCCGACTCCGGCTGGTACCACGACGGGGCGACGGGCGTCACCCACGTCAAGACCCCACAGGTCTCCACCGACGACGGGTTCTCCCTCCACCTGATCCACTGACCACCGATCCCCCGGAGGCCTCGCAAGAACGCTCGACGCTAGGACTCCTGCCGGAACGCCCCTGGCCCTCAGCAGCCCGTTCGAGGCCATTCCGGCCGCGACACGGATCCGGCCGGGACATCGGCCGGTCGGGTACGGAAGTGTGAGGCCACCCCGTCCCGGGGCCACCCCCGTGGCCCCGGGACGGGTGACTTCACGGCCACGACCGGCCGGGAGCGACCCGAGCCCGGGATGGTGGCATGACCCCGCAGGACACCCCGACCGCCGCGACGACCCGGCCCGGCGACTTCGCCGAGCTGCGCCGGCGGGTCACCGAGGCCGGTCTGCTCCGCAAGCGCCCGCTGTACTACACCTGCCGGACCACCGCCCTGCTGGCCGCCCTCGCCCTGCTGCTGACCTGGTTCACCGCGCTCGGCCCGAGCTGGTGGCAACTCGCCCTGGCGCCCGTACTCGCCCTGGTCCTGGGCCAGTTGGCGCTGCTCGGCCACGACGTCGCGCACCACGCGGTGTTCTCCGGACGCCGGGCCACCGACCTGGCGGGCATCCTGCTCGGCAACCTCGTCGTCGGGATGAGCTACGGCTGGTGGGTCAGCGACCACAACCGCCACCACGCCCACCCGAACCGCGCCGGACGCGACCCGGCCGCCGACGCCATCCTGTTCGTCCGCACCGCCGAACAGGCCGCCCGGACACGGGGGTTGAGAAGGACCGTCGCCAAGTACCAGGCGGAGCTGTTCTTCCCGCTGCTCTCCCTCCAGGCCCTCGGCCTGGTCGTCGCCACCACCGTGACCCTCGCCCGGGGAAGGCTCCGCCACCCGGTGCTGGAACGGACCCTCGCCGTGCTGCACTACGCCCTCGCGGCGGGCCTGCTGCTGGCCGTCCTCACCCCGCTCCAGGCGCTCGCCTTCGCGGTGCTGTGCGGCGCCGTGCTCGGCGTGTACCTGGGCTGCATCTTCGCGCCCAACCACAAGGGCATGCCGATGACCGGCCCGGACGAGGCGCCCGCCGACTACCTCCGGCGCCAGGTGCTGCCCTCCCGCAACCTCCGCGCCGGACGGTTCACCCACTTCGTCTTCGGCGGCCTCGGCTACCAGATCGAGCACCACCTCTTCCCCGCCATGCCGATCGCGGCCCTGCGCCCGGCCTCGCGGATCGTGCGCGCCTACTGCGCGGAGGTCGGCCTGGCCTACAGCGAGGCGGGCCTCGTCGACTCGTTCCGGGAGATCCTGGCGGACCTGCGGGCGGTCGGCCGCTCCGTCGACGCGGCCCCGGCGGCGGTCCCCCATGCACGGGCCGACGGCGACGTCACCCGGACCGAGCACGAGGCCGTCCGGTGAGCCGCGTCCTGTCCACCGCGGAAGCGGCCCGCACCGCCGCCCCCGACGCCCCCGACGCCCCCGGGCCCGACGGCGGCCGGCTGCGCGTCCTGATCGTCACCGAGTCCTTCCCCCCGCAGCTCAACGGCGTCGCCCACAGCGTGCTGCGGACCGCCGAGCACCTGACGGCCCGCGGCCACGCCGTCCTCGTGGTCGCCCCGGCGACCCGCACCCTGCGCGGCCCCGAACGGGTCGGCGGCTACCGGGTGCTCAGGGTCCCGTCCGTGCCGCTGCCCGGCTACCCGGAGGTGCGGATCGCCCTCCCCGGCGGGCAGTTGGCCGCCGCGATCGACCGGCACCGCCCCCAGGTCGTCCACCTGGCCGGGCCGTTCGCGCTCGGGGCGGCCGGCGCCACCGCGGCGCGGCGGGCCGGGATCCCGGCCGTGGCGGTGTTCCAGACCGACATGGCGGCCTACGCCAGGACCTACCTCCCCTTCGCGGGCGAGGCCGGCGCCCGGACGGCCTGGCGGATCCTGCGGCGCATCCACACCGCGGCCGCGCGCACGCTGGCGCCGTCCCAGGCCTCACTGGGCGCGCTGGCCGCCCACGGCATCCCCCGGCTCCACCTGTGGCCGCGTGGGGTGGACCGCGAGCGGTTCCACCCGCGCCACCGCGACGAGGCCCTGCGCCGCCGGCTCGCCCCGCGCGGGGAGGTGCTGGTGGGCTACGTCGGCCGGCTGGCCGCCGAGAAGCAGGTCGACCGGCTGGCGGCGACCTCCCGGCTCCCGGGCGTCCGGCTGGTCGTCGTCGGCGACGGCCCGTGCCGCGGCCCGCTGGAGGCCGCCCTGCCGGACGCGGTGTTCCTCGGCCTTCGCACCGGGCACGAACTCGCCCGGCTGTACGCCTCGTTCGACGTGTTCGCGCACACCGGGCCGTACGAGACCTTCGGCCAGGTGCTCCAGGAGGCGATGGCCAGCGGCCTGCCGGTGGTCGCCCCGGCGGCCGGCGGGCCACTGGACCTGGTCCGCCCGGGGCGCACCGGCTTCCTGGTGCCGCCCGGCGCGGGCGAGGAGTTCCGGACGGCGGTGGAACGGCTCGTCGGGGACCCCGGCCTGCGGGCGGCCCTCGGCCGGGCGGGCCGCGCCGCCGTGTCCGAGCGCAGCTGGGAGGCGGTCGGCGACCGGCTGATCGGGCACTACCGCCTCGCCATCGCGGAGACCGCCGGGCCGCTGCGGCGCTGAACCACCTCGCGACGCCTCTCGAATCGAAGCCACCCCCTCCCGAAAGAACCGGCCCCCGTGCAGCAGCAGCCCCTCGCCGCCGACTACACCCCCAGCACCGAACCCGCCGCCGACACCGCCGTGTTCCTGCACGGCCTGGGCGGCTGGACCCACAACTGGGCCGCCCTGATCGACCGGTTGCGCGGCTCGGTGCACTGCCTGGCCCTCGACCTCCCGGGCTACGGCCGGTCGGCGCCCCCGCCCGGCGGCGTCGTCACGGTCGAGGGCCAGGCCGCGGCCGTCGCCGCCCACCTCGACCGCGCCGGACACCGCCGGGTCCATCTGGTCGGCAACTCCCTCGGCGGCCTGACCGCCCTCCGACTCGCCGCCCACCGGCCCGAGTTGGTCGCCACCCTGACCCTCCTCGCCCCCGTGCTGCCCGCCCTCCCCCCGCCCCAGGCCCTGCGCGCGGCCCTGCTCGCCCTCCCTGGCGCCCCGCGCCTGTACGCCCGACTGCTCGCCGAGCGGAGCCCGGAGCGCCAACTGGACGACCTCTACCGCCTGATCTACGCGGACCCCACCCGGGTCCGCCCCGACCAGCGCGCGGCGGAGGCCCGCGAACGCCTGCGCCGCAGCGAACTCCCGCACGCGGGACGGATGTTGCCCGCCGGCATGCGCGCGGTGGTGCGCACCTCCCTGCACCGCGGCGCCGCCTCCCCCTGGCAGCAGGCCCGCCGGATCACCGCCCCCACCCTGCTGGTCTACGGCCGGGAGGACCGCCTCGTCCCGTTCCGGCTCGCCCCGCGCGCCTACGCCGCCTTCCGTGACGCCCGCCTGCTCACCCTCCCCGACACCGGCCACGTCGCCATGCAGGAACGCCCGAGCCCGGTCGCCACCGCCTTCCGCGCCCTGCTCAGCGACGCCGGCCGGGCCGCCAATCGACCTGACGTCTCGTCAGAGTGCCTACAGGGCATCTAACTCGACGGGTCAGCGGAGCGCGGCCCGGCCCGACCGGACGGCGTGCAGGGCGCGCTCGACGGTCTCCGGCTGCTCGCCCACCGGGGCCACGTAGTCGAGGACGCCGCGGGCGGCGTCCTCCCCCAGCAGCCGGGTGATCACCCAGGTTGCCAGGTACTGGGAGGCCAGGCACCCGCCCGCGGTGGCGATGTTCCCCTCGGCGTGGAACGGCGCGTCCAGCACGGTGACACCGGCGGCCTCGACGAAGGGCCGACTCGTCGCGTCGGTGCAGGCCGGCATGGTGCCCAGCAGTCCGAGGCGCGCCAGCACCAGCGCGCCCGAGCACTGCGAACCGACCAACTGGCGCGAGGGGTCGAGCGGCAGCAGGCGGAGCAGCCGGTCGTCGGCCACCACGTCACGGGTCCTGACCCCACTACCGATGAGCACCGCGTCGGCCTCGGTCACGAACTCCAGCGGGCGCTGCCCGGTCACCGCCACCCCGTTCATCGAGGTGACCGTCGGCGTCGGCGTGGTGATGAAGGCCTCCAGGCCGTCCTTGCGGCACCGGTTGATCAGCGCGGACGCGATGAAGCTGTCGAGCTCGTTGAACCCGTCGAACGTGACCACGGCTACCTGCATCACGGCTCCTCGAAGTGCGGTACGGACGTTCCGGACGCCCCAGTCTTCCCGCTACGGCGCCCCGGGGTCCAGGCTCAGACGGCCACGGGAGAGCACACGGCAGTTCGGGCCCGTGGAGCTCAGAGCGTCTGGACCAGGCCCCCGTCGATGACGAAGTCGCTCCCGGTGACATTGGCCGCCCGGTCGCCGACCAGCAGCACGACCAGGTCGGCGACCTCCTCCGGACGGCTGAACCGGCCGGTCGCGGACTGCGCGGCGGCGGTCCGGGCGACGTCCTCCGGCTGCGTGCCGGACGCCTTGGCGACCGTCGCGGCGACGCCGTCCTCGCCGAGCCACAACGCCGTGGAGACCGGGCCCGGGCTGACCGTGTTGACGCGCACCCCGAGCGGACCGACCTCCTTCGAGAGCGCCTTGCAGAAGTTGCTGAGGGCCGCCTTGGCCGCGCAGTAGTCGATGACCGTCGGGTCGGGCAGGAACGCGTTGACCGAACTCACGGTCACGATCGAGGCGTTGCCGCGCTCGACCAGGTGGGGCAGGGCCGCCCGGGTGGTGCGGACGGCGGCGAGGAAGTTGACCGTCAGCGCCTGGACCCAGTCCTCGTCGGTGACGGACAGGAACCCGGCCGGCCGGGGACGCACCGCGCCGACGTTGTTGACGAGGATGTCCAGTCCGCCGAACCGGGAGACCGCCTCCTCGACCGCCGCCGCGGGGCCCGCCGCGGTGGTGAGGTCGGCCGACACCGGGTGCACCCGCGGGGCGAGGTCCGCCGGCGGGCCCGTGACGCCGCGCGCCACGGCCGCCACGCTCACTCCCTCGGCGGCGAGCGCCCGCGTCACGGCCAGGCCGATGCCCTTGCTGGCGCCGGTGACGAGGGCGACCTTGCCCGAGAGGTTCAGGTCCATCGTGGACTCCTCAGGTGCGCCGTTCGACGGCGGACCGTCGGACGGCGGACCGCTGGGCGCCCCGCCAGGATTCCAGAGAGCCCCGGCCCCCGCCTCCCGACCGCCTGGGCACGGCACCGCCGGGGACGGTTCAGGACGGCAGGGAGGCGAGCCAGTCGGTCAGGAGCCGGTTGACCTCCTCGGGGCGCTCCTGCTGGATCCAGTGGCCGCAGCCGTCCAGCACATGCGAGCCGACCAGGCCGGGCAGGGTGACGGGGAAGGCGCTGATCGCGTCGGCCAGCCAGGTGGTGGAGGCGTCCTGGCCGCCGCCGACAAACAGGGACGGCTGGGTGATCGGGGCGCCGTCGAAGGCGGCGAGGTCCTCCCAGTCCCGGTCCATGTTCCGGTACCGGTTCAGTGCGCCGCTCAGGCCGGTCCGCTCGAACTCCCCCGCGTAGACGTCGAGATCGTCCTCGCCGAGCCATCCGGGCAGTCGGCCGACCGGGAACCGGTCGCGCAGCGTCCCGCCCCGGCTGACGAAGTGCGGGTCCGGCGCGGACGGTGCGGGCATGGTGTCCGCGGACAGCGCCGCGTAGAACCCGGCGAGCCAGCCGCGCACGTCGGGCTCGACCTCGGCCTCGGCCCGACCGGGCTCCTGGAAGTAGGAGACGTAGAACTCCTCCTCCCCGCCGCCGAGTCGGCCGAACACCTCGCTGGGTCGCGGCCCGCCACGCGGGACGTAGGGCACGCTGAGCAGCCCGACCGCCCGGAACACCTCCGGCCGTACCAGGGCGCAGTTCGCGGCGATCGTCGCGCCCCAGTCGTGCCCGACGACCGCCGCGGACGGCTCGCCCAAGGCCTCCACCACCGCGACGGCGTCCTCGACCAGGTCGAGCATCCGGTACCCGGCCACCGCCGGGGGTCGGGATGAACGGCCGTACCCGCGCACGTCCATCGCGACCGCCCGGTAGCCGGCGGCGGCCAGCGCCGGCAGCTGGTGGCGCCAGGAGTACCAGGACTCCGGGAAGCCGTGCACGAGCAGCACCAGCGGCCCGCTGCCCTGCTCCACCAGGTGGATCCGACCCGCTGGCCCCGACACCAGCCGGTGTGTGCGATCCGCCGTCCGCTGCGACATGAAACCCTCCGAGGCCGTCGTTCCGTCGTTCCGTGGTTCCGCAGTTCCGCGCACGCCGGGCCCGTGCCGTGACACCGGTCCGCGGCCGCGGCTGCGGACCGATCCTGTCGCGCGCACCACGGGCAAGACCAGAAATGTTGCCGATTCGGCAAATCCCGACGGCACCGCGTCGTGGGTGCGGTTATCCCTACCAACGAGAGCCGCATATCAGATGAAATTATCTATTTTCGAGCTGCCCGACTCCTCAGATATCTCTTTCACCACTTCCATGGCCCCCTGTCCCGCACATGTCACGGACACTCGACACCGTTCTCCGGATATGCGAAAGTCGCTTTCGACCACGTGGTTCTGAGGAGCGCGAGTTGCCCGTTTCCAGGCGTTTGATATCGCCCGAAGGGCGCATCTGGGAGACCGACGAAATCGTGGCCCGGGTATGCGGTGCCACCGAACTTCTTGAACGCCGCGCCGTCGGACCCGGTTCACGGGTGATGATGAGCGGGGCCAATTCGCCGGAATGGGTCGTCGTTCTGCTCGCGCTCATTCACCTCGACGCCTCGGTGGTCCTGGCCGACCACCGGGCCGCCCCGGCCCAGCGGGAGCGGATCCGCACCCAGGCCCGCGTGGTGCTCGACATCGGCGACGGCACGGTCGGTGCCCCGACGGCGCGGAGCGTCCCGCCGACGGCCGCCGTGCCCGACCTCGCGGCCTGGGCCCTGCGCCGGGACGCCGCGATCTCCTGGTCCTCGGGCACGACGGGCAGCCCCAAGGGCATCGTCCGCTCCGGCCGTTCGATCCTGGACAACCTCGCGCTCAGCGCCGCACGCATGGGCTACCGGCCCGACGACGTCTTCCTGCCGGTGCTCCCCTACTCCCACCAGTACGGCCTCTCGCTGGTCCTCTGCTGGTGGCTGGGCGGCGGCACCCTCGTGGTCTACGGGCCGACCACGCGCCTGGACCACGCGCTCGCGGTCGGCCTGGAGCACGACCTCTCCGTCGTCGACGCGGCCCCCTCGACCTACTACGGCCTGCTCAACCTGCTCGACCGCCGCCCCGCCCTCGCGACCGCGCTGGAGCCGGTACGGGCCTGGTGCGTGGGCGGCGCACCCCTGGGGCGCAGCCTGGCGGCCCGGTTCCACGCCCGCACGGGCCGGCGCCTTCTCGACGGCTACGGGGCGACCGAGGTGGGCAACATCGCGCTGGCGCCCCCCGACGATCCGGTGGGGTGCGGTACCCCGCTGCCCGGGGTGGTCGTCGAGGTCCACGACGACCACGGCAGGCCGCTGCCCAGCGGTCGGCTCGGCGAGCTGGTGGTCCGCACCGAGGGCCTGATGACGGGCCGGCTCGGCGACGACGGCGAGATCGTCCCGGTGCCGGGCCCCGTCCACCGCACCGGCGACATCGGGCTGCTCGACGAGGCCGGCCGGGTCTTCCCGGTCGGGCGCCGGCACGCCGTGCACCGTGACGGCCACACGCTCTACCCCGACCACCTCGCCGCGCTGGCCGAGTCGGCCGGCGCGCCGACGGAGGTCGTCGCGGTCCCCGACGCCCGGCTGGGCAGTCGTCTGGTGTTCGTGATCACGGACCCGGACGGTCACCACCCCGCGCACTGGAAGCAGCTGCTGCGCCCCGTGCTCGCCCGCTACGAGCGGCCCGATCACATCGTCGTGCTTCCCTCACTGCCCCTCACGAACACGGGAAAGCCCGACCGGGCCGCTCTGGAGAAGATCGCCATGACCTCGTTGTCCGCCTCGACCCCGCCGTCCGCCTCGCACCGGACGACGGACGACACCGCCACCGCCACCGCCACCGCCACCGCCACCGCCACCGCCACCGCTGCGACCGACTACCGCATCCCCTTCGCCGACCGGGTCGAGGCGCTGCGCGCAGTGCGCCGGTACGTGGCCGACCACGACGACGCCGTGCTGCGGATCCTCACCGAGATCTCGCCCCACCACACCGCCGCCGCGGAGATCCGGTCCTTCCTCGCCACCCTGGACGGCGCGGAGGAGGAGGTCCGTCGCGTCCGGCCCGGCCACGTGCCCCGGGCCGCAGTCTTCATGCCCTCCAACATCCCGCTCTATTCCTATGCGCTCTACATGCTGGTGGCGTCCCTGTACAGCGAGAGAATAACCTTCCGGCCGTCCTCCGAGATCGCGAGCCAGATGCAGCGCCTGCACGACCTGCTGGCACCGGTGCACGGCCTTCCCATCACCCTTTCCGAATTGAGCCGGCGCAAGTTCGTGACAGGACCGGTGCGCGAAGCCGACCTCATCGTTTTCACCGGCGATTACGCCAATGCCGAGACCATTCGCGAGGGGCTGGCGGAGGACCAGCTCTTCCTCTACTTCGGCCACGGCATCAATCCCTTCGTGATCGCACCCGACGCCGATCTCGCACTCGCCGTACACGACGTCATGAGGATCCGGCTCTACAATTCGGGCCAGGACTGCTTCGGCCCGGACGTCGTGTTCGCCCCGAAGGGCCGCGCCGAGGACTTCGTCGACCGGCTGTCCGCCGAACTGGCGTCGCTGCGCTTCGGGCCGAACGGCGACCCGGCCGCCGACTACGGTCCGCTCTTCTACGACTCGGCGCTGGTGGACTGCTCGGACTACCTGGTGCGGCACGCGCGCCGCATCCGGCACGGCGGGCGCATCGACCTGCCGTCCCGCAAGGTGGAGCCGACCGTGCTGCTGTGGGGCTTCGACGACAAGCTGCCGCTGGACGAGATGTTCGCCCCGGTGTTCAACGTCGTGGCCTACCCCAGCGCGAGGCTGCTGCGCGAACGCCTGTCGAGCCCCTACTTCAGCGAACGCGCGCTGGGCGCGATGGTCTACGGGAACGACCCGGAGACGGTGGAAGTCCTGACGAAACGTCACCGCACCTGCGTCAACCACACGCTGCTCGACGCCGAGGACGGCAACCGTCCGTTCGGCGGCTTCGGGATGCGGGCCAACTACCTGTCCTACGGCGGCGAGCGGCGCGCCGAGCCGCTGCTCGTCTCCCAGGCCGTGGCGCGGGTGCTCCGAACGGCCGTGCCCGTCAAGGCAGTCGGGGAGTGAACCGGATGGACACAGGGCTGGGCGAACCGCTGCGCAAACGCTACCCGGACGCGTGGTCGGCGATCGTCGACCTGCTGGTGGCGAACGGCGTGGACACCTGCTTCGGCCTGCCCGGTGACGACCTGGAGCTGCTCCGCGCCCTCGACGCCGCCGGCCTGGACCTCGTCCCGTGCCGGGACCAGCGCAACGCGATGTACATGGCCACCGGTTACGCGCTGCAGTCCGGCCGGCTCGCCGTCTGCGCGCTGGGCAAGGGCCCGGCCGTCACCCACGCGGCCACCGGGCTGCTGGAGGCGCGGGAGTCCGGTGCGCCCGTCCTGGTGCTCGCCGCCGGCGGGCCCGAACGCCGCCGGGGCAGCGGCGGGTTCCAGGAGCTCGACCAGGTCGCCGTGACGGCGCCGCTGGTGCGGTGGGCGCACCGGGTGGGGCATCCGGACCGGGTCGTCCCCATGACGGTGACGGCGATGACCCGGGCGCTGGGCCCGCCGGCCGGACCGGTCTACCTGGAGGTGCCCGACGACGTCCGCACGGCGGAGGTCCTCGTCGCCGGACCGCCGCCGACGCTGCCCGAACCGCTCGCCCTCGACCCGGTTCCGGTGGCCGACGGACCGGCGCTGGCCGCGCTCCGCGACAGCCGCCGCCCGGTGGTGCTGGTGGGCGGCGGGATGCGGCACCGCAACGGCGGCGGTGCGGTGGAGCGCTTCGCCGAGCGCCTGGGCGCGGCGCTGTTCACCACCGCCTCCGGCCGCGGTGCCGTCGACGAGCAGCACCCGCTGTTCTGCGGCGTCGCCGCCCTCTACGCCGCGGGCCCCGCACGGGAGTTGTGGTCCTCCGCCGACCTGGTGGTGTCGCTCGCCGGACGGCTGGAGGAGACGGTCGTCGAGGGCGGGACGCCGTGGCCGCCGGTCCCGGTGGTCCAGGTCAACGTGGACTCGGCCGGGCTGTCGGCGGAGTTCGCGGGCCCGCGCGTGCTCGGGGACGCCCGGCACGCCGTGCTCGGCTGGTCGCGGGCCCTGGAGGAGGACGGCGGGGCCGGGCGCGCGGAGGCGACCGGGCCGTGGGCGGACGGGATCGCCGCCGCCCGTGAAGCCCTGTCGGCCGACGTGGCAACGGAGTTGGCCCGCGCGGCGGCCCTGCCGGGGATCCGCATCGCCGAGCTGCTCGCCGCACTGGACGCCACCGCCGCCGAGCCCCGCGTGCTGGTCCAGGAGAACGGGCTGCAGGACATCTGGTCCTACGGCTTCCCGTTCCGCGTCGGCGGCGGGTCCGTCGTGCCGTCGGAGCAGACCCCGCTGGGCTTCGGGGCGGCTGCGGCCATCGGGGTCAAGCGGGCCGCCCCGGACCACGAGGTCACCGCGTTCATCGGGGACGGCGCATTCCTCGCGGCCCGCGCGGACATCGCCGTCACCGCCCCGGCCCACGGCGGCGTGCTGTACGTGGTGCTGTGCAACGGCGGCTACGGCTGGCTGGACGCCCAGCGCGCCCGCCTCGGCCTCGACGCCGAACGCCACCCCTTCACCCGCCCCGGCGCGCCGCCGCCCGCGGTGGACGACGGGCCGGGCCTCCACTACCGGGTACTGCGCGACAAGGCCGCGCTCACCGAGGAGATCCGCGCCGCGCGCCGCTTCTGCGCCCGGGGCGGCACCGCCGTGCTCATGGTGCCGGTCGCCCCCGACGACATCCTCCCGGCCCTCCGCGACGCCGGGGTGGTCCCCCAATGACCGGCGCGTGGAGGCGAGTTGACGCCGGGCCCGGCCGGTCCCGGCGCCGGGTGGTGGTCACCGGGTACGGCGCGGTGACGCCGCTCGGCCACAGCGCCGACGAGACGTGGACGGCAATGCTGGCCGGGCTCAGCGGCATCGCCGCCGTGGACGCGATCGACGTGACCGGTCTGGACGTCCGGATCGGCGGCCAGGTCCGCGGCTTCGTACCCGGCCGCTACATGCCGCGGGCGGTCAGCCGCCGCGCCGACCCGTACGCGCAATACGCGCTCGCCGCGGCCGTGGAGGCGTGCGGGCACGCCGGACTCGTCGTCGACGAGCGCCTGGCCCCGCGGGTCGCCGTGGTCATCGGCAGCGGTTACGGCCCGGTCGGGTCGATCTACCGCGCCGCGCACACGCTGCGCGACCGGGGGCCACGGGCCATCGGCCCGTTCACCCAGGTCACCACCGCCATGGACAGCGCCGCCTGCGAGATCGGCATGCGGCTCGGCGCCCAGGGGCCCAGCCGGGCCCAGAGCACGGCGTGCGCCAGCGGCGCGGACGCGGTGGGCGCGGGGCTGCGCATGATCGCCGGCGGGGAGGCCGACGTCGCCGTGGTCGGCGGCGCCGACGCCTGCGTCACCGCCGTCGACCTCGCGGGCAGCGGCAACGCCCGGGCGCTGTCCCGGCGCAACGACGACCCGACGGCGGCGTGCCGGCCCTTCGACGCGCACCGCGACGGGTTCGTGATGAGCGAGGGAGCCGCCGTGCTGGTGCTGGAGGCCGCCGAGGTGGCCGAGCGGCGGGGGGCGACGGCGCTGGCCGAACTCGCGGGCTACGGGGCGAGTTCGGACGCCCACCACTGGACCGCACCGCATCCGCAGGGGCGGGGCGCGTGCCTCGCCGTCGAGGCGGCGCTGCGCGACGCGGGGGTCACGGGGGCGGACGTGGACTACGTCAACGCGCACGGCACCGGGACGCTGCTGAACGACGCCACCGAGACGGCCGTCCTGCGCAAGGTCCTGGGCGACCGGGTCACCCGGATCCCGGTCAGCTCCACCAAGTCGATGACCGGGCACATGATCGGTGCGGCCGGGGCGGTCGAGCTGGTGGCCTCGATCCAGGCCCTCCGTACGGGCGACGTCCCGCCGACCGTCAACTGCGACGAGCCGATCGACCCGGACATCAACTTCGTGCCGCACCGGGCGCAGCACCACGAGGGCCTGCGGATCGCGCTCAGCAACTCCTTCGGCTTCGGGGGCCACAATGCCGCCCTCGTGGTCCGAGCGGTCTGAGGGCCGGCCGTGCACCGCCGCCCGGAGACCCCCACCGCTGTCACTGCCTCCGACACCGTCACCCGCAGCGGGCCGCTGACCTGGGTCCAGCAGTGGCACTGGTTCGAACGCACCGTTCCCCCGGCACGGCGGGTGAACCCGACGCCGCTCGCCGACCACTGCCACGTCCCGCCCCCGGCCACCGTCGCCGACGTCCACGCGGCGCTCGCCGCCCTGACCGCCCGCCACGAGGCGCTGCGCACCACCGTCGACCCGTTGCGCCCGGTCCAGCACGTCCACCGCGCGGACTGGGCCCCGCTGCCGGTCGACCACCTCGACGTCCCCGTCGTCGACGCCGCCACCCTGGAGGCCGCCACGGCGGCGCTGGCCGCCCGCCCGATCGATCCCGAGCGGAACCCGCCCTGGCTCGCCCGGGTGCTGCTGGAGGCGGGGCGGCCGCGGGCGGTGCTGATCGCCGCCCACCACGTGCTGATCGACGGGTGGGGGCTGGCGGTGCTGCTCGACCAGCTGCACGGTCAACTCCGCTGCGCAGTCGCACCTTTGGCGGCGTCGCCGCACCCGCTCGACGCGCTCGCCGCCCAGGCCCCGGCCCGCGCCCGCGCGGCGGAACGGGAGTGGCTGATGCGCCTCGCGGACAACCCGACCGGTGTGCTGACCCCGTTCCGCGGGAGCGGGAACGGGAACGGGAACGGGGACGGCAGCGGCAGCGGGTCCGAGGCCGGCGCCGGTCGCCACCGCCTCCAGCACCGCTCGGCGGACGCGTACCACGACGTCCACCGCGTCGCCCGGCGTCACCGGGTCAGCCCGGAGGTCGTCGTGCTCGCGGCGCTGGCCCACGACGTCGCCACCCGCACCGGCGAACTCCGGTTCCTCGCCTCGGTGGTGGTCTCCAACCGGGCCCGGGCCGCGCTACGGACGGGCGTCGGCGTCCGGGCCCTGACCGTCCCGGTGCAGATCGACCTGCGCCCGGGCGCGGCCTTCGGCGAGGTGGTCGCCTCGGTCGCCGCCGCCTCCGCCGCGGCCTACCGGCACGGTCAGTGGCGCCCCGCGGAACTGGTCGCCGCCCAGGCGCGGATGGACCGGCGCCGCGGGGTGCTGAGCGTGCCCGCCCTCGAGTACAACTGCTACTCCTGGCCGCGCGACTACCTGGTCCCCGGCTACCCGGCCCTTGCGCAGCACCCCGCCCCGGACGGGTCCGCCGGCTGGCTCCGCAGCGCGCCCGACGAGCCCTGCGACACCCTCTACGTCGACCTCGCCCTCGACACCGGGGCCGTCACCCTCGACGTCACCGTCGGGGACCACCTGCTCGACGCCGCCCAGGCCGCGGCGCTGCCCGTCCGGCTGTGCGCCCTGCTGCGCGCGCTCGCCGGCGGTGCCGGGTGCCCGGTCCCGGCGCGCCCGCTCGCACCGGCCGCCCCCGGGTGGTGGCGGGCCCCGCAGGGGTGGGTGCGCCCGGCCGCGGTCGAGGAGGTGTTGCGCGGCCACCCCGGGGTGCTCGACGTGACGGTGGCACCCGGCGGGGGCACCACGGGGGCGGACGACGGTCCGTACCTGGTCGCCCGCGCCCGCACCGCCCCCGGTGTCACCCCGGAGGACCTGCACCGCCACGTCCTGGACCACCTCGACGCGGCGCCCGGCGTCCTGGCCCCGGGCCGCTACGTCCTCTCCCCGGTCGGCCACCCGCCCCACCGCTCCACCACCGCGACGACCGGTACGCGCACGCTGCGGGTCCCGCGCCGCCCACCCGTCACGGGGGCCGAACGGGCGCTGGCCGAAGCCGTCGCCGCTGTGACCGCCGTCGCACCCGACGGTCCACCGACCGACTCCCCCGACGTCCCGGGCGGCCGCGCCCGCCCCGACGGCCCCGACGGCCCCGACGCCGTCGACCTGAACCGCTGCCTCGCCGAGCACGGCGTCACCCTGCTCGCCGTCCCCCCGCTGCTGGCGCTGCTCCACCGGTCCGGCCTCACCGGGATCGCGCCGGACGACCTGACCGGGACGGCCTCGCTCGGCCGCCTCGCCGCAACCCTGGAGCCGCTACCGCCCCGCGCCCATCGTGGAGGAGGCACCTCACCGTGACCACCACGCCCCGCAGCACCGCACCGTCCGTGGACCGGCTGGCCCCGTGGGCCTTCGCCGCCTTCGTCGAGGCGAACACCCACGACACGGCGTACCGCCCCCCGGTGGTGGACGGCCCCGTCGGGCCGACCATCGTCCGCAACGGCCGCGAGCTGGTGAACTTCGCCAGCATCAGCTTCCTCGACCTGGAGCGCCACGTCCCGGTGCGCCGTCACTTCGCCGAGGGGGCACGCGCCCACGGCCTGAGCACCAGCGGCTCCCGGATGACCCAGGGGATCTGCCGGCCCCACCAGGTACTGGAGGAGACGATCGCCCGCCACACCGGCAAGGAACGCGCCATCAGCTTCGCTACCGGACTGCTGGCCAACATCGGCTTCGTCAACGCCATGAGCAGCTCCGCGCACTTCGACGACGGGATCGAGGTCCGCAACCACGACACCGTCTTCGTCGTCGACCGCGACGTCCACTGGAGCATCTGGAAGGGCCTCCAGGGCCTCGGCTACGGCCGCACCGTCCACGCCTTCCGGCACAACGACGTCGCCGACCTGGCCCGCGTCCTGGACCGGGTCCGCGCCCGCAAGACCGTGGTGATCGCCGAGAGCATCTACTCGGCCGACGGCACGATGGGGCCGATCGTGGAGATCCTCGACGAGTGCGACCGGCACGGTGCCGTCAGCATGATCGACGACGCGAACGGCTTCATGGTCTACGGACCGGAGCACCGCCCCTACGCCCGCGAGGCGGCCGCGATCCGGGAGCGGGCCGACTTCGTCATGGTGTCGCTGTCCAAGGCCGTCGGCCTGGAGGGCGGCGCGATCGCCGGGCCGGCGGCGGCCGTCGACGCCTTCGAACTGCTCTCCGGCACCTCGATGTTCACCGCCGCCATCCAGCCGCCGACCGCCCACGCGGCCGTCCGCACGATCGCCGCCCTCGCCGAGGACTCCCGGATCGTCGACGACTACCTGGCCCACGCCGCCCGCCTCCGCCGCCGGATGCACGAGGCCGGGACGGCGACGACACCGACCGAGTCGTACATGCTCTCGGTGCCGATCGGCAACGACGCCGCCGCCCTGCAGATGCGGGAGTGGTTCGTCGGGGACGGCTACCTGGTGCCCGTCTTCTCTTACCCGGCTGTCCCGCGCAACCAGGCGCTCCTGCGCCTGTTCCCGCACGCGGGCCACACCGAGGAGCAGCTGGACGGCTTCCTGCGCACCCTCCTCGACTACCGGCGGCGGCTCGGCGCCTGACGCTCCGTCACATCCATGCAGTTACCGATCCCCCGCCCCCAACCCCCGAGGGAGGAACCCGTGATGGACAACGTGGACAACGTGGACAACACCGACATCCTCGACGCCATCGTCGAGATCGTCGAGGAGGTCCTCGGCATCGACTCCGCCGAGGTGAGCGCCGAGACGTCCTTCACCGACGACCTCGACGTCGACTCGCTGGCCATGATGGAGATCGCCGTGGCGGTCGAGGACCGGTTCGAGGTCCGGATCCCCGACGACCGGGTCGCGGAGCTCCGGACCGTCGGCGATGCGGTGGACTACGTCGCCGAACACCGGTGACCGCCGCCGCCACCCGGGAGGTCGGGCGGCCGTGACCGTCCTCGACCGCTTCCGGCTCGACGGCCGCGTCGCCGTGGTCACCGGCGCCTCCTCCGGGCTGGGCGTCGCCTTCGCTACCGCGCTGGCCGAGGCCGGCGCCGACGTCGTGCTCGCGGCGCGGCGCGCCGAGCGGCTGGCGGCCGTGCGCACCGCCGTCGAGCAGCTCGGCCGCCGGGCCCTCGCGGTACCGACCGACGTCACCGAGCCGGCCGACTGCCGGGCCCTGGTCGACGCCGCCGTGGGCGCGTTCGGGCGGCTGGACATCCTCGTCAACAACGCCGGGATCAGCGGCGAACATCCCGCGACGGAGGAGACGCCGGAGCAGTTCCGCGAGGTCGTCGACACCAACCTCCACGGCTCCTACTGGACGGCCCAGGCCGCGGGCGCGGTGATGCGGCCCGGCAGTGCCATCGTCAACGTCTCCAGCATCCTCGCGCTGGTCACCGGCGGTCTGCCGCAGGCCGCCTACTCGGCGTCCAAGGCCGGGCTCCTCGGGCTCACCCGCGACCTCGCCCAGCAGTGGACCCCCACCAAGGGCATCCGGGTGAACGCCCTCGCCCCGGGCCTCTTCCCCTCCCCGATGACCGACGGCTACGCCGAGGGCTACCTGGAGGCGATGATGCCGCGGGTGCTCACGGGCCGCCTCGGGCGGCCCGAGGAACTCGCGGCGGCCCTGGTCTTCCTCGCCTCCGACGCGGCCTCCTACATCACCGGCGCCACCCTGACCGTCGACGGGGGCACCCACATCGCTTGAGCGGAGGCGTTCATGGTGTCGATCAGCGAGCACCGCGGCCGACTCGGCGACGCCCACCTGCGGCGCCTGATCATGGGCCAGGGGCTGGCGGCCGTGACGGACGCGCTGTTCATCGTCTGGCTCACGCTCTTCGTGCTCGACCGGTCCGCACCCGGCCTCGCCACCGGGTTCGTCCTGGTGGCCGTGGCACTGCCGCGAGCGGTGCTGCTGCCGCCCGCCGGAGTGCTGGTCGACCGCCTCGGCCCCGACCGGGTCGTGGCCGGCGCCGCCTGGCTGCGGGTCGCCGTCCTGCTCGCCCTCGGCGCCCTGGTCGCCTTCGCCTCGCCGTCGCTGACCGCCGTCGCCCTGCTCGGCGGCCTGCTCGGCGCCGCCGACGCCGCGTACTTCCCGGCGGCCCTGGCGCTGCTGCCCGCCGTGGTGCCGGCCGGGAAGCTCTCCCGGGTCAACGGGCTGGTGCAGGGCGCGGAGTCGGCGGGCGACCTGATCGGCCCGGCGGTGGCCGCCGGGTGCATCGCCGCGGTCGGCTTCGCCGCGACGCTCGGGGGGATCACCGTGCTGGCCGCGCTGGCCGCCGCCGCCTTCAGCACGCTGATCCGCGCGGTCCGACGGGCCGGGGGCGCGCAGGCCGCCGCCCCGGACGTCACCGGCCCGGACGTCACCGCCCCGGACGCTGCCGACGGTGAGTCGCCCGGCAGCATGCGCGCCCTCGCCACCGGCCTGGGGTACGCCTGGCACGAGCCGCTGGTGCGGGGGATGCTGGCGGCCATCGCCCTGATCAACCTCGCGGTCGTGGGCCCCGTGCTGGTGGGCGGCGCCGTGCTCGCCGAGCAACGCCTCGGCGGCGCTGGCGACTTGGGCATCGTGCTGTCCGGCTTCGGCGCCGGGTCCCTGGCCGGGTCCCTAGCGGCCGGCTGGCGACCACCCGCCCGGCGCGGCCGGACCGTGGTCGGCGGCGTCGCCGCGATCGGCGCGGGCATGGCCGGACTGGCCGCCGTCACCCACGTCCTGGCCGCGACGGCGGTCGTCTCCCTCATCGGCCTCGGCTCGGGGTTCCTCGGCGTGGTCGTCGTGGCCACCCTCCAGGAGCGGGTGCCCGAGCACCTGCTGGGCCGGGTCCTCAGTCTCGTCGTCCTGGCCACGGTGGCCTTCGACCCGTTCTCCTACGTCCTGGCCGGCGCCCTGCTCCCGTACGGCACGACGACGCTCTTCCTGGTCTCCGGCAGCGCCGTCCTGAGCTGCGCCGCCCTGGTCGCCGCCAGCCCGGCGATCCGCTCGCTGCGCTGACCGCCGCGACCCGGGTCGACCGCCGTACAGACGGGCCAAGACGGCCGAGGCGCCCGAAAACCGTACGACAGCGGAGGCGGCGGGCGGGTTGAATGGCGGACATGTCCAGTGCACCGCAGAGTCCGGCTGAAGCCGTCGACCACCTCCTCACCGAGCTCGATCCGCTCGCCCACCCGGCCCGGATGCGGCGACTCGCCGCCTGGACCAAGGAGCTGCGCCACAACGGCGGGCCGGAGCAATTCCGGTCGCTACTCGCCGAGTTGGACACGCGCGGCGCCTACGGCCGAGGGCTGGCCGGGGTCGCCGCCACGATCGCCGAGGACGCCGCCTTCGTCGCCGCACGGCTCACCGATCCCGACCCGGCCGTCAGCCGCCAGGCCCTGAAGGCCGCACTCCACCTGCCCGTCCCGGACGACGCGCTGGCCGCGGCACTGGCCGACGCGCCCGCCGTCCTGCGCCACCGGCTCACCGCCCTGATCGTGGCCCGCGGCCGCACCGAGCTGGCGGAGCGGCTGCTGGACTCCTTCCGGCAGTCGTGGGGGGACGCGGCGGCCGCCAGGCTGCTGCCGGCCTGCGGGCCCGAGACCGTGGCCAAGCTCCTGCCCGAACTGTTCCCCGCCTTCGTGAACTGGCACCGACTGGCCCGCCGCCACCCCGACCTGCTGCTGGACGAAGTGGCCCGGCAGCTCGCCGAGTTGCCCGAGCCGGCCCGCACCGCCTGGTGGTACCGCAACGGGGACGCCCTGGCGGCCGTGGCCGGGCACCGACCGGATCGGGTGCTGGACCTGCTGGAGCGCCACTGCCCCACCCGACTGCCGCAACCGGTGCAGCAGTACCTGGGCCGGTTGCTGACCGCCGCGCCCGGCCGGACCATCCGGCTGATCACCGTGCCCGAGCGGGCCGTCGCCACGGACATCTCCCGCAGCGCCCTGACCCGGGCCGCCCGGCTCGACCTGCCCGAGCTGGCGGACCTGGGCCGGGCCTGGAGCACCGCCCCGATGTGGCTCGCCCGGCTGCTGCGCGCCCTGCCGCCGTCCCGGCGCGAGGCGTTCTACGACCAGGCCACCGCCGGCCGGGACCAGGGCCACCACGAGCTGTCCGAGGCCGTGCTCGACGCGCTGCCCCGCCGTCGGGCGCAGGCCGAGGCCCGACGGATGGCCGAGCAGGCCGCCGAACGCGGCGCCGCGTGGTCCGTCGTGCTGACCCACGTCGCCCACCTGCCGGTGACCGAGGCCCGGCCGCGGCTGCTCGCGGCCACCCGCCGCCCCGTGGCGCAGGAGCGGGCTCTGGCCTACCCGCTGCTGGTGCGCAACGCGGCCCGCTCGGGCGACCCGGCCGCAGTCGGGGAACTGCTCGACGAGCTGGCGCGGCTGCGCAACGAGCAGGACCCGGTCCGCTCCCCCGCCCTGGTCGAACTGGCCGCCGTCCGGCCCGCGCTCTTCACCGGCGCGGCGGCCGACGCCCTCACCCGGATCGTCACCGACGCCGTCGAGGCCCGGGACACCTCCTGGCGGACCCGACACGCACTCTCCGGGCTCGCTCTCGGGGTGCTGCGGGAGCACGCGGCGAGCGGCGAACACGCCCTGCTGGGCTGGGCCTTGGCCACCCTGCGGCAGCTCTCCGGGGCGATCGGCAGCATTCTGCTGAGTGGGCTGGACACCACGCTGCGGCGCGGCCAGGAGGTCCAGGTCTTCGAAGCGCTGCGGCCGTGGCTGGAGGCCGGCGCGGACAAGGTCGACCACACGCTGACCTTCACCCTGGCCGGGGCCCTGGGCCGGCGCGCCCACCGCCTGCCCGCTCTGCAGGAACTCCTGTGGGAGGCCATCCAGTTCGGCGACAACGCGACCGTCCGGCGGGCCGTCGACTTCTGGCTCGCCGACCCCGCGACCCGGGGCGAGCGGGTGACACGGGTCCTGGAACTGGAGCCCTCGGCCGCCGCCCTGCCGCCGGTGCTCGCCGTACTGGCCCGGCAGCGCACCGACCTGCTGGACACCGTGCTCGCCGACACCCCGCCGTACGGGCGCTTCCTGCCGACGGGCTCACGCTGGCTGCCGCCGGTCGACGGGATCGAGTGCTGGGTGCCCAGGCAGCGCGCGGCCGCCGCGCGCCTGCTGGCCGCGGCGGCGGACGACGCCTCGCTGCCCGCGCACACCCGGGCCGGGCACCTGCGCACCCTGGTGGCGATCCCCGAACTCGGCTTCGCCGCCGTCCGCCGGTACGCCGAGTCCCCGGACACCGTGCTGATCGAGGCCGCGCTCGGGGCCCTGATCTGGACGGACCGGCCCGCCGAGGCACTGCCGCTGCTGCTGGCCCACGCCGGCGACGACCGGGCCCGAGTGGCCCTGTACGCGGCCGGGCGGGCCGCCGGCTTCGTCGCGCCCTCGCGGCTGGCACCCGTACTGCGGGAGGCGCTGCTGCCCGAGCCGGCCGGCAACGACGGGGCGACCGCCGGGGGCGGGGCAAAGGTCACCAGCCGCAAGGAACTGGTCCGCCTGGCCGCCCGCCTGCTGCCGGTGGACACCGCGCTCGCGCTCCTCACCGAGGTACACGACCTGCCCGAACAGCACCGCGACGTACGGGCGGCCGCCGTGGCCGCCGCCGTCCGCCTGCTCCCCGCGCCCGCGGCCTGGCGGCTGCTCGACGGCGCCACGGCGGGCCCGCCCGTCGCCCGGTCCACGGTGCTGCGCACCCGCCCGCTGGACCTGCCCGCCGCCGACCGCCCCCGCTACGCCGCCCTGGTGAGCCGGGTGGCGAGCGGTGACGACCCGGAGACCGCCCAGACCGCGCTCAACCTGCTGGGCTCCTGGGCGCCCTGGCACCCCGAAGCGGAGGACCTCCTGCTGACGGGCACCGTCGACCTCGCCAACCGCTCCTCCTGGCGGGCCTCGGCGAGCGGCCTCGCGGTGCTGGCCACCGGCGGCACGGGCCGCCGGCTGCCCGAGGCACTGACCCGGCTGCTGGCGAGCGAACACGAAGCGGGGGACGAGCTGGACGCGACAGCCGAACGCGACCGGCCGGCCCGGCAGCGGATCGACTTCCTGGCGGCCCGACTCAGCGCGGGCGTCGGTGACCGCCCCACCGCGGCCGCCGTGGCAGCGGCCCGGGAAGCCGCCGAACTCCTCACCACCGCACCCGATTTCGCCCACCTGTCCCTCCAACTGCGCGCCGCCGCCCTGGACTTCGACGCGCCGTACGACAACCTGCTCACCGAGCTCGACGCACTGGCCACCCTGCACGCCGACCGCCCGGTACCGGCCACCCGCACGGCCGAGGCCCTGCACAACCGGCTCAACGCCACCCGCCGCCCCGGCGACCCGGCGGTCCTGCACCGCGTGGTCGAACAGCTCACGGCCCAGAACACCTGCGTCCAGGGCCTGTTCGCCGTCGCCCTCACCCACGCCCTGGGCCCCCGCACCAACTGGCAACCCCACTGGCGCACCGCCCTCCGCACCCTCCGCCGCCACCCCCACCCGGACGTCCGCGACGCGGCCCTGGCCGTACGGACAGCATCGGAGTGACACCCCGGCTGTCCGCGCCCCGCACGGGACGCGGACAGCCGCACCCGGGAGCGACGCTGCCCGGTGCCGGGGTCTCCGAAGGCCGTCGGCCGGGCGGGGGCCAGGTCCTCTCTTTTGGATCTTGTCGGATCAGGCCGCGGCGTTGGGGTGCGTGAACGGCTGGTTCGCCCTGCACGGCATCCCGGCACAGGAGACCGCCGACCGGATCACCGCGCCGCTGCCCGGCGGCGGCGCCGCCGTGGTCTCCTTCGACACCGCCGGCCGCATCTCGGGCATCGACACCGGACCGGTTTCCGCCCGGTGATCCACCGTGGATCTCGATCTTCACCGCTGCGCGGGCTTGCTTGGTGTCGGCGTCGCCGATGCGGGCGGGTCGGTCACCAGGGCAGCGGGCCCGAGGCGTCGGTGTAGGTCCCGGTGGGACCGTCCGGGGTGAGGCTTGCCATCCGGACGATGATCTCGGCGCCCTGTTCGACGCTCTGGACGCCGGTGTTGCCGTTGAGGTCCGTCCTGGTAAAGCCGGGCTCGACGGCGTTGACGCGCATGTTCGGGAACGCCTTGGCGTACTGCACGGTGACCATGTTGACGGCGGCCTTGGAGGCCGGGTAGGCGACGCCGGGGTACGCGTAGGTGGGGGTGCCGGCGGTGGTGACGCGGGTGAGCGAGGCCAGGCCGCTGCTGAGGTTGACGATGACAGGGGCGGCGGAGCGCTGGAGCAGCGGGAGGAACGCGTGGATGACGCGTACCGTGCCGAAGACATTGGTCTCGAAGGTGCGCCGCATCAGGTCGGCGGTGACGTCCGCGGCGCCGATGACGCCGTTGTCCTCGGTCCGCTCCTCCACGCCGGCGTTGTTGACCAGCACGTCCAGGCCGCCGTCGGCCTCGACGGTCCTCGCGGCCGCGGCGACCGAGGCGTCGTCGGTGATGTCGATGACAACCAGCCGCGCGCCCAGCCGCTCGGCGGCGCGACGTCCGCGCTCGGGGTCCCGGCTGCCGATGTACACGGTGTGGCCGGCGGCGATGAGTTGGCGGGCGGTCTCGAAGCCGAGCCCCTTGTTCGCCCCGGTGATCAATGTGGTGGTCATGCCCCCACGATGCCGCGCGACGATGACGACAGCCAGGCGTCCGGCCTTCCTGGGACTGCCAGTACCAGGCACCCGCGGACGGCGCGGTGCACAGTGGTGGCATGGCGACCACGGAGTTCGGGCGGACGGTACGGCGCTGGCGCGACCGGGTACCGCCGGAGGCGGCCGGCCTGCCTGCCGGCGGCCACCGGCGCGCGGCCGGACTGCGCCGGGAGGAACTGGCGCTGCTGGCCGGGATCTCGGTCGACTACGTCACCCGCCTCGAACAGGGCCGGGCGACCAACCCGTCGGAGCAGGTCGTCGAGGCCCTGGGACGGGCGCTGCGCCTGAACGCGGAGGAGCGTGAACACCTGTTCCGCCTCGCCGGGCTGGTGACGCCGGGGCGCGGCACGGTGCCCGCCTACATCCCGGCCGGCGTGCAACGGATCCTGGACCGGCTGACCGGCACACCCGTCGCGGTCCACGACGCGGCGTGGACGCTGCTGCTGGCCAATCCGCTCTACACCGCGCTGATGGGCGAACGGCACGGCAAGGAGCGCAACGGAGCGTGGCGGAACTTCCTCGGCCCGGGCAGCCGGGTCCGCCACACCCCGGAGTCCCGGCGGGCGTTGGAGACCGCGGTCGTCTCCGACCTGCGGGCGACGGCGAGCCGCTACCCGGCGGATCCACGGCTGCGGCGACTGATCGCCGAACTGCGCGGCAACAGCGAGCGGTTCGCCGAACTGTGGAACTCCGGCGCGGTGGGACACCAGGAGTCCTCGCGCAAGACCATCGACCACCCGCAGGTGGGAGCGCTGACGCTGGACTGCGACGTGCTCAGCGTCGCGGGCAGCGATCTGCGGATCATGGTCTACACGGCCGAACCCGGCACCGAGGACGCCGAACGGCTGGCCCTGCTCGCGGTGATCGGCACACAGGCACTCGGGACCGCGGCCCCGCCGCAGGTCAGTGCCGGTCGGTGCTCAGGCCGTCCAGGGTGAGGTCGAGGAGCCGTTCGGCCTGCTCCCGCTGCTCCGGCTTTCCCGAGGTGAGGGCGATGCCGGTGAGGGCGGCGAACATGTCGGTGGCGCCGATGTCGGAGCGGATGGTGCCGGCTTCGACGCCGGCGGCCAGCAGCGAGGTCAGGGCGGCCATCATCATCTCGTGGCTCTGGGCGTAGGGGTTGACGCCGGTCTCGACGAGGGCGCGCAGGGCGTCGGCCATGCCGAGCTTGGCGGTCGCGTAGTCGATGAAGCGGCCCGTCCAGGCGCGCAGGGCCTCGCGTGGGGGCAGCTCGGCCAGCAGGTCGGGGGCCGCGTCGCAGAGCCGGACCAGCTCGTTGCGGTAGGCGGCCTCGATGAGGACCTCCCGGGTGGGGAAGTTGCGGTAGAGCGTGCCGGAGCCGACGCCGGCCTCCTTGGCGATGCGCTCCATGTGCGCTTCCAGTCCCTCTTCGGCGAAGACGCGCACCGCGGCCGAGAGGATCTTGTCCCGATTGCGCTGCGCGTCGGCCCGTAGCGGGCGCCCTGTCTCGCCGGCCATCCGAAGTCTCCCGTCATCCCGTGCTTGCTAACCGGCGACGCCTCCACTTACAGTGAAGGAACTGGAGGCGTCTCCACTTCCACTCTAGGGCATGCGGCCCCGCATCGGCCGCACACGGGCGCGCATGGGCGCGCACGCCTGCCTCCGACCCATCCGCACGACTGCCGCCGCGAAGGCAGCGCACGGCAATCCACTCATTCAGATCAGAGGAGAAGAAGATGAGCCTCTCGCTCGCAGAAAAGGTCGCCGTCATCACGGGCGGCGCTTCCGGGGTCGGCCTGGGCATCGCCCAGGAGTTCGTCGCCAACGGCGCCCGCGTGGTCATCACCGACCTGGACCAGGAGGCGCTCGACGAGGCGGTCGCGGTGATCGGGCCGAACTGCTCGGGGATCGTCGCCGACGTCACCAGGCTCGCGGACATGGAGGCCGCCTACCGGCAGGTGAAGGAGCATCACGGGCGACTCGACGCGGTCGTGGCCAACGCCGGGATCGGCGCACACGCCCCGCTCGGCGCCATCACCGAGGAGCAGTTCGACCGGACCTTCAACGTCAACGCCAAGGGCGTCCTCTTCACCGTCCAGCCCGCGCTCGCGCTGCTGCCGCCCGGCGGCACCGTCGTCATCATCGGCTCCACCGCATCCATCCAGCCGCCGCGCGGGATGAGCCTGTACGGCGGCTCGAAGGCCGCGGTCCGCAACTTCGTCCGGGCCTGGATCCAAGACACCAAGGGATCGGGCGTCCGGATGAACATCCTCGGCCCCGGCGCGGTCGACACCGACTCCCTGCGCAGCGCACTGGCGATGACCCAGGGAGCCGACCAGGTCGACGCCGCCGTCCGGACCATGGGAGAGGGCAACCCGACCGGACGGATCGCCGACCCGCGCGAGATGGGCAGGGCCGCGGTCTTCCTCTCCAGCGACGCCTCCAGCTTCATCACCGGCGTCGAGCTCTTCGCGGACGGCGGCATGGCCCAGGTGTGAGCCACCCCGGCCCAGCGGTCCGGCCCGGCCGCCTGAGGTGAACTTAGGCCTCAGGAAAGCTTCGCGCCGGGGGCGAAGGCCGGCAGTTTCTCGAGACTGCTGCGCACGGCCTCGGCGCCGTACTCGAACATCTGCCGCTCGTAGTCGTCGACCGCGCCGAGCAGGTCCCGGCGGCCTCCGTCGGCCTCGATCAGGCGGCGGCGCAGCAGGTCGGCATCGCGCAGCGCGGTGTTCGCGCCGTTGCCGCCGGTCGGGGAGGTGGCGTGGATCGCGTCGCCGAGCAGCGTGACCGGGCCGGGCGCCCAGCGTTCACCGGGCCTGACCGCCCGGATGGACAGCAGGGTGCTGTTGTCCGGGTCGGCGTGCTCGATCAGCGCGCGCAGCTGGGGGTGCCAGCCCTCCATCCTGGACAGCACGGCATCCTGCGCGGTCAGGTCCGCCAGCGAGTCGTTCGGCGGCAGGATCATGGCCCAGCGCACGTAGTCGCCGATGTCGGGGAGCGTGACGTCGGGGGCCAGTTGTTCGGCGGCCTGCTTCGGTGGGGTGCGGAAGCGCATCGCGCCGAGCAGGAGGCTGACGCCGTTGCCCGTGATCTTCGAGCCGTAGGCCTTGGAGAGGCCGGCGAACTCGTCGGTCAGCGGGGTGCGGCCGATGACGAAGCGGACGCCGGTGTCGGTCGGGGTGGTCCGGGGCGAGAGCACGCCGCGGACGGCGGAGGTGACGCCGTCCGCGCCGACGAGCAGGTCGGCGGTGGCCGGGTCGCGGCGGGCGAAGCGGGCTCGGACCTTGCCGTCGGCGAGTACGTCGTAGCCGGTCAGTGCGGCGTCGGTGTGCACGGTGAGGCCGGTCAGCAGCAGGTGTCGCAGCACCTGCCGGTCGACCACGATGCCGGTCCGGCTCGCGCCGAGCCTGCCGATCTCGTTGAGCTGCGGGTCCAGGATGAGCTGCTCGGCGGAGGCGTCCATGACGATCTCGTCGAGCAGCGGGTGCCAGCGCTTGGGCAGGCAGTCGCGCACCGCCTGGAATCCGACCGGGTCCAGCACTAGCCGGTAGCCCTGGAACCGTGCGGCGACCCCCGGGTCGCGCTCGAACACGTCGGTCTCGATCCCGGCACCGCGCAGACCCTGCGCGAGGGCCAGGCCTCCGAGCCCGGCTCCGACGACGGACACTCGCATCTCACACCTCCGTGACGGGACCGCGGAACGAACTAAGTTCGCCCTGACGATCTAAGTTCTACGCAACGAACTTAGATCGTGTCAAGGTATGCTGGCCGGCATGCCCGCCGATCCCCGCCGACGCCGCGCAGCCCGCCACGCCCAACCCGCGACGGAGGCCGCCGCGTCGGCACCACGCAAGAAGCCGATCACCGTCGAGCGGATCACCGACGCCGCCCTGGAAGTCGTCGCCGCCGAGGGGTACGACGCGCTCACCATCCGCCGGGTCGCCGCCGTGCTCGGCACCGGCCCGTCCTCGCTGTACGCGCACATCGTCAACAAGGACGACATCGACGACCTGCTGATCGGCCGGCTCTACGCCGAGGTCGTGCTCCCCGAACCGGACCCGGCCGCCTGGCGCGAGCAGCTGCTCGGGGTGTACACCCAGATCCGCGACCTCTACCTGGAATACCCCGGAGTCTCCCGCGCCGCGCTGGCCATGGTGCCGACCAACCTCGAGACACTGCGGGTCGGCGAAGGAATCCTGGCGATCCTGCTCGCGGGCGGCGTCGACCCGAGGACCGCCGGATGGGCCCGCGACGCGATGTCCCTCTACGTCAGCGCCTACGCGCTGGAGCAGTCCCTGGTCCGGCAACGGCGCCGGCACCCAGACCAGGATCAGGAATGGGTGCTCAGTCGGGAGGAGTTGCTGGACCGCTTCACCGCACTGCCCGCCGAGAGGTTCCCGCAGACCCGACGCCATGCCGCCGAGCTGATCTCCGGCACCGGACACGACCGCTTCGAGTTCGCCCTCGGCCGGCTCATGACCAACCTGCGTCCCGCAACCGGCTGACCTGCGGCCTGCGGTGGCCGCATGGCACCGAGGCCGATCACAGGTCGCATCATGAGGCCGCGCGCCGGCCACCGGGGGAACCCGGCAGGCTCTCGGTGCCGTCGCCGAACTCGTCCGCGACGGCTGGTACGTGGTCACCATGGACGCCAGGGCACCGCCGACTACCTGCCAGTGCGCCCCGACAGCTCCGTACTCATGCGGCAGAACACACCGGGCCAGGCACCCCGACACAGCACTTCCCCACCGCACGGACGCACGGTCCCGCTCCTCCCGACAGGACGGAGCGGGAACCGCGCCGAATCCGGGGCGCATTGTCGTCGGCGACGCAGGGTGGGGATACGACGCACCGGAATATCCGAAAACGATTGAAGAAATCGCCCCTCACGGCTTGTGACAGAGCTCATGCCGGAGGCCGTTCGCCGTTGTCGTCAGCGAGGTTCCCGGACGCCATTGAGATCTGTTCACGGGTGACCGCGCCGGCCTCGGCGGATGCTCCATCGCCGGAGCGCCGATCCGGAGTCCGGCTTCCGGGCACGTGCTGGGCCGGGCCGGCCCGGCGAGCATGGACGGCGGACCCGGTGGACGGCCCCGAACGCGGCTCCCGGTCAGGAGCGCGACTGCCGGCCCCGGCGGCGCGGGCGGTCCGCCGCCCCTGCGTCACAGTTCGTCGTGCACGACCGCGTTCGAGCAGTTGAGCAGCTCCCGCAGGGCGGGTCCCGCGCCGGATCGGATGTTCGTCGCCCTCATCTTGGCGCGGCAGCTCTTGAGTTCGCTCGACATGGCCTTCAGGTCGGCGTACCGGATGACCGGGTTCGAGGTGAGGTTGGCGCGCGGGTGCCGGGCGGTCGCGACCGCGCTGAAGTAGCTGAAGTCGTTCGCCTTCAGCATCCTCGCGCAGGACCTGTGGATGTAGCTGAAGCTGTCGTGCACCGGGATCTCGCTGGCCGCGGCGATGTTGCCGGTGTGGATCCCGGTCTCGCGCGGGTGGAGTGAGCTCTCGCCGTCGTGTTCGGTCGCGGTGTAGTCCGACAGGAAGTGGTCGGTGCAGACCTCCAGGTTCTCCAGCTCGCTCGCGATCGCGTCGATGTCCTCGACGTAGACGTTGCCGATGAACCGGTTGTTGCCCACGAACATCGCGTTGCCCTGGATGATGATCTTGTCCGCGATGATGTGGTTGGCCTCCCAGATCCCGCCGGAGATGCGGAGGGTGCCGCCCAGGACGCGGATGTCGTTGCCGACGAACCTCGCGTGGCGCGTGAGCACGTCCCCGGTCGCGTTGTAGGACGCGCGGGCGACGCCGCAGAACGGGACCACGTCGGGGGCCACCGTGATGTGGTTGGCGGTGATGCAGTTGCCGATGAAGAACGACGACCCGACAGGACCGTCACCGGGGTTGGAGCCGCCCGGCCCCTGTCCGGGGTCGTCGGCCAGGGCCGTGGTGGTGGAGGCACCCAGGGCGGTCAGGGTGAGGACCGCCACGAGCGCGACCGCGCGGTTCCGCGGACGAAGCCTTTCCATGATTCCTCCTTGCCGCCGCCGGAACAGGCCGGCAGCCCCAACTGCCTTCCCTGCCAAGCGAACGGACGTAGATTCGACTGAGCAGTGCGAGACGCTACTCGGCTTCCCGGGCGACCTTCAGTAGCGCGGCGATTACCGAAGTGTGACGCCCCGCCCGCCGGCACCTCCTCGGGAGGGCGTCGGTCCTACGGTCGAATCCGACCGGTCGCCTCCCGGACCGGCGCCCTCGGGCAACCCGGAGAACCCTCACAGGTCGGAGCTGTCGCCCATGCGCATCGACATCACGCGAATCGGCATCACACGAGCAGTCGCCGTCACCGCCGGACTGGCCCTGGCCATGGCCGTCGGAGCGGCACCCGCCACGGCACTCGGAACGGCCGCGGCGCCGGCCACCGTCACCATCGACACCAAAGGGCCGGCGCTCGGCGGCATCGCCGCCGGCTACTACGGCTTCTCGTTCGAGAGCAACACCTACGGGGTCAACAGCGGTGACTTCGACACCGTCGGCAACCTGCCCCAGCTGCTGACGAACCTCGGCCAGGGCGTGCTCAGGTTCGGCGGCAACACCGTGGACGAGGGCTACCGCGCCGCCACTCCGGCCGGGCTGGCCGGCCTGGAACGGCTGACGAGGGCCACCGACTGGAAGGTCCTCTACAGCGAGGACCTCGGGCACTTCGACGCCCCGACGGTCACCCAGGACGCCCGGGCGGTGTCCACCGCCCTCGGCGACCGGCTGGCCGCCATCGCGTGCGGGAACGAGCCGGACTACTACTTCCGCAAGCTGCGGCCGCCGACGTACTCGGTGCAGAGCTACCTGGCCGAGGCCGACCGGTGTCTCGCCGCCGTGCGGTCCGGCGCCCCGACGGCGAAGCAGGCCGGCCCGGACACCGCCGGCGGCGCGTGGCTGACCGACTACGCCACGGCCGAGAAGGGCAGGATCGGCCTGCTGACCCGCCACTTCTACCCCTTGTCCCACTGCAGCGAGCCGAACGCCACCGCCGCCGAACTCCTGTCCAGGGGCGTCGCCCAGCGGGAGGCGACCACCGTCGCCGACGCCGCCCGCTCCGCCGCCAAGGCCGGCGTCCCGTTCCGGCTCAGCGAGACGAACTCCGCTTCGTGCAGCGGGATTCCCGGAGTCTCCGACAGCTACGCGTCCGCGCTGTGGGCCGCCGACTACGCCCTGGTCGCCGCGGAACACGGCGCCCAGGGCGTGAACCTGCACGGCCAACTCGGCGACCACTGCGCCGGATACACCCCGTTCTGCGCGGCGGGACCGCACCAGTACCGGGCGATGCCCGTCTACTACGGGCTCTACTTCGCCCACCTCCTCGGCACCGGCCGCCTGCTGCCGACCGCCGTGAAGACCGGCGACAACATCGCCGCACACGCCCTGCTCGGCGCCGACGGCACCGTCCGGGTCCTGGTCGAGAACCTGACACCGCGAGCGACCAGCATCGCCGTCCGCGGCACCGAGGCCACCACCGCGGCCGTGCTCCACCTGACCGGACCGTCCCTGTCCGCAACCGACGGCGTCCGGGTCCAAGGCGCGCCGGTGGCCGCCGACGGCACCATCCGGCCCGGCGCCGCCGACCACGTGAAATGCCGCCAGGGAGACTGCGCCGTTCCACTCGCCCCGTACAGCGCCGCGGTGTTGACGCTGGGGACCATTGGGTGACAGCTGTCACCGCGTCGCCGGCACCCGGTCAGCCGCACACCGTCACCGGCCACCGTGGGTCGTCCCGGGTCAGCCGGTGTGCAGACCCTCCAGGAGGGCGGTCAGGTAGCGCTGGGCGGTGTCGGTGCGGGCAACGGCATCGTCTGCGCCGCCGTGGACGGCCGCGGCGTAGGCGATGCCGCACATCAGCGGGACCAGGTCGGCAGAGGTCAGGTCGGCCCGCACGACTCCCGCGGCACGCGCCCGGTCGAGCAGCCGCCCACCGAGCGACCACAGGGTCTGCTTCAGTTCGGTGGTGTGCGGCAAGGCGTCCGTGGGCGCCGCGGTGACCGCGGACAGCGAGGCGTCGGTGACCTGCGCCTCGATGGTGCGGGCCAGGAAGCCGGCCAGGGCGCGCCAGGGATCGTCGTCGGCCAGCGCCTGCTCGCCGTGGGCGACGAGCAGCTCCAGGCTGCGGGTGGCGACGGTCTCCAGGAGTGCCTCGGTGGTCGGGAAGTGCCGGTAGACGGTGCCGACGCCCATGCCGACGCGGCGGGCGACGTCGTTGAGCTGCAGCGGCACACCCGCGTCCACCAGCTCGCGGGCCACGGCGACGATCTGCTCCCAGTTGCGGGCGGCGTCCTTGCGCAGAGGTGGGGTCGTCATCGGAGCAGTCTAACTGGATAGCCCATCCGAATCGATAAGCGGATAGCCCATCCACATCTGCTACGGTGAAGCAACCGGATAAGTCATCCGGATATTCGTACAGCTGGAAGGGGTGTGCCATGCGGAGGACGGCACTGGTCACTGCCGGAACCGCCGGCATCGGCGGGGAGACGGCCCTGGGACTGGCCGCGGCCGGCCTGGCGGTCACCGTGGTCGGCCGCAACGCCGAGCGCGGCGCCCGGGCGGTCGAACGGATCAACGCCACGGCACCGGCGCATCCCGCCCGGTTCGTGGCCGCCGACCTCGCCTCGCTCGACGCGGTCCGCACGCTCGCGGAGCGGATCACCGCCGAGGGCCCCTTGACCGTCCTGGTCAACAACGTCGGCGCGATGTTCGCGGACCGGCAGGACTCGGTCGACGGGATCGAGGCGAGCTTCGCCGTCAACCACCTCTCGCCGTACCTGCTGACCGAACTGCTGCTGCCCTCGCTGCGGTCCGGCGCGCCGAGCCGGATCGTGAACGTGACCTCGGGCGCGATCGGGGTCGCCAAGCGGACCTTCGACGCCGTCGAGCCGCCCGGCGGGTACTACGGCTTCCACTGGTACGGCCGCGCCAAACTCGCCAACCTCGCCTACACGCTCGACCTGGCGGGCCGACTCGACGGCACGGGCGTATCGGTCTTCGCCGCGGACCCCGGCGGCGCCGCGACCGACATGACCAACGGCACCCTGCGCGACCCCAGGATCGTCTCCCCCGGCCTGCGCCTGCTCTGGCCGCTCGTCCGGCGGAAGTTCGAACGCTCGACCTCGGGCCCGGCCTCCGTGGCGGCCAGGCCCTCGATCTTCGCGGCGACCGACGTCTCGCTGACCGGCCGGACCGGCCTCGTCATCGGCCCCCGGGCACAGCCGGTCACACCCTTCCGCGCCGCCACCGACCCCCGCACCGCCGAGGCCGTCCACCGCCTCAGCCGTCGCCTCGCACCGCTCACGGCCGGGTGACCGTCCCCGGCGGAGCCCAGCCGGGCCCGGGTGACCGTCCGGGTGAGGGCCGGTTTCCCCGGCCACCGGAGGCGGCGGGCGGTGTCGGCACCCGTCAATCGCCCCGGATCAGTTCGGCAGCACGGTGTCCGATCACCACGCACGGCGCCATGGTGTTGCCCGACGTCACGCGCGGCAGCACGGAGGCGTCGGCGATGCGCAGGGCTTCGACCCCGCGGACCCGCAGCTCGGAGTCAACGACGGCACCCGCGTCGGCGTCGGTGCCGACCCTGGCCGTCCCGCACTGGTGCCAGAACGTGGTGGCCGCGGTGCGGAGGTAGGCGGCGAGCTCCGCGTCCGTGCCCTTCCCGGGGATGGCCCGGGAGCCGCGGTAGGGGCTCATCGCCTCCGTGTGGGCGATCTCCTCGGCGAACCGGTAGGCCTCGACGGCGTCGCGCAGGTCGCCGGGTTCGTCGAAGTAACCGGTCTCGATCAGCGGCGCGCTCGCCGGGTCCGCGTCAGCGAGGCGCACCGATCCGCGCGACCGCAGGCGCATGCCGAGGAGGAAGGTGAAGGCGGCCTCCGGCCTGCCGTACCGCGCCTGGGCCTCGGGGCTCATGAAGGCGCTCGCGCCGGAGTACATGACGAACTTCGGGGCGTCGGCGCGGCCGTCGTCACTGCCCCAGAAGCAGACCGCCTGGGCACGCGGTGGCGGCGGCAGTTCCGCCGCCGCATCGGCCTCCCACACGCAGCCGACCAGCAGGTGGTCGTCCAGGTCGGCCCCGACGCCGGGGAGGTCCTCGCGGACGGCGATGCCGACCTGCTCCAGATGACGCGCCGGTCCGATGCCCGACTGCAGCAGGATCTTCGGGGTCTGCACCGCCCCGAGGCTGAGCACCACCTCGCGCGCGGCCCGGAAGCGCACGGGGCGGCCCTCGCGCACCGCCTCGACGCCGACCGCGCGGGTGCCGTCGAACAGCACCTCGGTGACCGTCGTCCCCGTGAGCACGGTCAGGTTGCGCTGCCCGATCCGAGGGGCGACCAGCGCGCGGTAGGGCGAACGCCGGGTGCGGTCCTCGACGATCTCGTCCCGGACCGCACACCCGGCGCCGTACTCGGCCAACTCCCCGTTCGGGCTGGCGAATCGGTCGAGCCCGGCCGATTGCGCGCCGGCCAGCATCGCCGCGAAGAACGGGTGCAACGGCTGCGCCGGCCGGATGTGCATCGGGCCGCCCGTGCCCCGCCGCTCGGGGTCGGGCTCACCGTGCCAGGTCTCCAGGTCCCGGTAGGCCGCGAGCACCGACCGGTAGTCCCAGCGCGGGTCCCCGCAGCCTGCGGCGAACGCGTCCCAGTCGCTGCGGTGCCCGCGCGACCACACCCCCACGTTGATGCTCGACCCGCCGCCGAGGCCCTTGCCCATCGAGTAGAACAGGCGCCGGTCGTCGATCCGGGCGCCCGGTGCGGTCAGATAGCCCCAGTCGCGCTCGCTGCCGAGGTTCTCGAACCATCGGTCGGGGTCCGAGACGCGCTCGTCGGCGTCGTCGGGGCCCGCCTCCAGCAGCAGCACCCGCAGATCCTCGTCGGCCGCGAGCAGCCCCGCGACCGTGGATCCCGCCGAACCCGCGCCGCACACGATGACATCAGATCGCCGTACCGGCAGGAGGCTTCATGGCCCAACGCGCCGGTCCGGTGACGTTCGAGGCGGCGCGGAGCGCAGCGGCGAAGGTGCTGATCCTTCCGGCCGACGAGCTCGGCCCGCTGATCGGCGACCGGCTGATCGCCGCCTCCGCCGACTCCGCCGAGATGCGCCTGCTCCTGGCGCACACGGACGTGGTCCGCCAGAACCTCGCCGACCTCACGGCCGCCGGTGTGCGGTCCGCCCACCATGCCCTGATCGAACTGGCCGGCGGAGTACTGCGGCAGCAGGCCGATGCCGCCGAGCCCCAGTTGGCGCCCGCCCTGGCCCGCGCGGCCCAGAACCTGGCGGACGCCCGCCTCGCGGATCCGGAACTCTCCCCCACCCTGCTCGCGCGCGAACTCAGCGTCTCCGTCCGGACGTTGCACCGCGCCTTCGCGGCGACCGACGAGACCGTCGCCGGGTACATCCGGCGTCGCCGACTCGAAGCCGCCCGACGTGAACTCGCCGCACCGCAGGGTCGTCCCGCTGTCTCCGAACTCGCCGCCCGCTGGCAATTCGCCGACAGCAGCCACTTCATCCGCGCCTTCAAGCGGCAGTACGGCCGAACACCGACCGAGTTCGTCCGAGCAGCGGGGACGCCGGACCGCGCTGCCGACCCCGGTGCGTTCGCCCCGGACGAGGACGGCGGCACCGGAACGAGCACGCCGCTTCGACGAGACGGCTGACGGCCTCCCGGGGCCCGCCGGGGCGCATCGGTCGCACCCCTCCTCACCAGGTCACTTCCCAATGGGAAGTACTGGACCTTGAAGGTAACCACCCCCATCCGGATAGCTTCGTCGACGTCGAGGGAGGGCCGCCGACGGCCCTCCGCAGAGTCCTCTTTCAGGAGATGAAGCATGTCCGCAGACATGATGCGCACGGTGGTCCAGGACGCTTTCGGTGGCCCGGAGGTACTGCGGGTCGAGCGGGCGCCGCGCCCGGTGCCGCTGCCCACCGAGGTGCTGGTGCGGGTGCACGCCGCCGGCATCAACCCGGTGGACTGGAAGACCCGGGCCGGCTCCGGCATGGCCGGTCTGCTCGGCGAGCCGCCGTTCACCCTCGGCTGGGACGTGTCCGGCGTGGTGGAGGAGGTCGGCTTCGGCGTGACCACCCTGAAGGCGGGCGACGAGGTCTACGGCATGCCGTGGTTCCCGCGCGTCGCCAACGGCTACTCCGAGTACGTCACCGCCCCGGCCCGCCAGTTCGCCCGCAAGCCGGCCACGATCGACCACGTGCACGCCGCCGCCGTGCCGCTGGCCGCGCTGACCGCCTGGCAGGCCGTCGTCGACACCGCCCACGTCACGGCCGGGCAGCGGGTCCTGGTCACCGCCGCGGCTGGCGGGGTCGGCCACTTCGCCGTCCAGTTCGCCCGTCACCTGGGCGCCCACGTGATCGCCACCGCCAGCGCCGCCCGCCACCCCTGGCTCAAGGAGCTCGGCGCGGACGAGACCGTCGACTACACGACCACCCGCTTCGAGGAGGTCGTCGCCGACGTCGACGTCGTCATCGAGCTGGTGGGCGACGCCCACGACGACAGCAGCACCCGCTCGCTGAAGGTCCTGCGCCCCGACGGCCTGCTGGTCACCGTCCCGGCCGGCGTCTCCCCGGAGCTGGCCGCCGCGGCCGAGGCCGCGGGCGTGCGCGTCAGCCCGTTCCTGGTCGAGCCGGACGGCGCCGCGCTGACGACGATCGCCGGACTGATCGACGCCGGCGAGGTGACCGTCGAGGTCGAGGCGACCTACCCGCTGGAGCGCGTCGCCGAGGCCCACACCCGCGGCGAGGCCGGGCGCACCCGCGGCAAGCTCGTCCTGACCCTCACCGACTGACCCTCCCCGCAACACAGTTGGAGTGAAACCGTGTACTACGAGATCCGCCGCTACCAGGCCCGGCCCGGGCGCCGGGACGAGTGGGTGCGCTACATGGAGGACGTGGTCATCCCGTTCCAGGCCTCCCTGGGCATGGACGTGACCGCCTCCTTCACCGACGACGAGGACGAGGACGGCTACGTCTGGATCCGGCGCTTCGAGGACGAGGCCCACGCCGAGGCCGCCCTCGCGGCGGTCTACGGCAGCGAGCGCTGGACGAAGGAGATCGGCCCGGTGGTCCACGGCCTGCTGATCGCCGAGAAGTCCGTCGTCACCCGCGTCACCCCCACCCCGGCCTCGCCGCTGCGCTAGCCGGGCCGCACCCCACCGGCCGACCGGCCGGGCACCTCCTGGAGACTGTTCATGACCACCGACCTGCCGCAGAAGTCAGCCCCGACCGGCTCGATCACGCAGGCGGCCGCCGGCGCGCTCATCACGGCCGTGCACGCGGCCGCCGCCCGGATCGGCTTCACGGCGGCCGTCGCCGTCACCGACCAGGGCGGCCACCTGCTGGCCTTCGACCGCGCCGACGGCGCGCCGTTCCTCACCGCCGAGGTCGCCCTCGACAAGGCCTGGACCGCGGCCTCGTTCCACACCCCGACCCACGTGTGGAACGGCTACCTGGCCGACCCGCAGGTCGCACCGCTGGCCGGCCACCCGCGCCTGACGGCGGTCGGCGGCGGCTACCCGATCACCGACGACGGCCGGTGCGTCGGGGGCCTGGGGGTCTCCGGCGGCAGCTACCAGCAGGACCAGCAGGCCGCCGAGGAGGCGCTGAGCGCCCTCGGGTTCGAACTGCCCGCCTGACGGCCGCCGCCCGTCCGGCGCCCCAGCCGGGCCGTCCCGCGGGCACCAACTGACGGCTCGCCGGACAACAGCGCGAGCGCACCCCTCACACATTGACACCCGAGTTCCCCGCTCCCTAATCTGGACAGTGTCCAGATTAGGGAGCGGGGGCCTTCGCGCCCCCGTCGGCGCCACTCCGCCGCCCGGCGGCACTCCCCCGCTCCCACGCGCAACTCCGCCTGCCCGCAGAGAGGTTCGCGACGTGACCAGCACACCGATACCCACCCCCGCCCCGACCGGGAACCGGCCGCGGCGCGGCAGCCCCCGGCTGAACTGGACGGTGATGACGCTGCTCTCGCTGGCGATCGCCGGCTACTTCGTCGGCCAGTACGCCACCGGGAGCCTGGAGACGCTCGGCGCGCAGCGCGTCGGGCTCGCGGACAACTACGCGCACCGCCCGCTGCCGGTCCAACTCGCCTTCTACACCCACATCGTGGCGGCCGGGCTGTCCCTGACGGTGGGTCCGTTCCAGTTCGTCCGGGCGATCCGCCGCCGCGGCCCCGGCCTGCACCGCTGGGTCGGCCGCCTCTACCTGACCACCGTCGGCCTCGCGGCCGCCGCAGGCTTCGTGATGTCGTTCTTCAGCGCCGCCGGGATGTCCGGGTTCTTCGGCTTCGGCAGCCTGGCCGCGCTGTGGGCCTGGACCGGCTACCGCGGCTACCGGGCGATCCGCGACCGGGACCTGCCGAGCCACCGCGCCTGGATGATCCGCAACTTCGCCCTGACCTTCGCCGCACCGACGCTGCGGCTCTGGCTCGGCCTGCTGATCGGCGTCCAGGCCCTGGCCGGCAGCCATGCCGACGGCGCACGGATGTTCAGCAACGCCTACTCCGTCGTCCCCTTCCTGTGCTGGCTGCCGAACATCGTCGTGGCCGAACTCATGATCCGCCGCCGCGGCCTGCCCGGCCTGCGGATGGCCCCCTCCCCCGCCCGCCACCAGGCCGCCCCGGCCGCCGACACACCAGGCTGACCCGGCAGCCGGGAGCGCAGACCCCGGGGCGCTGGCCGCGGCCGGATCATCCGTGCCAGGATCGACGGCATGGCCACCAGAGCACCGCGCACCCGTTCCACCTACCACCACGGTGAGCTGCGGGCCGCACTCGTCGCGGCCGGGACCGAACTGGCCCGCCAGGGCGGGCCCGAGGCCGTCGTGCTGCGGGAGGTCACCCGGATCGTCGGGGTGTCGCCCAACGCGGTGTACACTCACTTCGGCACGCTGGCCGAGCTGAAGGCCGCCGTCTCCCAGCACACACTGCGCGACATGGCCGCCGCGATGACCGCCGAACTCGCCGGGGTGACCGAGCCCGCCGACCGGCAAGCGGCCGCCGCCCAGCACCTGCGCGACGTCGGGCGCGCGTACGTGCACTTCGCGCTCGCCGAACCAGGCCTGTTCCGGATGGCGATGGACGGCAACCCCGCCGGAGTCGGCACCCCGGGCCACGGGGAGGACCGGCCGGACCCCGGCGCCGACCACCGCCCGAAGCCCGACGCCCTGCTGCTGGCCGCACTGCAACGCCTCACCGCGGCCGGGCGCCTGCCCGCCGAGGAGACCGCCGCTGCGGTCATGGCCAGTTGGGCCACCGTGCACGGCCTGGCCACGATTCTGCTCGACCTGCAGCCGCACCGCTCCCCCGCGGAGCGCGAAACGGCCATCGACGCCGGACTGCACTACCTGCTGCAGGGGCTGACCCGGCAGGACTGACGGACGCGCCCGCCGAATCGCTCGGCGCCGGCCGCACCGGGCACACCCTCCGGCCCGGCCCGGCTCCGTTCAGCCGGCGAAAGACTCCGCGTAGACGCCGAAGGCGTACATCGCTTCGAGGCTGCCCGGTCGTGGCGGGTCGGTCGGGTCCCAGCCCAGCTCCCGGTCCTGGATCACCTGCGTGAGCAGGGGGCGCCAGCGCGGGTCAAGGGTTTCGCGCGCCCATTCCAGTGCGCCGCGCTTGGAGGTCACCTCGCCGGTGTGCAGGGTGAACAGTGCCCGGCAGTAGGTGGTCACCGCGTAGCGCTGACTCCAGGCAATGTCGAAGCGGGCCCAGGTCCGCAGGTCTTCCATGAGGCCCGGCAGCATCTCGCGCATCGTTTCGCGCAGGGCCTGGGGCGGCACTACGTCGACGAGGTCCGTGACCGGGGGGCCGGCCAGGGTGATTCCATGGTTCCTGAGGATCCAGCGGCCCGGCAGCCGACCGAGCCGCGCCGACGACCACTTCGAGCACGGCACGGCAGTCCATGATCCCCCCGCCCCCCGCCCGCACCGATGTCGGTGACGTCGAGTCAATCCAGCGGGTGCCGACAGGTCAAGCGCCCACCAGGGGCGTAAGCAATCGGTAAGGCCGAGCAGAGTCCGGCTGCCCGTCAGGCCTGGAGGTAGGCGAGCACGGCGAGCACTCTGCGGTTGTCGTGCTCGGACTGCTCCAGGCCGAGTTTGGTGAAGATGTTGTTGCTGTGCTTGCTGACGGCCTTCTCCGAGATGAGCAGTCGGCTCGCGATGGCCGCGTTGGTGCGCCCCTCGGACATCAGGGCGAGCACCTCGCGCTCGCGCGGGGTCAGGGCCCGGAGCGGTGGGTCGGTGGAGCGGTGGTCGAGCAGTGCGGTCACCACGTCCGGGTCCATCACCGTGCCGCCGGCGGCGACCTGGCGGACCGCGCCGATGAACTGGTCGACCTCCATCACCCGGTCCTTCAGCAGGTAGCCGACCGCCCCGGCCCGGTCGGAGAGCAGTTCGCGGGCGTAGAGCTGCTCGACGTACTGGGACAGCACCAGGACGGGGAGGCCGGGGACGCGCTCGCGGGCCTCGATCGCGGTACGCAGGCCCTCGTCGGTGAAGGTGGGCGGCAGCCGGACGTCGACCACGGCGATGTCCGGGCGGTGCACGGTCAGGGCGCGGCGCAGCGAGGGGGCGTCGCGGACGGCGTCCAGGACTTCGCAGCCGTAGGCCTGGAAGATGCGCACCAGGCCGTCCCGGAGGAGGGCGAGGTCTTCGGCTATGACGACGCGCATGGCAGTGACATCCTCACTTCGGTCGGGCCTCCGTCGGGGCTGTCGAGGGTGAGGGTGCCGTCGAAGGCCGCGAGGCGGCGGGCGACGCCGTGGAGTCCGCCGCCGTCGTCGATTCCGGCGCCTCCGCGGCCGTCGTCGGTCACCGTGATCGTCAGCTCGCCGGTGGTCCGGCCGGGTGGGTGGGCGAATGCGACGGCGATCCGGATCCGGCCGGCCCCGGCGTGCTTGATCGCGTTGGTCAGGGTTTCGGCGATGGCGAAGTAGGCCGCCGACTCGACGGGGGCGGGCAGCCGTCCCGGCAGCCGGATCGCGACCTCGGTGGGTACCGGGTTGGCCAGTGCCAGGGCCTGGACCGCGCCGTCCAGGCCGCGGTCGGCCAGCACCGGCGGGTGGATGCCGCGGACCAGGTCGCGCAGTTCCGTCAGCGCGTCGGCGGTCGAGGCGCGGGCCTCGGCGAGCAGTCTGCGGATCGTATCGGGGTCGTCCGCGAAGCGGTCGGCCAGGCCGAGGCTCATCCCGAGGGAGACCAGGCGGGCCTGGGCGCCGTCGTGCAGGTCCCGTTCGATCCGGCGCAGCTCACTCGCTCCGGCGTCCACGACGTCGGCCCGCGACTCGGTCAACTCGCCTACTCGTGCGAGCAGTTCGGCTTTACCGGTCGGGGCCAGCAGGGCGCGCGCCAGGTGGGCGTGAAGCCGCACCAGCGGCTCGCAGGAGAGGTACCAGGCCGCGAGGAAGGCCGGCCCCGCCAGGGCGACCAGGAGCGTCTGGCCGAGGCCGTGCACGGCGAAGAACCCGAACGGCTCACGGAACACCTCCGGCGGGGTCACCGCCACCAGCAGCGGGTAGCCGCTGTAGAACAGTCCGGCGAGGAAGAGGATCAGCGACAACCCCGAAGTGAGCCAGCAGGCCACGGAGTTGGCGAGCAGCCAGGCGCAGTCGCGCCAGCTCGCCAGGTCGCGCAGCAGCGCCTGGAGCTCGGTCAGCCGGTTCCCGGGCGGGGTCGGCAGGTAGGGACGGGCGATCGGCGTCCCGAGTCGCCGGGCGGCCCACTGCCGGTGCCGGTCGGCGAACCGGCGCACCGCGACCGCGCACAGCAGGGTCATCGGCAGCCCGAGCCCGAACGGGACGAGCGCCACCGCCGCGATCCACAGGCAGCCCAGGACGGCGCCGACCGTCGAGACGAGCGGCAACAGCAGGGCGTGGCCCAGTAGTGCGAAGCGGCCCGCCGCGCCCGGGTGGGTGACCGTGCACCCCTCGCCCGATCCGGCCATCACGGCCACCTCCTTCTCTCGCCCGCCTCCAGCCTGGCCGATCAACCCGCCCTCGCACACTGGGGTTTCCCCCCGGCCCCGGTGGGGTTTACTCCACCTCCGGACGGCTCCCCAGCACCCGTGTGCTCCGCACCTGCTGCCAGCAGGCTCGTTGCCGTACCCGAAGAACTCCCGCCGAACGAGGAGCACACCGCCATGACTGTCCACCCGACCACGCCGCGCCGTCACCGCATCCTGGCGTTGGCGCTCACCGCCGCGCTCGGCGTCACGCTCAGCGCCTGCGCGGCGACCGCAGCTCCCGCCCACCCGCGTAGTCCGCTGGCCGAGCTCGCCCGGCAGGCCGTCGACGCCGGCGTGCCGGGCGTCATCGTCCGGGTCGACGACGGCCACCACCCGCTCACGATCGCCGATCAGGCCCCCTGGTCGATGGCCGACCACCGCCTCACGGCGGGTGACGGGTTCCGGATGGGCTCCAACACCAAGACCATGGTCGCCACGCTCGTCCTGCAGCTGGTCGCCGAACACCGCCTCGCCCTCACCGACCCGGTCGAGCGGTGGCTGCCCGGCCTCGTCCCCAACGGGTCGGCGATCACCGTGAGGATGCTGCTCGACCACACCAGCGGCCTGGCCAACTACCTCTACACCCCCGCTGTCCTGGCCGCCTTCACCGGCCAGGACGCCCACCGGTGGACCCCGGACGAACTCCTCGCCGCCGGCACCGCCCAACCCGCGCTGTTCGCCCCCGGTGCCCGCTTCTCGTACAGCAACACCAACTACATCGCCCTCGGCCTGATCCTCCAGAAGGCCACCGGCCAGAGCCTCGGGGACCTGATCCAGCAGCGCATCGCCGGCCCCCTGCACCTGCACGACACCCACCTGCCCACCACCGGCACGGCCGACCCGCACCTCGCGCACGGCTACGAACCCGACGCCGCCCACCTCGCCCCGCTGCTGCCCCAGGGCACCCCGCCCGGGACTTCGTTCGCCGGCCCGCACCGCGGCCCCGCCGATGTGGACACCACCGTCGTCAACCAGAGCACCCTGTGGGCCGCCGGCGGCATCGTCTCCACCGCCGAGGACTGGGCCCGCTTCGACAGCGCCCTGCTCTCGGGCAAGCTGCTCCCCGCCGCCCAGCTCGCCGAGATGCGCACCACCGTCCCCGAGGACCCGGACACCCCGAACGGAGACGGCTACGGCCTGGGCCTGCGCAAGGTCGTCCTCCCCTGCGGCACGGTCTGGGGCCACGACGGCCAGGCGGCCGGCTACTCCAGCGAGACCTACACCGACGGCAGCGGCACGCGCACCGTGGCCGTGCTCACCGCCACCGTCTTCGACCTGGCCCGGCCGCAGGCGGCCGCCGCCCACCGGGCGTTGGTCGACGCCGCCGTCTGCGCCATGTTCGACCGGCCCCTTCCCGCCGCCCCCTCGCCGTCGGCCCGCTGAGCCGGGCCGGCCCCGGATCAGGGCCGGTCATCCACGAGAGCGATGGCGCGCGCCTCCGGAACTCCCAGCATCAGCAGGCTCGTGATCGTCGCCGCTCGGGCGCCGAGGGTCCCGTTCGACAGGTCGCCGTCCGCGATGGCGAACACGACGCCGTAGGCGACCTGGCTCAGCAGGCCCGCCGGCAGGTGCCGGGCGAACACCTCGCCCGCCTGGCCCCGCTCCACGATGCCGGCGAGGAGCTCGTCGACCGGCCCGAGCAGGCTGTGGATCGCCTCGCCGTACTCGCCACGGCGCAGCGCCAGCAACACGCGGTACCGGTGCGCCACCGGCCAGACGCGGGCGACGAACTCCACCCACGCCGCGTCCGCTTCCGCGCCGGAGGCGTTGACTGCGCCGAGTATGGCTGTCATCTCGGTGACGGCTCGCTCCGTGAGCGTCCGGACCAGGTCGAGGCGCGAGGGGCGATGGAGCCCGAGGGGCTGGTCGGAATCCACCTGAACACCCAGCTCGCGTTTCCCGCACGGATACCCGACACCTTGTCGCCCGAACAGCGCCACGCCGTGGAGACCCTCTCCCGCTACACCGGCGAGCTCGGCGGGTCGAACCACCTCCAGGGCACGAGGCCGGAGACCGTCGGATTCGCCCTGGCGGACTCTCCCGCCGGCCAGGCGGCCTGGATCTACGAGAAGTTCCAGTCCAAGACCGACAACCACGGCCTCGCCGAGGACGCCCTCAGCAGGGACGACATGCTCGACGCGATATCCCTCCACTGGTTCACCAACAGCGCGGCGTCGTCCGCGCGCATCTACTGGGAGAACAGGGCGCTCACCTTCTCCGGCCCGAAGCTGACCCTTCCGGTCGCGGTCACCGTCTTCCCGAAGGACGTCCCACGCCTGCCGCGAAGCTGGATCGAAGACACCTACAGCAATCTGATCCACTACGGCGAGGCCGACCGGGGCGGACACTTCGCGGCCTTCGAACAGCCCGGGATCCTGGTCGGCGAAATCCGCACCGGCCTGCGCCCCCTCCGTTCCTGACGCCGACGCGCGATCCCGAGAGCACCCGCGCTTCGCGACGACGTGGGCGCAGGCGGTCAGCCGAGGAACGTCCCGCCGGGTCCGGGTACCCGCCGACGGCGTTCTCGGACGACACGCGGTGCGCGCAGGGGCAACCGTCCGGGTGCGGCCGGTCCTAGCGTGTGGACCACCGCAGCCGGACGCGCTGCCCGCTACGCGCGAGAGAAAGTGAGCACGACCCATGCCGTTCATCACCGTCGGCCAGGAGAACACCGCCCCCATCGAGCTCTACTACGAGGACCACGGCTCCGGGCAGCCGGTCGTCCTCATCCACGGGTTCCCGCTCGACGGGCACTCGTGGGAACGCCAGAGCGCCGCGCTGCTCGCCGCCGGCCACCGGGTGATCACCTATGACCGCCGCGGCTTCGGCCTGTCCTCCCAGCCCGTCACCGGCTACGACTACGACACCTTCGCCGCCGACCTCAAGACCGTGCTGGAGACCCTCGACCTCCACGACGCCGTCCTGGTCGGCTTCTCGATGGGCACCGGCGAGGTCGCCCGGTACGTGTCCGCGTACGGTTCCGCGCGCATCGCCAAGGTCGCGTTCCTGGGCTCGCTGGAGCCCTGCCTGCTCAAGACCGCCGACAACCCGGACGGGGCCGCCCCGCAGGAGTTCTTCGACGGCATCATCGCGGCCGTGAAGGCCGACCGCTACGCCTACTTCACCGAGTTCTTCCGCGACTTCTACAACCTCGACGAGAACCTCGGGACCAGGATCAGCGAGGAGGCCGTCCGCAACAGCTGGAACACCGCGGCCGGCAGCGGCTCCCACGCCTCGGCCGCCGCGCCGTCCACCTGGTACACCGACTTCCGCGCGGACATCCCGCGGATCGACGTGCCGGCCCTGATCGTGCACGGCACCGCCGACCGCATCCTGCCGATCGACAACACCGGCCGGCCGTTCCACCGCGCGCTGCCCTCCGCCGAATACGTGGAGATCGAGGGCGCGCCGCACGGCCTGCTGTGGACCCACGCCGAGGAGGTCAACGAGGCGCTGCTGGCCTTCCTCGCGAAGTGACCGCGGGCCGCTCCCGGCCCTGAGCCCCGGCTCCTCCACGTCCTGCCGGACGGGAGGAGGCCGGGGCTCAGGCCGTTCCGCGGACCGTCCGGAACCGGCCCCGGTGCACCGGTGCGCTGGCGGACCGGAGGCCGTGCGCTGTGCGCCAACTCCCGCCCCGGCAACGGATCTAACGTTCCGTCATGTTCCCGGGCGAACCGGATCCGCCTCCGGCCCGCCCGGCCGCTGCCACCCGCCGCCCGCACCGGGCGGCGGTCCGGACCCCCGTGCGCAGGACCTCCCGCAGTGCACCGAGAACCAGAAAGGCCCCCCATGATGAAGGGCTTCGCCCGCAAGCTGGTCCCGCTGGCCGCGGCGATCGCCGCGCTGACCGCCGTCCCCACCGCCTCGGTGGCCTACGGCGACGCGGCCCGGCCAGCGGGCACGCACCGGCAGTTCGCCGTCGGCCCGCAGTACGACTCCACCCACGTCTACGTCGAACCGGGCACCGAGCAGGCCTTCGTGGCCAGTTGGGTCGCCACCTTCGGCGGCCGGACGATCGGGCCCACCGCCACCCAGGTGACGCCCACCCCCAGCCGGACGCTCTCCGAGCTGGTGCTCTCCCCCGTCGGCACGCTGTCGGTGTTCGACTTCACCACGCCCGTCCCGTACCCGTTCGGCACCGAGCGCACCGGCTGGCTGGTCACCGACCTGGACCGGGCCGTCGCGGCCGCCCGCTCGCAGGGCGCGTCGGTGACGGTGGCCCCGTTCGCCGACCCGATCGGCCGGGACGCCGTCGTCCAGTTCCCCGGCGGGATCAGCGCCCAGCTCTACGTGCACACCACCCCGCCGTCCTACCCGGACCTGGCGAGCGTGCCGGAGAACCGGCTCTACCTGTCCCCGGACGCGGTCGGCTCCTTCCTGCACAGCTACCTGGCCTTCACCGGCGGCCGGATCACCTCCGACGACCGCCGGGCCGACGGCGCCGCGATCGGCCTGCCCGGCACCACCTACCGGCTGCTGCGCCTCACCTCCGGCTTCGGCACCACCACGGTCACCGTGACGGACGGCCACCTGCCGCACCCCTTCGGCCGCGAGCTCACCGGCTACGGCGTGCCCGACCTCGGCGCCACCCTGGATCGGGCGAAGGCGGCCGGCGCGTCGGTGCTGTGGGGGCCGGTCACGGCGGGCGGCCGGGACAGCGCGATGGTCCGCTTCCCGGGCGGCTACATCGCGGAGCTCCACACCGCCCGCTGACCGACCTCCCCGGCGGGGGTGGGCCGGTACCGCGGCCCGGGCTCCGCCTACGGGGCGGAGCCCGGGCCGGAACCGGCCTGCCACTCGCGCGGCGAGACCCCGTAGGCGGCCCGGAAGGCACGGCTGAAGTGGCTGGCGCTCACGAAGCCCCAGCGCTGGGCCACGGCCGACACGGTGGGGGCGGTGCGGCCGCGGCGGGAGAGCTCGCGGGCGCACTCCTCCAGCCGCCGCAACTGGATGTGCCGGCTCACCGTCACCTCCTCCCCCTCGAAGAGCCGGTGCAGGTAGCGCACCGAGATGTGGTGGGCGTCCGCGATCCGCTCAGGGGTCAACTCGGGCTCGCCGAGATGGCGTTCGACGTACTCGCGGACCCGCCGGAGCAGGTGCTCGTTCGGGCCGCCGGTCCCGGGCGGCGGGCGGTCCCCGGCCAGCTGGGCGACGAGGGCGCTCACCAGGTCGGCGACGACGCCGGCCAGCCGGTCCCCGACCGGCTCGGAATAGTCGTCCGCGGACGCGGCGAGCTCCCCGAGGAAGGGCAGCAGCAGCGCCCCGCACTCCTCCCCCGGGCCGACCGCCGTCCCCACCGCGTGCCGCAGGTCGCCTTCGGGTACGGCCAGCAGCCGGCTGGGCAGGTGGAACAGGTGGGTGCGGAACCGCTCCGGGTAGTCGACGGAGTACGGGCGCGCGGTGTCGTACAGCACCAGCCCGCCGGGCGGCACTTCGGCCCGGCGCCCGTCCTGCTCCAGCACGGCCCGGCCGGACACCTGCACCGCGACGCCGACCTGCGCCTCGCCGCCCGGTGCCCGGGCGATCAGCGCGGCGGTGCGCGAGACCCGGGCGGCGTCCGCCTCCACCGTGGAGATCCGCACGCACCCCAGCCGGTGCGACACCGACCGTCCGTCGAGCGGCCGCCCGGTGAGCGGCACCACCTCCACCGGGACCAGCGTCCGCGACAGCTCCCGGCTCCAGGACTCCGTCCTCTCCTCGTCCCCGACCCACGCGGTCGTCACCCGCACGTCCATCTGACCGCCCTTCCGCCGACCTCCCAAACGACCAGCGTGGCGGACCGTCGGAACGGGGGCTTAGGTCATCTGACTGTCGTCCTGCGGCGGGGGCCGAGCGGGCGGCCCGGGCAGGCGGCTCAGCCGGTGCCGAGGGCGTGCGCGAGCGCGGCCCGCGAGGTGATTCCGAGCTTCGGGAAGATCTTGTAGAGGTGCGCCCCGACCGTACGGGGCGACAACTGGAGCTGCTGCCCGATCTCCCGGTTGGTCAGTCCGGTCGCGGCCAGCCGGGCGATCCGCAGCTCCTGGCCGGTCAGCGCGGACACCGGGTCAGCGCGTCGGCCCGGGCCACCCGGGCCACGCGAGCCGACCGACGGCAGGGCCACCTGGTCGCCCGCGGCCCGGAGTTCCTCCTCGCAGTGCCGCGTCCACGGGTCGGCCCGCAGGCGCCCGAACACGTGGTGCGCCACCCGCAGCACCTCCCGGGCCCCGGGCCGGTGGCGCCGCCGGAGCCACGAGCCGTGCGCGAGCCGAAGCCGGGCCAGGTCGAACGCCCAGCGCTCCGCCCCCGGCACGGCGTACGCGGCCCGGTAGGCCTCCTCGACCTCGTCGTCCTCGGCGGCCAGGGCGAGCGCGGCCGCGAACAGGAAGGCGTGCCGGTCGGAGATCTCCGCGGAGCGGGCCGCCCGCCCGGCCGCCAGGTGGGCCCGGGCCTCGTCCCGCCGTCCGGTGTGCACGGCCGCCGTCACCAGGTCGAAGACCAGCGCGTGGTACCAGGGCGGGCCCGCGGGCAGCTGCCCGGGCGGGGTGAGCCCGCAGAAGTGCCCGTACGCCTCCTCGTAGCGCCGGTGGGCGAGCGCGGCCAGGCCGCGCAGGTGGGTCAGGCGGTCGAGGACGTACCGCAGCCGGCCCCGGGTGGCGGCGGGCCGCACGGCCTCGTCGACCGCCCGTAGCCCGGCCTCGTCGCCGCGCCCGGCCAGGAAGTGGGCGTGGTACTGCCGGAACATCAACGCATTGGTGTGGTAGCCCAGTTCGTCCGCGATCTCGGCCTCGCGCAGGCTGACGGGCGCCTGGTCCCAGTGCCCGAGCAGGAAGTCCTGGTGGGCCTTGGCCTTCGCCACCGAGCCCTGGGTGGCGTAGCCGTGCAGCCCGGCGACGCGCTGCCAAAGGTCGCTCTCCGGGCAGTCGAGCGCCGACGCCGTCCACAGCACCAGCCAGGCCGCGCCCGCCTCCTGCTCCTCCGTCATCCCCTCGGTCACCCGCCGCAGCGCGGCGGCCGCGTCCGGCCCCGGGTCGGTCCAGGCCCGCAGGCACAGCCGCCCCACCTCCGAGAGGTCGTCCCGGTGCCGTTCGAGGGCGCGCCAGATCCGGGGGTCGTCGGTGTAGCCGGCGGCCAGCAGGAGCTTGAAGAAGACCTGCTCCGTGAGACCGCCGAAGGTGTCGGCGCCCGGCGCGGCCAACGCGTCCAGGGCCGCGGGCAGCAGGGTGGCGGAGGACTCGAACTCGACCAGGTGGCTCTGGTCGACGTAGACCACCGCGTACGCGAACAGCGGGGCGATGTCCGGGGGCACCGTACTGGTCCGCAGCTCCTCCACCAGGGCCGCGGCGTGGCGCAGTTGACCACCGCGGGCGGCCATCACGGCGGCCCAGGTGAGCCGGCGGACACGGTCGCAGGAACCCGGGCTGAGACCGGCGCCGCGTTCGAGCAGCAGCGCGCCCTCCGCGTCACCCCCGCGCCGGGCCAGCTCGCGCCCGGCCCGCTCCAGGCGGCCCGCCAGGTCCTCGTCCGGCAGCCAGGCGGCCGCCGCCTCGTGGCTCAGCCGCCGGGGGTCGTCCGGTGCGAGCACCGCGGCCAGGCTGCGGTGGGCCGCTCGGCGCTCGGCGTCGGAGGCCGCCGAGACCACGGCGGCGCGCACCAGGGGGTGCCGGAAGGCCAGTTGGCCGGCCGCGTCGAGCCGGGCCAGACCGTCCGCCTCGACCCGGCCCAGGGCCTCCCGCGCGCCGTCGTCCGCGACCGCGCGCAGCCACGCGGCCCCGCCGAACTCCGGGCCGGTGGCCAGTGCGCCCAGCAGCAGCAGCCGCCCGACCTCCGGCGTCATCGCCTCCAGCCGGTCCGCGAACAGCCGCTCCAACTTGCGCCCCAGCGGCAGCAGTTCCGGCAGCGGCGCGGTCCCCCGCTGCTGGGCGGCCGCCAGCTGGCGCGGCAGCTCCACCAGCGCCAGGGCGTTGCCGGCCGCCTCGGTCAGGACCCGCTCCCGGGTGGTCGCCGCCAGGTCGGGATGGTGGGCGCCCAGCAGCAGCGCCGCGTCGGCCCGGGGCAGCGCCCGCAGGTCGAGCGCCTCGGCCGACCACGCCTCGGCCGACCAGGTCTCGGCGGCCGGGCCGTCCGGCCGCCCGGCCCCGACGATCACCAGCGGCAGGTCGGCGCTGCGCCGGTGCAGGAAGGCGAAGACCGTCGCGCTCGACGAGTCGATCCAGTGCAGGTCGTCCAGGACGAGCAGCACCGGGGCCGTCCGCACCGCCTCGTCGAGCAGCGCGAGCGCGGCGGCGCCGACGGCGAAACCGGTCGGCGTGCCGGACCGGACGCCCAAGGCGCTCTCCAGCGCCTCCCGCTGGTGGTCCGACAGCGCGCCGGAGCGCCGGAGCAGTGGCCAGAAGGCCTGGTGGAGGGCGCCGAACGCGAGGTCCGTCTCCGCCTCCGCGCCGACCGCCCGCAGCACGGTGAACCCGCGCTCCCGCGCCGCGCGTTCGACCCAGGCCAGCAGCGTGCTCTTGCCGACGCCCGCCTCGCCGCGCAGCAGCACCGTGGAACCGCTCCGGCCGTCGACCGCCTGCACCAGGGCCGCGGTGAGCACCTCGGTCTCCCGCTGCCGCCCGACCAGGGCCTGGCCCCGCCCACCGTCCGCCACTACCGCCCCCTCGGGTCTGCCCGACCCGTCCGGCGAGCACCCGATACTACAACCTGCCAGACCCCCAGCGACCGGATCCGCCCTGGTCAGAGCCACAACCCGGGCGAGGCCCACCGACGGTCCGCCCACGAACGGACACCGCACCCTTGCGCCGGGTCAGGCCGTCGACCGTCTCGTCCGCGGGGCGCCCGTCCGCGGGGCGGTGAGGCGGACGCCGGCTTTCGGTTATCGCGCTCGGCGTCACCGGTCTCCTGTGCAGCGAGGCCGAATCCCCTCGGTCTCGGACGGCGTCCGTTCCGACGCGCCCGCAACCGGAAGGGCCTGCCCATGACCGCTTCGCCTCCTCGTCCGTTCTCCCGAGGCTGGCTGCTCGCATCCTGCGTACCCGTGCTGCTCGTGCTCGGGATGGCCGCAGCCGTCCCGTCCGTCCCCTCCGGTCCGCCGCGGGCCGCGACGGCGGGGATGCCGCCGATGCCCGGCATGGCTGAGGCTGCGGGCACCACCCAGGGTCTCGGCCGCGGGCTCGCCGCCGAGCAGGACGGCTACCGGCTCTCCACCGCGACCTGCGGCGTGCCCGCCGGGCGACCGACCGCGTTCCGGTTCACCGTCACCGGCCCGGACGGCGCCCCGGTCACCGACTTCGCCGTCCACCAGACCAAGAAGCTGCACTTCTACGCGATCCGCACCGACCTCACCGGTTTCCAGCACCTGCACCCGGAGCCGGCCAACGACGGCACCTGGACCGCCGACCTCGCAGCCCTCACCCCGGGCAGCTGGCGGCTGTACGCCGACTTCATCCCGAACACCGGCGCCCACGCCGCCGAGCTCGTCCTCAGCCGCACCGTCACGGTGCCCGGCGAGGCCGTCCCGGTGCCCCTGCCCGCCCCGAGCGACAGCACCACGGTCGACGGCTACACCGTCTCCCTGCACGCCCAACCGTTCTCCGGCGCCCAGCAGTTGACGGCAACCATCAGCCAGGACGGCCGCCCGGTCACCGACCTCCAGCCGTACCTGGACGCCTACGCCCACCTCAGCGCCTTCCACGAGGCCGACCAGGCACTGGCCCACCTCCACCCGGCCGATGCGGTGAACGGTGACGGCGGCGGGCCGACGCTGACGTTCCAGGCCCTGCTCCCCGAGCCGGGCAACTGGCGGGTCTTCCTCCAGTTCCAGACCGCCGGGCAGCTGCACACCGCCCAGCTCACCCTGCACATCGACTGAAAACCCGGTGCCCGTGCGGCCTGCGCGGCCTGCGGGGCCTGCGGGGCCTGCGGGGCCTGGGAGGACCGCCGGATGCACCGATTCCACTCCTCTGAGGTCCTACCCGAGCGTGGGCACGGTTCAGCGGCCGGTGCCCGTCAGCGCGGCGGTCGCCAGCCACAGGTCATTGGCCTTGCTCCCGTCCAGGCCGGCTCTGCCGGGCCTGCGCACCGTGGGGTGGCCCTTGATGCCGCCCAGGCCGTCCGGGCCGACGTAGGCGTTGCCGGGCAGGTCCTGGGTCGCGGCGTACAGGGTGGGCAGGGCTCCGTGGTCGGGGTCGTTGAGCAGGAACCCGAAGCGGTTGATCACGTTGGCCGAGGAGTGGGCGGCCAGGTCCGTCGTGGCGATGCCGGGGTGGGCCAGCAGCGACTTCACCGGGCTGCCGGACCCGGTCAGCCGCCGCTGAAGCTCCAGCGAGAACAGGACGAGGGCGAGCTTGGAGTCCCGGTAGGCGTTCATCGGGTGGTAGCGGCGTGCGCGCCAGTCGAAGTCGTCGATGTTCAGCCTGGACTGCCGGTGCAGCTGGCTGGTCACGCTGACGACGCGGTCGGTCAGGTGCGGCAGGAGCAGGTTGGTCAGGACGAACGGGCCGGTGTAGTTCGTCGCGGTCTGCACGTCGAGGCCGTCCGCGGTCCGCGCCGCCGGGACGTCCATCACACCCGCGTTGTTGACCAGGATGTCCAGGTCGCCGGTCCACGCCCGGGCGAAGCTCCGGACCGATCCCAGGTCGGCGACGTCCAGCTGCCGGACGTCGAAGTCGCCGGGCAGCCCGGCGATCGCCCGGCGGGCCTTCTCGGGGCTGCGCACCCCCAGCACGACCCGGGCGCCGATGCGCCCGAGCTCGCGGGCGGTGACCAGGCCGATGCCTCGGCCGGCTCCGGTGACGAGCACCGTCCGGCCGGTCATGCCCGGCAGATCGGCAGCTGTCCACTTGGCCATGGGGCTCCTCTCCTCTCGGTCGCCGCGGTGCCGGCCGCCGCGCGGATGCGCTGCGTCGTTCCGCCACCACCAGTGGACGACGCCGGGGAGCACGGGTGAAGGACCCGCTCAACCACTGATCGGCAGTCAGTGGTTGCGGTCGACGCCGGCTGCGACGATGGCGGAGGCACGGCACTCGACCCCTGGGGGCGGACCCATGGAGCAGACGGTGGACCGCGCGTCACTGGGCGCCTTCCTGCGGGCCCGGCGCGAGGCCCTGCAGCCGGAGGACGTGGGGCTACGCCGCGGATCGCGGCGGCGCGCCCGCGGGCTGCGGCGGGAGGAGGTGGCCGAGCTGTGCGACATGTCGGCCGACTACTTCGCCCGTCTGGAGCGCGGTGACGGGCCGCAGCCCTCGCAGCAGATGGCGGCCGCCATCGCCCGCGGCCTGCGCCTCACCCCGGACGAGCGCGATCACCTGTTCCTCCTGTGCGGGCACCGCACCCCGCTGCGGCAGATCCTCGACGAGCACGTCAGCCCGGGGCTGATGCGCATCCTGGACCGGCTGCGGGACACCCCGGCCCAGGTCATGGGCCCGCTCGGCGAGACCTTGCTGCAGACGCCTCCCGCCGTGGCCCTGCTCGGAGACCAGACCCACTACACCGGGGAGGACCGCAGCGCCCCCTACCGCTGGTTCACCGACCCGGCCGCCCGCGAGCGGTACCTCCCCGAGGACCACGCTCTCAACAGCCGGGTGAACGTCGCACTCCTGCGGGCGGCGGCCACCCGGCAAGGCCCCCGGTCGCAGGCGGCCCGTCTGGTGGCGAGCCTGCTGCACCTGAGCACGGAGTTCGCCGCGCTGTGGGACCGCCAGGAGGTCGGCCCGCGCTGGAGCGACGCCAAACGCTTCGTCCACCCGCAGGTCGGGCGCATCGACCTGTACTGCCAGACCCTCCAGGACCCCGACCAGGCCCAGTCCCTGCTGGTCTTCACCGCGAAGCCCGGCACCGACAGCCACGACAAGCTGGCGCTGCTGACCGTCCTCGGCACGGACGGCTTCCCGGTCGGCTGACCCTCGCCCGACGCCGCCTCCGGCGAACCGCCGACCGTGCCGGTGAGCAACGTCGCGGCGGTGTTCGCGGAGCGACGGGACCTGGACGGCGTCGGGTGGCGGGTCGAAGGCAGGAACGGGACGCGTTCGCCGGGCGTCCTGGCGGACGCCGCCCCGCAGCGCTAAGCGGATCTCCTTCGTCGGACGCCGGCTCCCCTCTTCGTGCACCGGCCGTTGACCCAGCGCCCACGGGTCACCGCGCCGGGACCGCACGCACCGGGCGCTCGCTCGGGACGGACCCGCGGTCAGCCCTCGCGCCGGTCAGGGAGACGGTGGTGTCCGGGCGCCACGGGAGCAGGGCGAGGTCCTGGTCCTGGAGGGCGAGGACCAGGGCCGAGTCGGGCAGAGCTCGGCGCAGCTCGTGCAGCAGGGCGCGGGCGGTCGGGTGGTCGAGTCCGGCGGTGGGTTCGTCGAGCAGCAGGATGCGCGGTCGGCGCAGGATCGCGCGGGCGACGGCGAGGCGGCGCCGCTGTCCTTGGGACAGGGCGCGGCCGCCGGGGCCGACCGGGGTGTCCAGGCGCAGGGCGGCGAGGCCGACCGCCGCCAGTGCGGCACGCTGTCGCTCCGGGTCGGCGCGGGGGGCGGCCAGGCACAGGTTGGCCGCTACGGTCGTGTCGGCGAGCCAGTCGTCGGCCTCGACCAGGGTGAGGACGTCGGCGGCGGCCTCGGCGGGCAGGTCCGCGACGGGGGCGCCGCCCAGCTGTACCCAGCCGGAGGTGGTCGGCAGCCGCCCGGCCAACTGCCCGAGGAGGGTGGACTTCCCGCTGCCGTTGGGGCCGGTGACGACGACCAGGCGGGGGGCTTCGACGGTGAAGGAGAGCGGCCGTCCGCCGTCGGCGGTGGGCAGGTCCGCCACGGTGAGCACCGGAGTGCCCCAGGTGGGGGCGGGCTGCTGCCGGTCGGGGGCGGTCACGGCGAGCGGGCCGAGGCGCGCGGCCGCGTCCTGGGCGGCGGCCAGCTCCTGGAGCAGCTGCGGAAGGCGCTCCAGCAGGTCCCCCACCGCCGCGAGCAGCAGCACCTCGCCGACGACCTCGGCCACCGGCTGCGACCAGCCGTCCGCCCGCAGCGCGAGCAGCAGGGCGAGGCCCTGGCCGAGGGCGGCGAGCAGCCGCAGGCCCAGGCGGCCCGAACGCTGCTCGGCCGCCGCGGCGGCGGCAGCCGCCTCCTCGCGCTCCAGCGCCGCCGCGACGGCACCTCGGGTCTGCGGCACCGCGTCCAGGCAGCGCAGTTCGTTGAAGGCGGCCCGGGCGGCGATCAGGTCCGTCCGCGCGCCGGTCCGGGCGGCGGCGGCGCTCGCGAGGTGGCGCCGGGCCCGGCGGCCGGTGCGGACCGCCCACCAGGCGCCGCCCGCGAGCACCGCGAGCTCGGCCGCGCCGAGGATCGGGCTCGCCCGCAGCAGCAGTACCTCCACCAGCACCGCGGTGACGGCGCAGCCGGCCAGTGGTGCGATGACCTGGGCGGGCAGGCCGGCCACCGTCTCGACGTCGGTGGTCAGACGGGCGAGCAGGGTTCCGTCCCGTTGGGCGCGCAGCTCGCGCGCGCTCAGTTCGCCCGCACCCCGGACCAGGCGGCCGCGCAGGGTCACGGTCGTGGTGAGGACGACCCGGTGGCTGACCAGCCGTTCGAGGTAGCGCAGCGAGGTGCGCAGCAGGGCGAGGGCGCGGACCGTCCCCGACGGGTACATCCACGACCAGGTGGTGTTCGCCAGCAGCGTCACCAGGGCGCAGGTCGTCAGGAACCAGCCGGACAGGCCCAGCAGGGCGGCCGCGCTCAGTTCCGCCGCCGCGGCCAGCGCGATGCCAGCGGCCAGGTCGCGGCGGGGCACGGCGTGGCGCAGCAGTTTCCAGGTGTTCATCGGGGCCTGCCGTGGTCCAGGCGGATCGTGCGGTCCGCGAGCGGGAGCAGCGCGGGGCTGTGGGTGGCGAGCAGCACGGTCCGGCCGCGGGTCAGGGTGCGCAGGGCCGCCAGCACGCGGGCCTCCGCCACCGGGTCGAGGTGGGCGGTGGGCTCGTCGAGGCAGAGCAGCGGGGCGTCCCGGAGCAGGGCCCGTACCAGGGAGAGCTGCTGGGACTGTCCGGAGGAGAGCCCGCTGCCCCGCTCGCCGAGCGGGGTGTCCAGTCCGCCGGGCAGGTCGGCGAGCAGGGCGCCGAAGCCCAGCGTGCGGAAGGCGTCGGCGAGTTCCGCGTCGGTGGCTTCGGGCCGGGCGAGCAGCAGGTTGTCCCGGACGGTGCCGGGCAGCAGGTGCGCGGGCTGGCCGACCCAGGCGACGGAGGCGGGTGAGGGCGGGTGGAACGTGCCCTCCCACGCGTGGGTGACGGTTCCGGCGGTGGGCTCGGCCAGTCCCGCGGCGACGGCGAGCAGGGTCGACTTGCCCGCGCCGCTGGGCCCGGTGACGGCGAGGAGCTCACCGGGGGCGAGGTGGAGGCTCACGCCGTCCAGTGCCGGGTCTTCACGGTCGGGGTGACGGACCGTCGCGCGGTCCAGCCGTACGCCGATGGCACCGCCGCTGCGCCGGGCCGGCGCGGGCGGGTCCGGATCCGCAGCGCCGTCGGCGGCTCCGGCGAGGACCCCGTCGATCAGCTCCGCCGCGGCGCGGGCCTCCGCGCGGGCGTGGTAGCCGCGGGCCAGGTCGCGGGCGGGGGCGAAGTAGGCGGGGGTGAGGACCAGCACGAAGAGCGCGGTGGCCAGGCTCATCCGGCCCGGCACCAGCGGCAGTTGGAGGTAGTCGAGGAGTACCAGGCCGCAGTAGGTCGCCACCACGGCGAGGGTGCCGGTGATCAGCAGCTCGATCCAGGCGGTGGAGAGGAAGGCGACCCGTAGCACCGCCTGGGTGCGGCGGGCCAGTTCCTCGTCGTCCTCGCGCAGCGCGCTCGCGGCGGTGTCCCGGGCGCCCAGTCCGATCAGGGTGGGCAGGCCGCGCAGCTGGTCGAGCAGGCGTGCGCCGTGCCGGCGCACCGCGGTGAGCTGCGCGTGGACGGCGGCCTGGGTACCCAGGCCGATGACCTTGAGGTTGGCGGGCAGCAGCGGGGTGGCGGCGACCAGGATCAGGGCCACGAACCAGCTCCGGGACGCGATGGCGGCCAGGGTCAGGCCGCTGCCCAGCAGCATCGTGGTCCGGGCCGGGACGTACTCGGTGAGCCACTCGGTCAGCCGCGCGACCTCGCCGGTCAGGGACTCGGCGAGGGCGGCGTCACCGACGCCGGGGCGGGCGGGGCCGCGCGCGGGCAGGGCCGCGGCGAGCAGCCGCTCGCGCAGGGCCGCGCGCACCAGGCGGGCGCCGCGCGCGGCGGCCGCGTCGGCGGCGGACAGCAGCACGGACCGGAGCGCGAGGCCGGCCGGCACCAGCCCGGCACCGAGCAGGACCTCCGCCATGACGCCCCCGCCGGGCCGGCCGGTGAGCCCGCACTGGGCGGCCCAGGCCAGTCCGGCCGCCCAGAGCACGGTGCCCAGCGGGGCCAGCCCGCGCAGCAGCCCGGCCCGCCGCAGTTCCCCGCGGCCGGGTTCGGCCCACGCGTGCAGCCGGGCCGACACCTCGTCGTCCCGGCTCCCGGCGCGCTCGTCGCCGAGCTCGGTCAGCAGGGCGGCCGAGGTACTCATGCGTCGGCCCGGGGCGCGTCCGGATCACTCGGATCGGCCGGACCCGCCAGGCCTGCCAGGTCGACCGGGTCGACCGGGTCCGCGGCGCCGACCGGGTCGAGGTCGAAGACCCCGTCCCGCCGGTCGCGCCGGTCGCCGAGGAGCCAGTCGGCCAGGGCCGCCGTCGAGAGCAGGGCGATGCCGACGGGGTCGATCCAGTCGGCGACCCCGCCGAAGACGTCCTGGGACACCGCCGCCAGCCCGACGCCCAGCACGGTGAGCAGCACGCGCCGGAGGACGACCACGAGGCCGCCGGGCTCGGGCCGGACCTGGCGCAGTGCCCCCGCCCGCACCCGCAGCGGGGCGAGCGGCGCCTCGGGGAGTTCCGTGAACTTGCCGCGGAAGGCCCACCAGGCGTACGCGTTGTAGCCGAACACCACCGGCATGCACAGCCCCACGCCGACCACCAGGAAGGCCTGCGAGCCGGGCGGGCTGGACGCCTGATGGAGCGTCAGCCCGGGCGGGACGACCACCGGTGCGGTCGCGGCCACCAGGGCGAGCAGGCCGCAGGCCTGGGCCGTGACCACACCCGCGAAGGGCCGCCAGTCCGGCCGCCGTCCGAAGCCGTGCCAGGCCACCGCGCCCGCGGCCGCCGCCCCGGCGACGGCGGTCCAGAACAGCGCCGCGCGCACGGGCTCATCGAACCGGAACTCCTGCGGATCGGCGACCTCCAGGCCGAACCCGAGGACCAGCGCGGCCACGGCGGTGGCCACCAGGAGCGGGCGCCCCGCCCGGCCCGCCCGCTCGCGGGCGGCGCCTTCGGTCTTGTCCTGCAGCCAGGCGGCGCCGGCCAGCAGGTGGAGCGCCGTCAGGCCGAGGGCGCACAGCACGCTGTAGGGGGTGAGCCAGTCGAAGGCGCCGCCGCTGAACGACCCGTCCCGCTGCTCCAGCCCGGTCAGCACGCCGCCGAGCACCAGGCCCTGGCAGAGCGTCGCGGCGAGGGAGGAGGCGCCGAACAGCAGGGCCCAGCCGCGCCGGTAACCGGCGGCGGCGCTCTGGAACTCCAGTCCCATGCCGCGCAGGATGATCGCGAGGAGCATGCCGATCAGCGGCAGGTAGACCCCGGGCAGCACGGTCGCGTAGACGCCGGGCAGCCCGGCCCACAGGGCGACGCCGGCCAGCACGAGCCAGCTCTCGTTGGCGTCCCAGGCGGTGGCGATCAGTTCGCTGTACTCGCGCCGGTCCTCCCCCCTGGCGAACAGGCTGAGCGTGCCGACTCCCAGGTCGTAGCCGTCCAGGACGACGTACATGCCGAGCGAGAGCAGGACGAGCGCGTAGGTGGCGTACTCAAGCAACGGGGGCCTCCGTTCCGGGGGCGGTGGCCGCGGCGGGGTCCGCGGGCAGGTCGGGGCCGGCCTTGACGGTACGGACGATGTAGCGGACCCAGATGGCCAGCAGGGCCGCGTAGAGGAGCACGAAGGCGGCCAGGGTGGTGGCGGCCTGCGCGGTGGTCAGGTGCGACAGCGCGTCGGCGGTGCGCAGCTTGCCGTAGACCACCCAGGGCTGGCGCCCGGTCTCGGCGGTGATCCACCCGCCGGTGATGGCGATGACCCCGGCGGGTGTCATCCAGACCATCCAGCGCAGGAAGCGGCGGGAGTCGAACAGGCGTCTGCGCAGGCGCAGCACCAGCCCGGCGAGGGCGGTGGCGAACATGGCCAGGGCGGTGAAGTACATGGCGCGGAAGCCGTAGAAGGCGCTCCACATGTTGGGCCGCTGGTCGGGCGGGGTCTGCAGCAGGCCGGGCACCGCGGCCTCGCCGGTGAGGTCGTGGCCGATCACCGCGCCCAGGTGCGGGACGGTGATCCGCAGGTCGTTCGCGCCCCGGTCGGTGTCGGGGACGACGACCAGGTTGTAGCCGTTGTTGTCGGTGCGCCAGTTCCCTTCGAACGCCTGGAGTTTCGCGGGCTGGTGCTGCGCCATGAAGATGGCGGTGGCGTCGCCGATGTACAGCTGGACCGGCATCAGGACGGCGAGCACGCCGAGGGCGATGGACAGGCAGCGGCGGGCGAACGGCAGGGCCTCCCGCCGCTGCTTGAGCAGGTACCAGGCCGAGATGCCGCCGACGAACCAGCTCGCGCTGATCAGCACGGCCAGCAGCATGTGCGGGAAGCGGTAGGTGAAGGCCGGGTTGAGCAGGATCTCGGTCCAGTCGCCCGGACGGAACTGCCCAGCCGTCTCGGTGTACCCGACCGGGTCCTGCATCCAACTGTTGGCGGACATGATCCAGGTGGTGGACAGCAGGGTGCCGAGGGCCACCATCCAGGAGGCGAAGGCCATGGTGCGCGGGCGGACCCGGCCCTCGCCGTAAAGCATGACGCCGATGAAGCCGGCCTCCAGGAAGAAGGCCGTGATGACCTCCATGCCGATGGTGACCCCGATGACCGGTCCGACGGCGTGCGCGAAGACACCCCAGTTGAGGCCGAACTCGAAGGTCATGACGGTGCCCGCGACGACACCGAGGCCGAAGCCGACCGCGAAGATCTTCTTCCAGAAGCGGAAGATCTGCTGGTAGAGCGGGTTGCCCGTGCGCACGTACGCGGTCTGCACCACGGCGAGCAGCACGGAGAGGCCGACCGTGAGGGCCGGGAAGGACATGTGGAAGATCGCCGTGATGGCGAACTGCCACCTGGACAGTTCTACGGCGGCCGGTGGGGCCATCGGGTCTCCGGAAGGTACGTGGAACGGGCGAGTACGTGGAACGGGCGGGTGCGGGGGTCAGGGGTGCGGGGTCAGGGGCACGGGTGTCAGGGCGCGGGGTGGTCCGCGGATCGGCGCGCGCCGGGTGGATCACTCCCGGTAGAGCAGCACCGTGACGCCGGCCAGCACCGCGCTGGCCACCAGCGCCCAGGCGATCTGCCCGTGCAGCACCAGGACCGCGCCCGGCAGGGCGCCGGCCAGCATGGTGGCGACCGCGAGGATCCTGCGCCGCTGGCGGGGCGCGGTGCCGCCGGCGAGCCGGGAGTCGGACGCCAGACCGGTCAGGGTAAGGGTGAGCACGGTGGTGGTGAGGTCCGGCACGCCGAGGCCGCGCACGGTGCCGTTGCGGATGCCCATCGCCACTGCCACCAGGGCGATCACGGTGTACCGCACGGATCCGTCCGCGCCCCAGCCGAAGGCGACGGCGGCGGCCGCACCGTGCAGCGCGACCTCCAGGACCAGGGCCGTGCGCAGCCATCGGCCGCGCCGCGCGGTGGTGTGCCGCCCCGCGAGGCGGCCGGCCAGGACCGCGCCGGCCAGGAAGGCGGCGAGGGAGGTCAGCGAGCCCGCGACGGAGAACCCGGGGGCTCCGGCCAGGGCGAAGGCGATGACGACGACGTTGCCGGTCATGTTCGCCGTGAAGACGTGGCCGAGGCCGAGGTAGCTCACCGCGTCGATCAGGCCGCTGACCGCGGTGAGGGCGAACAGGGCCAGTGCCAGCGGATGACGGTCGTGGACCTGCGGTCCGGGGAGCTGTGGCGGTGCGGTGCGGGCGTCGCCTGCGGGCGCGGTCATGAGGTCTCCTGTCCGGATCGACGCATCATCAGAAGAAGCACGGATCCAGCGGCGCCGCGCCCTGGCCCGGGAGGGCGAGGCCGCGGGCTTCGCGCCAGGCGCGCTGCTCCTCGGAGGCCGCGGCGGCCTCCGCCACCCGCTCGGCCTGGTGGGAGCCGGCGAGGCCGGGCGCGGGGGTGGCGTGGTAGCCGCCGAACCGGGTGACCGGGCTCCACGACGGCGTCACCGCGGGCAGGTCGGGGGCCAGCCCCTGGTGCTCCTGGGTACCGTGGACGATCCGGCCGCCGACCACGGTGAGGACGGACTCGATGTGCGGGATGTCCGGCTCCGGCACGGTGAAGTAGTCGGCGCTGAGGATCGTGAGGTCTGCGTAACTCCCCACGGTCAGGCGGCCCTTGACGTCCTCCTCGCCGGTGAGCCGGGCGCCGCCCAGGGTGTAGAGCTCCAGGGCCTGCTCGCGGCTGAGCCGGTTGTGTTCGGCCGCGAGCCGCCGCCCGCTGACCGCGCGGCCGGAGACCAGCCAGTGCAGGGCGACCCAGGGGTTGTAGGAGGAGACCCGGGTGGCGTCGGTGCCCGCCGCGACGGTGAGGCCGCGGTTCAGCATGGCGCGCAGCGGGGGCGCCTCCGCGGCGGCCGGGGCGCCGTAGCGGTTGACGAACGCCTCGCCCTGGAAGGACAGGCGGTTCTGCACGGAGACGGCTCCGCCCAGGGCCGCGATCCGGTCGAGGCTGTCCGGGCTCACCGTCTCCGCGTGGTCGAAGAGCCAGCGGTTGCCGTGCGGGAAGAGGCCCTCGGCGGCGAGCTTCTCGAACACGGCGAGGTCGCGGCGGATGGTCTCGTCGTACGTGGCGTGCAGCCGGAAGCCCCAGCCGTTCTCCATCAGCAGGCGCACGGCCTTCTCGAACTCGGTCTCGTAGCCGCCCAGGTGAGGCCGCGGCTCGGTGAAGTTCTCGAAGTCGGCGGCCGCCCAGGTGAGGTTCTCGCCGGCGCCGTTGAGGCGCAGCCACGCGTCGCCGTCACCGGGGCGCACGGTGCTGACCCAGCGGGTGAGGTCGTCCAGCTCCTGCCCCGCGGTCTGCGGGAAGAGGTGGTAGGCGATCCGCAGGGTCAGCTGTCCCTGGCGGGCGAGTTCCATGACGGTGCCGTAGTTCTCGGGGAAGCTCTGGAAGCCGCCCGCGGCGTCGATCGCCGAGGTGAGGCCGAAGCGGTTCAGCTCGCGCAGGAAGTGCCGGGTGGAGCCGGCCCGGTCCGCCTCGTCCAGGGCCGGCGCCTTGGCCAGGGTGGAGTAGAGCAGCAGCGCGCCCGGAGCGGCGATCAGCAGGCCGGTGGGTTCGCCGTCGTGGCCGCGGACGATCTGGCCGCCGACCGGGTCCGGGGTGTCCCTGGTGAAGCCGGCGGCGCGCAGTGCCGCCCGGTTGAGCAGCGCCGACTGGTAGAGGTGCAGCACGAAGACGGGGGTGTCGGGCGCCGCGGCGTTGAGCTCGTCCAGGGTGGGCAGGCGGCGCTCGGCGAACTGGTCGGCGGACCAGCCGCCGACCACCCGCACCCACTGGCCGGGCGGGGTGCGCTCCGCCTGGGTGCGGAGCATGGCGAGCGCCTGACGCAGCGTCGGAACGCCGTCCCAGCGCAGCTCCAGCACGTAGTTGAGACCGCCGCGGATGACGTGCAGGTGCGAGTCGTTGAGTCCGGGGACGGCCCGGCGGCCGAGTGCGTCGACGACCCGGGTGTCCGGGCCGACCAGCGGGACGACGTCCGCGTCGTCGCCGACCGCGCTGATCAGGCCGTCCCGGACGGCCAGGGCGGTCGCCCGGGGACGGCCGGGGTCGTTGGTGTGCACCTTGGCGTTGCGGATGACCAGGTCGGCGGGCTGGTCCGGGGTGCCGGGGCGGAGGCCGGCGACGGGCATGCTGGACAACGGAATTCCTTTCGGGCGGGCCGGTGGGGCGCCCGGTGAACCTAGGCCGCCGATCGCGTCCGGAGTGCCTCGGCAGCGCATCGTCGGTTGCCTGGCAGCGCACGGCGCGTGCGGCCGATCCGTGGACGCGCCGGCAGTGCAGTCTCGGAACAGTCCCGGGCGCGCAGCGAGCAGCCGGGTCGGGCCGGCCGGGACTAGCGTCGTCGAACGTGGCGCCCCGACGGCCCAGCCCGGCGCCCGCCCATCCCACAACTCCCTGAATGGAGAAGAACCATGGTCGACTTCGCCACGGTCCACGCCGCCCCGAGCCCCGATCTGCTCACCCCGGACAACGCGATGATGCTGTTCGTCGACCACCAGCCGCAGATGTTCTTCGGCACCGGCAGCGGCGACCGCACCTCCATCATCAATTCGACCGTCGGCCTGGCGAAGGCCGCGAAGATATTCGACGTGCCCGTGGTGCTCTCCACCGTGGCGGCCGAGTCCTTCTCCGGGCCGCTCCTCCCGCAGCTGCGGGCGGTCTTCCCCGAGCAGGAGGTGGTCGACCGGACCAGCATGAACGCCTGGGAGGACGAGGCGCTGGTCGAGGCGGTCAAGGCGACCGGACGCAGCAAGATCATCCTCTCCGGCCTGTGGACCGAGGTCTGCCTGGTCCTGCCGGCGCTTTCGGCGCTGGAGCAGGGCTACGAGGTGTACGTGGTCGCGGACGCCTCCGGCGGTGTGAGCCCGCGGGCCCACGAGCACGCCCTGCAGCGGATGACCGCGGCCGGGGCCGTGCCCGTCACCTGGGTCCAGGTGCTGCTGGAGCTCCAGCGCGACTGGGCCCGCACCGAGACCTACGTCGCGGTGACGGACCTGGTCAAGGAGCACGGCGGCGCCTACGGCCTGGGCGTCGCCTACGCCCAGGCCATGATCGACCCGCACGCCGCCGGCTGACGGGCCGCGACCGAACCCGACTGAACCAGACCGAATTCGACCGGAGTCCCTCATGAACACGGGCCTTCTCCTGCTGCGGGTGGTCGCCGGCCTGCTGATCGCGGGTCACGGCGTCCAGAAGGTCAGCTTCCGCCTCGGCGGCAGCGGACTGACCGGCGGCACCGCGGAGTTCCGCGGCGACGGCTTCCGCGGCGGGAAGCTCACCGCGCTGGCCGCGGGCGGCACCCAGATCGGGGCCGGACTGATGCTGGCCCTCGGCCTGCTCACCCCGCTGGCCGGCGCGGGGGTGATGGGCGTGATGACCGTCGCCCTCACCGTCAAGTGGCCGCACGGGCTGTGGGTGCAGCACGACGGGTACGAGTACCCCCTCGTGCTGATCGTCATCGGCGCGGTGCTGGCCGCCACCGGCCCCGGCCAGTGGTCGCTGGACGGCGCCCTCGGCCTGGCGCACTGGCCGCTGTGGTGGCTGCCGGTGGCGGTGGTCGCCGGCGTCGGCGGCGGCCTGGCCACCCGGCTCGCCCTGCACCGGGCCTGACCGCCGGGCACCTCCCGACCGCGTGGGCCCCGGGGCGGCTATCCGCCCCGGGGCCCACGCCCGTTCGTCACCCGAGGAGGGTCGATGAAGCCGATCATGAAGCCGAGTTTGAAGCCGAACACCGTCCCGGACTCCGGCGGTTCCGCCTGGAGCCCCCTGCGGGAGAAGGCGTTCCGCGCGCTGTGACTGGCCCAGTTCGTCTCGCAACGGGACGCGGCCGAAACGGACCGCTTCATCGAGGTCGTCACGGTGACCTCATGGGCGGAGCACTGTGCCCAGCACCACGTGCGCTACACCGGGATCGACCGCGAATTCGAGCGCTCGGCCCGCGAGTTCGCGCCGGGCGAGCCGGTGGTGACGCACGCCGTGCCGGCCCGGGAATGAGCCGGATCCGGGCCGGCGTGCGCCGCCGGAGTCGCCACGCCGGTGTGCGGTGGCCCAGTGGCCGAACCGTGCCCGGTGGGTGGCCGGCGGGAACCGGGTCGGCGTACTCGGGGTGCTCGGCGATCCAGCCCCGGATGAAGGGGCAGTAGGGCAGCACAGCACTCCGACGACACTCCGTGCCTCCTGGGGCCAGTGCTGAGCACGCAGAGAACACGCCGACCCGGTCGGACTGCCTAGCGTCTTTCAGGGGCCGGACCTGCCTGCCGCAGGACTGCCGGTGCATGACCATCAGATGGCGTGAGGGAACGGGCGAAGAGATGAGCGGAACCGACGAGTTCGACCTCGTGGTGCTGGGTGCCGGTCCGACCGGGGAGAACCTCGCCGATCGCGCGCGGGCCGGCGGGCTGAGCGTGGCGATCGTCGAACGCGAGCTCGTGGGCGGCGAGTGCTCGTACTGGGCGTGCATGCCGAGCAAGGCGCTGCTCCGGCCGCTGGCCGCACTGCGGGAAGCGCAGCGGCTGCCCGGCGCGCGGGCTGCGATCTCGGGCGGGCCGGACGCCGACGCGGTGCTGCGGCGCCGGGACGACTTCGCCTCGCTGTGGCGGGACGACGGCCAGGTGGCCTGGCTGGACTCCGCCGGGGTCACGCTGGTCCGCGGGCACGGTCGACTGGACGGCGAGCGGCGTGTGGTGGTGGACCTCCCCGACGCCGGCCGCCGCATCCTGACCGCACGTCACGCCGTGGCTGTCTGCACCGGCACCGGTGCCGCCCTGCCCGACCTGCCGGGCATCGAACACGCGGGTGCGTGGACCAGTCGCGAGGCGACCAGTGCGCCCGAGGCCCCCGGCCGACTGGCCGTCGTCGGCGGCGGCGTCGTCGCGGTGGAGATGGCCACGGCCTGGAGTGCGCTGGGCAGCCGGGTGACGCTGCTGGTCCGGGATCAGGCCCTCCTGCCGCGACTGGAGCCCTTCGCCGGTCAGCTGGTGGCCGAGGCGCTTCGGGAGTCCGGGGTCGACCTGCGCTTCGGAGCGTCGGTGGCCGGCCTGGCCCGGGAGGGCGGGGTCGTCCTGGACCTCGGTGAGCACGGTGAACTGCGGGCCGACGAGGTGCTGTTCGCCACCGGGCGGCGGCCCGCGACCGGCGACCTGGGACTGGAGACGGTCGGGCTGGAGCCCGGCGGCTGGATCGAGGTGGACGACACCGGGCTGGCCGCGGGCGTGGCCGGCGGCTGGCTCTACGCGGCCGGCGACGTCAACCGTCGCGCGCTGCTGACCCATCAGGGCAAGTACCAGGGCCGGGTCTTCGGCGCCGTGATCGCCGACCGGGCGGCCGGCCGTGCCCTCGACCTCGCACCCTGGGGGCGCGGCGTCGCGACCGCCGACCGCGCGGCCGTGCCCCAGGTGGTCTTCACGGACCCGGAGGTCGCCTCGGTCGGGCTCACCCTCGCCGAGGCGACCGCGGCCGGCCGGCGTGTGCGGGCGGTCGACTACCGGATCGGCGATGTCGCGGGGGCCGCGCTGTACGCCGACGGGTACCGCGGGCAGGCCAGGGCCGTGGTCGACCTGGACCGGGAGACCGTGGTGGGGGCGACCTTCGTCGGGTCCGGGGTCGCGGAGCTGCTCCACTCGGCGACCGTCGCCGTCGTCGGGGAAGTTCCGCTCAGTCGGCTCTGGCACGCGGTCCCCGCCTACCCGACCATCAGCGAGGTCTGGCTGCGCCTGCTGGAGACCTACCGCGGCTGAGCGGGGCCGCACGAGTACGGCACAGTGCCCGGTCGGCGCCGCGGGCTTTCCCGCTGGCGGGGTCGGCGGGCGGGGCCCGTCAGCGGACGGGCCCCGCCCGTGCGTCACGCCCCGGCCTGTGGGGTGACCACGAGGTGCTCGGCGAGGAACCAGACCTGGGCCTCACCGGTGCGGATGACCTGGGAGACCAGCAGGTCCTGGGTGCCGTCGTCACCGAGCTGCGCGGTGCGGGTGGCCGCGTCGTGGGCCTCGGTGAGGATGATCTCGTGGGCTTCGAGGAGCCGCGAGATCATCGCCTGCACGTCCTCGACCCCGTCCGGCGGGCGCGGGACTCCGGTGATCAGGGCGGCGTGGCGGGGATCGCCCACCGCGACGCCGCCCAGGCTCTGCACCCGTTCGGCGAGCTCGTCGACCAGCGCCAGCTGCTCCTGGGCGTGCTTGTCGAAGAGCAGGTGCAGCTGGTAGAAGGTCGGACCGTGCATGCCCCAGTGGTGCTTCTTGTACAGCGCGTACAGGAACTGGGTGTCCGCGAGGATGCGGTTGAGCCGCTGGCAGGAGTACAGCCGGGCGTCGTGGGACAGCGCGATCGGCAGCTGCGTGACGGTGCCGAACGTCTGGATCTCGGGGCTGTGCCGGTGGAGGTGCGGTTGGCTGCTCATGGTTCTCCTGGTCAGTTGGTGAGGGAGCGGACGGCGGCACGGATCAGGTCAGCGACCTGCTCGGGGTGGGCGAGCATGACCAGGTACGAGGAGTCGACCTCGACGGTGGTCATCCCGGCACGCCGGTAGCCGAACCGTTCGACCTCGGGGTTGATGGTCCGGTCGGCGGCGGCGACGAGCCCCCAGGAGGGCTTGCTCCTCCACGCGGCGGCCGGCGCGGCCTCGCCGAAGGCCGCAGCTGCGAGCGGGCGCTGCGAGACCGCGAGGACCCCGGCCAGCGCAGGGTCGACGTCCGCGGCGAAGATCGCCGGGAAGCGGTCGACCTCGACCGAGACATCGGTGCCCTGGCCGTCCGTGCCCTGGCCGTCCGTGCCCTCCAGCGGGAACGGTGTGTACACCAGGGCGGAGGCGAGCTCGGAGGCGGGGAAGCGGCCCTGCAGCTCGCCCAGGCTCTCCCCCTCCTCCAGCGCGTAACCAGCAAGGTACACCAGGGCCTTGACGTTCTCCTCGGTGCCCGCCACGGTGATCACGGCGCCGCCGTACGAGTGGCCGACCAGCACCACCGGGCCGGGGATCTGCCGGACCACCGAGGCCAGGTAGGCCGAGTCACCGAGCAGACTGCGGTTGGGCACCGCCGGTGCCACCACCTTCAGCCCGTCGGCGAGCAGTTCGGGGATGACCCGGGCGAAGCTGGAGGCGTCCGCGAAGGCGCCGTGCACCAGCACGATGGTGGGTGTGTCGTTCGTCGTCATTCCTTGTTCCTTGGGTTCACCGGGCTCTTCGGAGCCCCCGCCGCACCGGGGTCCGGCGCGGCGGAGGCGGTGGCGGGCAGTCAGCCCTGGTGCAGCGCCTCGCGCAGCGTCTCGATCGCGAGGGTGATGGCACCCTGCGCGGACTTCGAGGGGCGCAGCGCGTTGAGCATCACGAAGTCGTGGATGGTGCCGAGGAACCGGACGGCGGTGACGGGCACTCCGGCCTGGCGCAGCTTCACGGCGTACGCCTCGCCCTCGTCGCGCAGCACGTCGGCCTCGCCCGTGATGACCAGCGCCGGTGGCAGCCCCTGGAGCTGTTCGACGGTGGCGCGCAGCGGGGAGGCGGTGATCTCGGCGCGCTGGTCGGGGTCGGTCGTGTACTGGTCCCAGAACCACTGCATGGCGTCACGGCGCAGGAAGTAGCCGGTGGCGAACCGGTGGTAGGACTCGGTGTCGAAGGCGGCGTCGGTGACCGGGTAGAAGAGCACCTGCTGCACCAGCGGGACGTCGCCGCGCTCCTTGGCCATGAGCGTGAGCGCCGCGCTCATGTTGCCGCCCACGGAGTCGCCGGCGACGGCGAGCCGGGTGGCGTCCAGGCCCTTGGCAGCCCCGTCGGTCACGATCCAGCGGGCGACGGCGTAGTTCTGCTCGATGGCGACCGGGTAGCGGGCCTCGGGCGACAGGTCGTACTCCGGGAAGACGACGGCGGCCCGCGCGCCGACCGCCAGCTCGCGCACCAGGCGGTCGTGGGTGTGGGCGTTGCCGAACACCCAGCCGGCGCCGTGGATGTAGAGGACGACGGGGAGCGGGCCGGTGACCCCGGCGGGGCGCACGATGCGGGCCCGGACGCGACCGGTCGGGCCGCCGGCCACCTCGATCCACTCCTCGTCGACGTCCGGCGCGGCGATCTCGCCGGACTGCACCTCGTCGACCGCCTTGCGGCCCTCGACCGGGCCCAGGTCGAACAGGTAGGGCGGGTTCGCCGTGGCCTCGGCGAAGGCGAGGGCCTCGGGCTCCAGGGTCGGCCCGGTGCCGGCGGCGTACTGCTCGGTCATGGTGATCACCTCGGGGTTCGTCGTCCTGTGGGGTGGTCATCAGACTAGGAACGCGCAGGCCGGAGGCCTGTCCTGACGGCGCACGTCCTCCGGCCGGTCCGCGCACGCCGCCCCCGGCTTCACCAGGAACGGCGGTGCAGGGCCATGTGCACGGTGTCGACGGCCTGGATCAGCGCGGCCCGCGCGGTGCCGGTGGGGTGGAGCGCGTCGAGCAGCAGGAAGCCGTGCAGGGCGCCCTGGTAGCGCATCGCCACCACCGGAACGCCCGCCAGGCGGAGCCGGGCCGCGTAGGCCTCGCCCTCGTCCCGCAGCACGTCGGCCTCCGCGGTGACCACGAGCGCCGGGGGCAGCCCGGCGAGTTGCTCCAGGGTGGCCCGCAGCGGCGCGACGGTGGCCTCCCGGCGCCGCTGCGCCTCGGGCAGGTAGTCGTCCCAGAACCGGCGCATGTGGTCGCGTTGCAGGAAGTACCCCGTCGCGAACCGGCGGTAGGACGGGGTGTCGAAGTCCGCGTCGGTCACCGGGCACAGCAGCACCTGGTGCACCAGCCGGACGTCCCCGCGCTGCTGGGCGATCAGCGTCAGGGCCGCCACCAGGTTGCCCCCCGCGGAGTCGCCGACGGCGGCGATCCGCTCTCCCTCCAGCCCGATCTCGTGGCCGTGCGCCTGGATCCAGCGGGCTACGGCGTAGCACTGCTCGAGGGCCACCGGGTAGCGGGCCGCGGGTGCCCGGGCGTAGTCCACGTACACCACGGCGGCGTCGGTCCCCAGCGCGAACTCCCGGATGAGCCGGCCGTAGGAGACGGCGTCGCCGAGCGACCAGCCGAACCCGGACAGGAACAGCACCACGGGGCTCGGCTCGGCGGCGCCGACGGGTCTGGTCACCTGGACGTGCACCCGCCCGGTCGGCCCGCAGGGCAGGGCGAGCCATTCCGCCGTGGTGCCGTACGGATCGTCCAGCTCCCCGGCGACCGACGCGACGACCGACCCGGCGACCGACGCGGTGGCCGGTACGGCGGCGTCCTTCTCGTGGTCCGGGGTGAGGAAGGAGAGGTCCGGTCGTTCCGTCGCCCCCTTGGCGGCAGCAGTGTCCAGGAACTCCTGGAGCGTCCGGTCGAACGCCGGTCGTCGGCCGTGCGAGGGGGTGGTGTCGGACAACTCTTCGCTCCTGGCATGGTCGGACGAGCACGACGTGCACGCCGCTCGACCGTACTGCCGGGACGGCCGCCGCAGTGGCCTGTCCGTGCACGGATTCCGGCCCCGGCGGCGGGCGGATCGTCAGCCGGTGTCCTTCGGGGTCGCACCCGGTCGAGGGGTCAGGAAGCGGGATCGCGGCTCTCGGTCCGGGCGGCGTAGGCCTGCCACTCGCGGGGCGAGACGCCGAAGGCGTCGCGGAACGCCCGGCTGAAATGGGAGTGGCTGACGAAGCCCCAGCGGTGCGCGACCGCGGACACGCTGGCCTGCCGACGGGACGGGCGCCCCAGCTCCCGGCGGCAGGCGTCCAGCCGACGCCGCCGCACCCACTGGCCCACGGTCATCCCGTCCTGCTGGAAGAGCTTGTGGAGGTAGCGCACCGAGATGTGCTGCGAGCGGGCGATCGATCCGGGCGAGAGGTCCGGGTCGGCGAGGTTCCGCTCGATGTGGGCCCGGATCCGGGACATCAACTCGGCCGCGGCGGTGGGGTGTTCCGGGCCCTCCTGGTCGAGCAGCTCGGTCACCAGGATGGAGACGATGTCGGAGGCGCTGCACGCGAGGTGGTGGCCCGGCCGGGCCCGGTCGGCCCGCGCCTGGGTGGCCAGGGTGTGGAGGAACCGGGAGGCGAGCGCGCCGACCCCCTCGCTCCCCCGCGCCATCAGCCCGCCCGCGCGCCGGACATCGCTCTGCCGGACGCCCAGGTAGGAGCAGGGGAGGCGGAAGCGGACCGTCCGGCACCCGGAGTCCTGCAACAGGCCCGCCGGGTGCGGGGTGGTGCTGATCATCAGGTCCCCCGGGGCCAGCACGGTGGTGGCACCGCCGCGACGGACCGAGGCCGCACCGTCGACGTGCAGGGTGACGTAGAGGCAGTCCTCAGGGTCGGCTCCGGGCGGCGGGGAGAGGAGGTCGATCCAGCCGTCGCCGCCGCGGGCGGCCCGGTCGAGCAGGTGGACTCCGGCTTCGGGTGCGGGGGTTTCGGGCATGGGTGAGGGACCCGACTGGTTCACGGGGGCTCCGACCGGTGGGAAGTGGTGCTTGTGCGGGTGCCGGTGCGAGCGGCCCGCCGCACGGCGGGCGGCGGCGCCACCGGCGACGGGGCGTTCAGGAGGGGACGTCCTTCCGGCGCCATTCATACAAGGAGCGGAACGGCTGGACCACCATGCGACGAACCGGGCTTCCGGCGGCTCCGCCCGCCCCGGGCGGCGCTCATCCCGAGGGGTGTCCGCTCCTCGGGGAGGGCCCCGCCGACACCTCCATGGGAGGCCAAAGAGCCTGCCAGGAAAGGAAGTTCGTCCAACAGTCCGGTGCAACGGCGATCGGCACAGCCGTCCGGCCGCACTGCTCCCCGACAACGGGCCCGGCCGAGGCGGGCCCGCTTGCCGGCCGACCATGCGGCCGGGAAGGTGCACGGACCGTCACGTCGTCGTGCACCACAGGAACATCCCCGCCGACCCCGGGACGACCGGGCAACCCCGCTCCGCGATCAGGACGAGGTCGCCCTGATCGACCACCGACCGCGTACCCTCTGAAGCCGGGAACAGTCGGGAACAGTGGTGTACGGCCGGAATCGACTCCGGTCGGCGTGGGCGGGACGGGAAGTAGCTCGAATGGCAGGGTCAGGCGGCGCGCTGTCCCATCGCGGTCTGCGCGGCCGGGAGGCCGAGCTCGGACAGCTCCGGACGCTGATCACCTCCGTGGCCGGCACCGGGAGCGGCGGACTGGCCCTGATCCAGGGGGAACCGGGCATCGGCAAGAGCACCCTGCTCGCCGAGGCCGCCGACCGGGCCGCCGAGGCGGGGTTCTCGGTGGGCCTCGGCAAGGCCGATGAGCTCCACCACATCGTCCCGCTCTCGTCCTTGGCCAGCATCCTGCACGGTGACCGGCCGCTGCTGCCCGCCGGTGACCTCGCCGATCTCGCCCGCAACCACGACCAGCGGATCTGGCTGGTGGAACGCCTGGCGGAGGCCATCGAGGCCCGGGCCACCGACGCGCCGGTGCTGATCGGCCTGGACGACGTGCAGTGGGCCGACGCGCTGAGCCGGTTCGCCCTGCAGCAGCTGCCGACCCGGCTGCGGACCTCGCCCGTCCTGTGGCTGCTGACCGGGCGCCCGGAGCCCGCCGGCCCGGCCGAGGAGATCGTGGCGGCCGCCGCCGGAAACCTTCCGACGCTCACGCTGCCCCTGGGCCCGCTGTCCGGCGCCGCCATCGGTCAACTGGCCGAGGACACGCTCGGACCGGCGGTCGACACCTGGGTGCGGGAGCTGCTCGACGGCGCCGGCGGGAACCCGTTCCTGGCGGTCGAGATGCTGGCCGGACTGCGGACCGCCGACTCCGCACAAGGCGTCATACCCTCCCGGCTCGTGGTCGGCGTGCGCGGCAGACTGCGGTCCCTGCAGCCCGGCACGCTGCGCTTCCTCCGGATGGGCGCGGTGCTGGGCCGCCGGTTCGGCTTCGAGGACGCGGCCGCGCTCTGCGACCTCCCGGCCGCCGCTCTGCTACCGGCGCTCGAGGAGGCCGTGTGCGCCGGACTCCTGGACGACGACGGCGACCACCTGGTCTTCCGGCACGATCTGCTGCGCCAAGCGGTCTACGCCGACATCCCGCCGTCGGCCCGGAAGGCCCTGCACCGCGAGGCCGCCCGCCGCCTGGTCGCCGCGGGCCGGCAGCCGGCCGACGCGGTGCCGCACATCCTGCGGGGCGCCGTGCCCGGGGACGAGGAAGCCGTGGCGCTGCTGCGGCGAGCGGCCGACGACGTGCTGGCGGTCACCCCGGGCCCGGCGGCCGACCTGATGCTGCGTGCCCTCGAACTGACTCAGCCGGCCGCACAGTTGAGCTTCGACGTGGGCGAGCAGACGATCCTCTGCCTGACCCGGGCCGGCCGGAACCGCGAGGCACTGGAGATCGGCGACCGGCTGCTGGCCACCCGGCCGCCGCTGGATACCTTCGGCCGGCTGCAGTCCGCCCTGGGCGCGGCCCTGTGGACCATGGACCTCGCCGACGAACTGCGCCGCCGGGCCGACGCCGCGCTCGCCGCCGGCGGGTCCGCCCCGGAGATCTGCGCCCGGCTGGCCGCCCTGCGCGCCCTGGCCCTCTCCCGGGGCGGTGACCTGGCAGCGGCGCGGGAGGCCGGTGAGACCGCGCTGCGGACCGCCACCGTGATCGGCGACCGGGAGGCCCATGTGCTGGCCCTGTCCGGTCTGGGCGAGACCGCGCTGAACGCCGGGGAGAATGCGGCGGCGCTGGAGCGTTTCGCCGCGCTGAGCGCCATCGACGCCGCCTTCCTCCCCGAGGAGGTCGTCGCACTCCTGCACGTGGACGACTTCGCCTCCGGTGGGCGCCTGCTCCACCAGGCGGCGGACCGGGCCGGTGCGGTGCGTCAGGCCATGCTGCTGTGGGCCCAGGGCCAGCACGACCTCGGGCTCGGCCGACTCGACGACGCCGAGGCCGACTTCGTGACCATGGAGCGCCTGGAGGAGGAGGTGCGGGTGCCCGTGCAGCAGGTGAACGGCCGGGTGATCCGCTCCCGGATCGCCCTGCTGCGCGGCGACCGGGAGGCGGCCCGGGAGCACCTGCTCGCCGCCCGGGAGCGGCTGGCCGTGAAACCGAACCCCGGCAACACGGCCGCGGTGCGCTTCCTGGAGGCCGTCCACGCCGAGGCCGACGGGGACGTCGCACTCGCTGTCGACCGGATCCGCCGGGTCCAGGAGCAAGGGCCGTTCATGCGCTGGCGGCTGCTGCGCGACTGGGTCGACACCGCGGTCCGGATGTCCCTGCGCGGCGGGGAGCAGCGGCTCGCCGAGGACCTGGCCGCACAGGCCGAGGCCCACGCCGGACGCAACCCGTCCGTGCCGACCGCCGCCGGCATCGCGGCGCAGGCCCGCGGGCTCGTACGCGAGGACCCCGCCGTGCTCGAACACGCCGTGGATCTGCTCGGGGCCAGCCCCCGCCCGCTGGCCCGGGCCGCCGCCCACGCCGATCTCGGCCGGGCCCTGCTGGCCGCGGGGCGGCGGAGCCGGGCGGTGGCCGCGTTGGAGCACGCGCGGGACGCGTTCGCCGAGGCCGGCGCCCACGCCGCGGCGGCACAGGTCCAGCGCGCCCTGGCCGGTGCCGGCGGCGGGAGCCGCAGGGCGGCCACCGTACGGCGACCGGTCCAGGGCTGGGGCGCCCTCACCACCTCGGAGGAGAAGGTCGCCCGCCTCATCGCCCAGGGCCACACCAACCGGTCGGCCGCCGACGTGCTCGTGGTCTCCCCGCACACCGTCAACACCCATCTGACGTCGGTGTTCCGCAAGCTGTCGATAGGCTCCCGGGTCCAGCTCGCCAACCTGGTCGCCTCCCTCCCCGAGGCCACCGGGCACGCCGTGGTTCATCCGGGGGGTGTTTAATGTGCGTTCGAACGGGAGTCCGACGGACCCCCTCCCCCGAACACCCGGCAAAGGCAGCAGCGTGATCTCACCGGCCAGATCGTCGGCCCGGCGGATCGCCGCCCTCCTGACCGGGCTCCTCCTCCTGGTGTCGGTCGCCACCGGGTGCGATGACCGCACCGGTTCCGGGCCGTCCGGGGGCGAGGTCACCGCCATCACCGCACTCGACTACTACACCGACCGAGCCGAACACGCCCAGTGGGGCGAGCTGCTCACCGCGTGCGGCCGGACGGTCGGGGTGCGGGTCGAGCAGACGAGCGTCCCGGGGGCGTCCCTGATCCCCAAGGTCCTGCAACAGGCGTCCTCACGGACCCTCCCCGACCTGCTGATGCTCGACAACCCCGACCTGCAGCAGATCGCCCGGACCGGCGCGCTGACCCCGCTGGACGGCTACGGCATCGACGCCGACGGGTTCGCCCCGGGGATCGTGTCGGCGGGCACCTACCAGGGCAAGCTGTACGGGCTGGCCCCCAACGTCAGCACCGTCGCCCTGTTCTACAACAAGGACATGCTCGCCGAGGCCGGTGTCGCCGTGCCGCGGACCTGGGACGAACTGAAAGCGGCCGCAGCCGCGTTGACCCGTCCCGGACGCTACGGCATGGCGGTCGACGCGAACGCCACCTTCGAGGGCACCTGGCAGTTCCTGCCCTTCCTCTGGTCCAACGGCGGCGACGAACGGCAGTTGGACACCCCCCAGGCCGCGCAGGCGCTCCGGCTCTGGGCCGACCTGGTGAGCAGCGGCTCCATGTCGAAGTCCGTGCTGAACTGGACCCAGGCCGACGTCCACGACCAGTTCGTCGCCGGGCGGACGGCCATGATGATCAACGGCCCCTGGCGCATCCCGGCCCTGGAGCAGGACCCGAACCTGCACTGGGACGTGTCCCCCGTCCCCGTCCCGCGGCTGGGGCAGACCCCGGTCACCCCGCTCGGCGGCGAGGTGTGGACCGTCCCGCAGAGCCCGTCCCGAGCCCGGCAGCAGAAGGCCGCCCAGGTCCTCGCCTGCCTGAACTCCCCGGCGAACATGCTCGCCCTGGCCCAGCAGCACCACACCGTGCCCTCCCGCACCGCGGTGGCCGCCCAACAGGCCGACGGGAACCCGTCGACGGCCGCCTTCGCCCGGACCGTGACGCTGGCGCGCGCCCGCACCGGCGAGCTCGGCGTCGAGTGGCCCAAGGCGGCGACGGGGATCTACACCGCGATCCAGTCCGCGTTGACGGGCGAACAGACACCGGAGGAAGCCCTCGGCCATGCGCAGCGGATCGCCACCGGCCACTGACCCGTCGCCGGTCCGGCGCGGGGAGCGATGGGCCCGGTGGCTGTTCGTCGCTCCCGCCGCGGCGTACCTGCTGCTGTTCTTCGGCTACCCGGTCGTCGACAACGTCGTGATGAGCTTCCGGCAGTACACCGTCACGACCTTCTACACCGGTGACGCCCCGTTCGTGGGCCTGCGGAACTACGCGGCGGTCCTCTCCTCCGCCGACTTCCCCCGGACCCTGCTGACCACGGCCGTCTTCACAGCCGGCTCGGTCCTGGGGCAGTTCGTCCTCGGCCTGGCCCTCGCCCTGTTCTTCCGGCGCCGGTTCCCGCTCGGCGGCGTGCTGCGGTCGCTCATGCTCGTACCGTGGCTGCTGCCGCTGGTCGCCACCGGAACCGCCTGGAAGTGGATGCTCGACCCCGACACCGGGGTCGTCAACGCGGTGCTGCGCGGCCTCCACCTCACGTCGTCCGGCGTTCCCTGGCTCACCGGCACCTCCCAGGCTCTGCTGTCGGTGGTCCTGGTCAACATCTGGGTGGGCGTCCCCTTCAACACCGCGATCCTGCACGGCGGTCTGCAGGACATCCCCCCGCACCTGTACGAGGCGGCGGCACTGGACGGCGCCGGCCGGCTGGCCTCCTTCCGCCACCTCACCTGGCCGCTGCTGCGACCGGCGGTGCGCGTGGTGCTCGTGCTGGGCGTGGTCTACACCGTCAAGGTGCTGGACGTCATCCTGGTGGTCACGGGCGGAGGACCGGCCGGCGCCACCGAGACCGTCGCCACCCAGGCCTACGAACTGTCCTTCCGGCAGTTCGACTTCGGGCGCGGCGCCGCGATGGGCGACCTGCTCATCGCCCTCTCGCTGCTGTTCGCCCTCCTCCACCTGCGCGCCGACCGACGCGCCCGGGCCGTCTGACCGTCCGACCCTCTGACCGTCCGACCTCCTGAGAGGCGATCCCGTGAAACGCCCACCCGGCCGCGGCGGCCCACTGTCCACCCTCGTCGGGATCGTCCTGCTCGCGCTGATGCTGTTCCCCGTCTACTGGATGGTGAACGCCTCCCTCCAGCCGACCGGCAACACCCTGCGCGGGGAGTGGTTCCCGTTCCACCCGGACCTCAGCGGATACGCCACCGCGCTGCGCGACCAGGGGCGCAACCTCGTCACCAGCCTCGTGGTGGCCCTCGGCAGCGCCCTGTTCAGCCTGGCCCTCGCCGCGCCCGCGGCCCACGCGCTGGCCCGGTTCCGCCTGCGCGGCACCAAGGCCGTGCTCCTGGGCATCCTGACCACCCAGGCGGTGCCGGGCATCGTGGTGGCCGACGCGCTCTACGGCGCCTACAACGACCTGGGGCTCCTGAACTCCCGGCTCGGGCTGGTCCTCGCCGACTCCACGGCGGGCGTCCCCTTCGCGATCGTCGTCCTGCACTCGTCCATGCGGAGCATCCCCGAGGAGGTCATCGAGGCCGCGCGCGTGGACGGCGCCGGCCGACTGCGCGTCTTCCGTTCCGTGGTGCTCCCGTTGAGCCGGAACGCACTGATCACGGCGGGCGTCTTCGCCTCCCTCTTCGCCTGGAGCGACCTCCTCTTCGCCCTCACCCTGACCACCACGGACACCGTCCGGCCGATCACCCTGGGCGTCTACCAGTACCTCGGCGCCCACACCAGCCACTGGAACGCCGTCATGGCCACCGCCGTCCTGGCCTCCGTACCCGCAGCCGTCCTGCTCGTCGTCGCCCAGCGCCACGTCACCGGCACCGCCACCGGTGCGGCCGACAAGTGAGATCACCCCCGATCTAGTAGGTTCACGCGATGTCCCGCCCAGAGCCTGCTGGCACGGTGGTACGGAAGGCGCAGCGGTGGGGGCCACCGGTGGCCGACCGACCCGAGAGGACCCCGGTGCCCGCAACTCTCTCCACCGCGCGACTGTCCGCCTCCGACCGGGCGGCGAGCTGGCACGAGGCGGTGTCCCACGCCTTCGTACCGATGGCCGTGGACCTCCTGGAGGAGGTGCCGTCGCCCGGAGCGATCGTCGGCCACCAGCTCGGCCCGGTCCGGATCCTGGAGGTCCAGGCGGGGCCGCAGGTGGTGACGCGCAGTCGGCGCATGATCGCCGACGACGAACCCCCGTCGCTGATCGTCAGCCTGCAGGAGCGCGGCACCTCGCTCAAGGAGCAGGACGGCAGGGAATCGGTCATCCAGCCGGGCGAGTTCTCCATCACCGACACCTCCCGGGTCTTCCGCAAGCGGATCGAGGAGGACTTCGCCTTCACCTCCTTCCAGTTCCCCCGCACGGAGCTGGACGTCTCGGAACGGGACCTCCGAGCACTGACCGCCACCCCCTTCAGCGGCACCGAGGGCAGCGCCGCCCTGGTCGCCACCTACCTCTCCCGGATGGCGCGCGAGGCGCCGGCCCTGGACGAAGCCGTCGGCCGGCGAGCCGCGGCCACCGCGCTCGACCTGCTGGCCCTCCTGGTCGACGACCGCTCCGGCTGCTCCCGCCGGCAGGACCTGCGGAACGCGGCCTCCCTGGAACGGGTCAAGGACCACATCCTGCGCAACCTCCGCGATCCGGACCTGTCGCCGTCCAGCATCGCGGAGGCCACCTTCATGTCGGTCCGCTTGCTCCACAAGCTCTTCGAGCTGGAGAACACCACGGTCAGCGGCTGGATCCGCGCCCAACGCCTGGAACGCTGCAGCCGCGACCTCCTCCGCCCGGTGGCCGCGGAACTCGGGATAGCGGGCATCGCCCGCCGCTGGGGCTTCGCCAACTCCAGCCACTTCAGCCGGGCCTTCCGCGCCGCCTACGGCATGCCCCCCAGGGACTGGCAGGGCGGCGCCAACCCGGCGCGATGACCCTCCGTCGCCCCGCCCGGCGCCCGGCGGCGGGCCGTACTGGCCGCGCTCGCACTGGAGGCCAACCGGGTCGTGCCGGTCGAGCGGCTGCTCGACCTCGCCTGGGACCACGCCCCGCCGTCCACCGCGCGGGCCGCCCTGCAGGGCCACGTCGCCCGGCTGCGCACGCTGCTGGACGTCGGGCTCCGGCTCGACACCCGCGCGCCCGGCTATGTCCTGCACGCCGACCCGGAACTGATCGACGCCCACCGGCTGGAGCTGCTGCTCGACCGCGCCCGGACGGCCGACGGGGACGAGGCCGCCGAACCGCTGCTGCGCGAGGCGCTCGCGCTCTGGCCCGGCCCGGCCCTGGCGGACTGCGGCTCGGCCGCGCTGCGCGAGGCCGCCGCCGGACGCCTGGAGACCCTGCGGGTGGAGGCGCTGGAACGGTTCGCCGAGCACGCGCTGCGCACCGGCCGGGCCCGGTCGGTGACCGAGCGGCTCACCGCCGCACTCGCCGAGCACCCGCTGCGCGAATCGGTCGTCCGCCTCAGCGCGCTCTGCCTGCACCGGGAGGACCGACCCGTCCTGCGGCACCGCTACCTGAGCATGCGCAACAGCTTCGTGGACGACTACGCCGACCCGGAGACCGCCCTCGCCGGGGCCGCCGAAACGGTCGCCGAGGCCCGGGCCGTCGGCGACGGACGGATGCTCTCCCAGGCGCTCAACAATCTGGCCGACGCCCTGCCGCAGGCCGGGCGGGCGGCGGACGGCCTCGCGCCGATCACCGAGTCGCTCGCCCTGCTGGCGGGCGCGAGAGGGCAACCAGGCCCACGCCGAGTTCGACTTCGCCGACGTCATGGGGCAGGTGCTGTACGACCGGGGGCACACCGCCGAGGCCCGCGCCCACTGGGAGCGGGCCCTCGAACTCGCCGCCGAGCAGGGGCGGTTGACCCACCAGGTGGAGCAGGTGAAGGCACGCCTGGCGCGCTGCGGGCCGCCGTGACGGGCGCGCCCTCAGACGCTCCGGGAATGACAACGGACGCGCTCTTATCTTTCACTTAAGAACGTTCCCTAGCGTCCCGTTCATGATGACGCAGCGTGGTGCAGTCGGATCCGTTCTCCTCACAGCCATGACCTTGACGGCCACCGTCGGGGTGGCCGCCGCGGTTCCCGCCCCCGGCAAGACCGCCGCCTCGGTGTCCCATGCCAAGGTGACGGACAATCTGTACATGTCCCTCGGCGCTTTCGAGGATGCCACCTCCGGCGAGGACCTCAAGGTCAAGGCCATGATCGACCGCAAGGACATCGGCGGTGTCCAGGTGGTGGTGCCCTGGAAGGCCCTTGAGGGGAAGAAGGGGGAGTACAAGTGGTCGCGGCTGGACGATGCCCTGACGTATCTCCAGGCACGCCACAAGAAGCTGTTCGTCCAAGTCCAGGACCGGTTCTTCGACGTGGCCGTGAAGGACGCCGGCCTTCCCCAGTACGTGAAGGACGAGGGCGGGGTCGCGCCGACGGTCGACGAGAACCCCGACAACCCCACCACCCACGGCGCCATGGCCGCGCAGTGGAACGCGGAGGTGCGAGCGGACTTCCAGGCCATGCTGAAGGCGATGGCGCAGAGGTACGACGGCAAGCTCGCCGGAGTGAACCTTCCGGAGACCGCGGTCGAGGTGGACACCAAGGAGGATCCGACCGGCTACACCTCGAAGTCCTACATCGACGCCGAGATCGACAACATGCGCTTCGGCAGGAAGGTCTTCGCCAGGACGCAGTTCATCCAGTACATCAACTTCCTGCCGGACGACGACGACCACGCACGCATGAAGGAGATGTTCGACCTCGCCCGGGACAAGCGGATCGGCATCGGCGGCCCGGACACCCTGCCGGACCGGACGTACCAGATGGAGAACTCCTACAAGTTCCTCCACGCGTACAAGGACGCCCTCCCCCTCGTCGCGATGGCCGTCCAGGAACCCGACATCAACGCCAAGGACCCCAAGACCGGAAAGCCGTACACCCGCGACCGGTTCACGGACTTCGCCCGCGACTACCTCGGTGCGCGCCAGATGTTCTGGACCACCGAAGCAGACTGGCTGCAGCGGCCCCAGGCCTGACACCTGCACGAGTGCGGTCACTCGGACCCGCGTGGGCGACCGAGCGCTCCCAGCGGGAACCTCGCGCTGTGATCACCACCCGGCCCGGCCCGGCCCGGACAGCGGCTTCTCCCGCGTTTCAGGCCCGAGGGATGCGTCCCGATTCAGCCCTTGCACCCGTCATTGCCCGAGGACGTGAGCGCCCCTGGACGCCCGGCCGGACCGCAGGTCCTCTCTGAAAAGGCCCCGAACAGCTCCGTACCGGCGTCGAGGACAACCTGCGCAGCCTCGGCGTCGACCGGCTCCCGGTGGTGAACCTCCGCCGGCTCGACTCCGGCCCCGGCCTGCGCCCCGACGGCGACCAGGTGGTCGACCTCGACGACCAGCTCGCGGTGATGACCGCCCTGCGCGACGAGGGCAAGATCGGCGCGATCGGTCTGAGCAGCGTCACCCTCGACGGCCTTCGCCGCGCCCTGCCCGCGGGCATCGCCTGTGTGCAGAACGCGTACAGCCTCGTCTCGCGCGACGACGAGGACATGCTGCGGCTGTGCATGGCCGAGGGCATCGCCTGGGTGCCGTTCTTCTCGCTCGGCGGGTCCTTCCCGGGCCTGCCCAAGGCGACCGACGAACCGGCGGTGCACGCCATGGCCGAATCCCTGGGCGTCACACCCTCCCAGGTCGGCCTCGCCTGGCTACTGCACCGCGCCCCCAACGTGCTGCTCATCCCCGGCACCGCCGACCCCGCTCACCTGGAGGCCAACACGGCCGCCGGCGGGATCACCCTCGACGCCGCCGCCCTGGCCGCCCTCGACGCCGTCGAGTCCCGCTCCGCCGAAGTCCCCATCGGCTGACCAGCCCCCCGACCACGACGGAATCATGAAGGCCATCGTCTACCGCGACAACGGCGGCCCCGACGTTCTTCGCCTCGTCGACCGCGACCTGCCCGTGCCCGGCCCCGGCGAGGTCCGCGTCCGGGTAGCCGTGTCCGGGGTCAACCCGACCGACTGGCAGGCCCGCTCCGGCTCCGCCCATGCCAAGCAGTTCGCCGAGGTCACCCCGCACCTGGACGGCGCCGGCGTGATCGACGCCGTCGGTGAGGGAGTCGACCGGAGCCGGGTCGGCCAGCGGGTCTGGTTGTTCATGGCTGCCGCCGGGCGGCCCACCGGCACCGCAGCCGAGTTCACCGTCGTACCGGCCGAGCGGGCCGTGCCACTGCCCGACGAGGCCGGCTTCGACGTCGGCGCCGCACTCGGCGTCCCCGCGCTGGCCGCGCACCGCGCGCTCACCGTCGCCGAGGACGGCCCGCGCCGGCTGCGGCCGGGGGCCCTGGACGGCGCGGTCGTGCTCGCCGCAGGCGGGGCGGGGGCGGTCGGGCACGCCGTGATCCAGCTCGCCCGCTGGGCCGGCGCGACCGTGATCAGCACGGTCAGCGGAGCGGAGAAGGCCCGACAGGCCACCGCCGCCGGCGCCCACCACGTGGTCAGCTACCGACAGGGGGATCCGGCCGCCGAGATCCGCAGTTTCGCCCCGGACGGCGTCGACATCGTCGCCGAAGTGGCGATCGGCGCGAACCTCGCACTGAACCTGGCCGTGCTGCGAACGCGCGGCACGATCGCCACCTCCGCCAATGACGGCGGCAAGCCGGTCGAACTGGACGTGCGGCACAACATGGTGCTCAACACGCGCCTTCAGTTCCTGGTGCTCTACACGGCCGGTCCGTAGGCGCGCACCGCGGCCGCCGAGGACATCGCCGCCGCGGTCCGCGACGGCGCCCTGCCGGTCGGCGAGGAACACGGTCTGCCACTGACCCGCTTTCCGCTCCACCGCACCGCCGACGCGCACCGCGCGGTGGAGAGCGGCACAGTCGGCAAGGTCCTGGTGGGCATCACGTCCTGACGCCACGGTACGCCCCTCGCCCCACCTCGCCGTGACGGCGGATCCCGCCGCAGACCGGCGCTGTCGGCCGGCGGCGGCCTCGGCCGGGCGTTGATCACCAGGCTGCCCGGGGCGATGCCTGATGCGAGGTCAGGTCCGTGATCGCGTAGACGGTCGGGCGGCTGACGGTACCCTCCCCGCGGCGCCGGACACCGCAACATCGCGGCCGGCATCCTGCACGCCTCCTTCGAGCCCTTCACCCGCCCGCTCGACCTGTCGGGCATCGCCTGACCGGCGCGACCACAAGATCACAGGACTTTGCAACGCCCCTGATGAGAGCCCTGAGGTGTCCATGTGGGAAGGTACGGGGCGATCATGAATCCTAGGGGGGGTGGGTCAGTGCGTACCCGTCATTGGGCGGTGGCCGGCGTTGCTCTGGCGATTGTCGGTGCGGCCGCGTGCTCAGCCGAGCCGCAAGCCCGTCCGAAGGCCGGTGCCGGTGCGGGCTCCGACCATGCCTCGACGGGCCGGCTACGGAACGGCCTGCTCACCATGGATCGTCTTCCCCGGGGGTTCCAGCTCCTCACGGAGGAAGTCAACTCGACGACGACCGGGGCTCCGCACACCCGGTCGCCGGTCGCCATCGCGTCGATGCCGTGCTCCGAACTCGGCGTCCTACGCCGAGGGCGGGCCACGAGACGGCGGGCCGCTGGCCGTCTACTCCTGCTGGAACACCCGCAACCAGCGGTTCAACCTCAGCACGGACGGCACCATCCGGGCCGGCTCCTACTGCGTCTCCACCGTCGGCAACGCCAACACCAACGGCACCCAGATCACCCTCGCCAACTGCGACGGCAGGCCCACCCAGCAGTGGTCCATGCGACCGGACGGCCGCATCATCAACCAGACCACCGTCACCGGTGGCGACCCCAACACCGGCCGCTGCATCGAGCTGAACAACTGGCACACCGAACAGGGCACCCGGCTCGACATCTGGGACTGCCCGGGCCTCTTCGACAACAGCCGCTGGACCCTCCAGCCCGAACGCACCCCGTAACCAGTCAGCCACCTCCAACGGTGCACTGACATGACTCGCGCAGGGCGAGGCTCCGATGATCCCGGAGCCTCGCCCTGCGCGTGTCGGGCCGCGTGGCACCCGTCTGGCACAGGGCAGGGACGGCAAGCCGCCCGACTGGAAGGCGAGCTGACGGTACTGCGAGGTCGCACGGCACTGCGACGGGCACGCCTGTGGCCGGGTCCGTCCCCTGTGCGGACCCGGCCGGGTACCCCTGGCGGGGCGGCTGAGGTGGGGTGGTCAGGCGGTGTGCGGTGGTTCGCCCGGGAGGTGGGAGGAGCAGGACGGGACGCCGTCGAGCCAGGCCGGGCCCTGGACGTAGATGTTGCTGATCCAGCTGTTGTAGTCGGGCAGGAACGACCAGGCGTTGTTGGTGACGCCTTCGGCGGTGACGGTCTCGCCGCGGTCCTGGCAGAGGATGCGGACGTGGGTCGGGCCGGGGAAGCTGTGGGCCCGCGCGCTGGTGGTGGAGGGGTCGGTGTGGGTCCAGACGTCGGTACCCCAGGTGGAGAAGCCGCCGGCCGAGGGCCGCGGTGCGCCGCCGCAGTCGGGGACGCCGTCGAGCCAGGCCGGGCCCTGGACGTAGATGTTGGTCACCCAGGCCTTGTAGTCCGGCAGGTAGGACCAGACGTCGTTGGTGATGCCCTCCGCCGTGACCGACTCCGCGTGCTTCTGGCACCCGATGGTGATCCGCGTCGGGCCGCCGAGCTGCGCGGCCCGTGCGCTGGTGGTGGAGGCGTCCGTGTGGGTCCACACGCCGGTGCCCCACGTGGAGTAGGCGCCGGTGGGCGGTCCGCCGCAGTCGGGTATGCCGTCCAGCCAGGCCGCGCCCTGGACGTAGATGTTGGTCACCCAGGCCTTGTAGTCCGGCAGGTAGGACCACGCGTCGTTGGTGATGCCCTCCGCCGTGACCGACTCCGCGTGCTTCTGGCAGGCGATGTTCACCTTCGTCGGCCCGCCGAACTGGACGGCGCGCGGGCTGGTGGTGGAGGCGTCGGTGTGGCTCCACACCTGGGTGCCCCAGGTGGTGGCGTTGCCGGAGGTGCCGAGGGCGGAGATCCGGATGGCGCCGCGGTACTTGTGGATGTCGTGGCTGGAGAAGTCGGACACCATGAGGTGGGTGTCGGACTCGCGGGCTTCGACGATCTTCCCGTCGCCCAGGTACATGGCGACGTGCTCCGTGCCCCATTCCAAGAGGTCACCCGGCTGGAGCGGGGCCAGGCCCTGGTCGGCGGTGAAGCGGGCCGCGGCGGGGACGGTGGTGAAGATGCCGTCGACGTCCTTGCGCCCGATGAGGTCGTAGCCCGCGCTCTGCGCCCAGGCCCAGCGGACGAAGCCGGAGCAGTCGAACCCCTTGCGTTGGGGGTCGTGCTGACTGCGGACGGGGTCGGTGACGTCCACCATGCCGTACGTGGCGCCCGGGGTGTCGCCGTGGCCGCCGCCCCAGGTGTACCAGGTGCCGGCGGCGACCTGGGAGCAGGCGGCCTGAACCGCACGGCGCGCCTCCTCGGTCACGTCCCCGTACGGGACGCAGCCGGCGGCGGGGTTGGGGCGGGGTTTGGGTGGAACGGGGAGTTCGGGGCCTGTGGCGCCGAGCAGACCGCTGCCGAACCTGGTACCGAGGATGGTTGTCCAGTTGACGGGCCCGCAGCACCTGCGGTCGTCGCCAGCATCCCCGTAGTGACTGTGGATCCACTTCGCCTCGTCGGACTTCGTCGAAAGGGGACCGCCTCCAGCGCAGACCGCGTCGCGGTCGGCGCAGAAGTCGATGGTCCGGGGGGTGATGTCCGGCGGAAGGAAGTACGAGTCCCCCAGCGAGCCCCTAACGCTGCTGTCCGACACCCTGGTCCACCGTTCTCCGGTGTCAGGATCCACATACACCCCGTAACTGGCGTTGCCGGGGGTGTTCGGGTCCGCGATGAGGAGTACCTGGGCGATGGCGTCGCGTTCTTGGCGCGTCAGTTCGTCGATGGCGGTGTGGACCGCGTCTGCGCCCTGTGAGTAGGCCACGATCCCGATTCGGATACCGGGACACTTGGCGATGCGGTTACGGACCACCTCCTTCAGCTGCACCCTCCCGGTGTTCATCGATTTCGAGTAAGTGAGGGTGATCTGGCTCCAGAAGCCGGGATCGGCGGCCGGGTACGGCAGCGAGTAGTAGGCGGTATCCGTACCGCCGAGAGAAGTGGTCCGAGCGGCCTCGACGAAGCGGTCGATGGTTCCGCCCATGTGGAACGAACCCGGCGGCGCATCCCGCAGTCTCTCGCTGTTCTCCGTGGAGCCACGTGCGCCGATCACGAGGTACTTGGAGCACGCGGGAAGACCCGGATCCCACTGCTCCGCATCGGTCGGATGGCCCTTGTCGTCAACCGCGGCGAAGGCCGTCGCCGGTGCCGCCGCGAGGGCGACGACCAGACCGATCAACAGCGCCGCCCAACGGCTCACGTGGCATCGGGTTCTCTTCATCAGGGCTGCACTCCTGGGAATCGAGGAATCAGGGTCAGCAGTGGTTGACCAGTCCGCTCCACTGGGAGACGCTGCCGGTGGTCAGGTACCAGTCGTTGACGTAGCCGTCCGTGGTGTCGCCGGAGGCGTCCGGGTGGACGTAGAACCAGTAGTGGTCGCCGTGGCCGTCGGCGTCGCCGGCTCCTTCGGTCCAGCAGTAGAGCACCACGCGGTTGCCCTGGAGGTAGCGCGGTCCCCAGACGCCGCCCGTGTAGTTGGGCTCCTTGTGGATGTCAAGGTAGGAACCGGGGTTGAGGCCGGTGACGTAGGCGCAGTACCAGCGGTAGTTGGGGTCGTTCGGGTCACAGCGCTCCGGGCCGCTCAGCGCCGAGGCGGGCGAGGCGCTGCCGAGGCCGAGCGCGGTGGCGGCGAGTGCCAGGGCTGCCGCGGTGGCGGCGCGGCGCAGGCGCGGGGTGCGGGTGGTCTGCTTCTTCTGGATCCGCATGACGGGGATCTCCTCTCGTGGGGAGGTTCGGGACGGGACTGCGCGGGTGCTGCTCCGCGTCGTCTGAACCGACCCTAGGGAGGGCTGGCTTACCGATGGCTTACCGGTTTCCGTACGGCCGGTGAGCCATCGGTGAGCCCGGGTGAACCGCCGTCAGCCTTCGTGCGCCAGGGAGTCGCCGGAGCCGGCGGTCAGCTCGCGGGCCTCGGCGAGGGCGCGGGCGGCCGACTCGGGCAGCCCGGCGGCCTGGTAGGCGCGGCCGAGGGTGCGCAGGGCGGTGGCGAGGAAGGAGCGCCAGCCGCGGGCGCGCCAGACCAGGACCGACTCCTCGAGGTGGGCGATGGCGGAGGTGTGGTCGCCGGCCGTGAGGTCGAGTTCGCCGAGGATGCCGAGGGCCTGGGCGAGGTGGTGGCCCATGTCGAAGCGGCGGGCGATGGACAGGGCGGCTTCGGCGGTCGGGCGGGCGCGGGTGTCGCCGGTGGCGGCGTGGATCGCGGCCAGGTAGAGGAGGGAGAAGGCCTCGGCGTAGGAGTCCTGGAGGGAGCGGGCCATGGCGAGTGCGTGGGTGAGCAGTTCCAGTCCGCGTTCGGGTCGGCCGGCTCGTCCGTGGGCGGCGCCCAGGAACTGGATCGCGGTCGCTTCGAAGCGGGTGTTGCCGATCAGCCGTGCCAGCCGCAGGGTCTCGGTGAGGTGCTCGATGGTGCGGTCGAGGTCGCTCTCGCTGTGGGCGACGGCGATGGCCTGGTGGGCGCGGGCCCGGCCGCCCGGGTGGTCGTGGGCGGTGGCGAGGTCCAGGGCGCGGTGGGCGGTGGCCAGGGCCTCCTGCTCGCGGCCCTGGGCCGCCAGGCTCCAGGCGGCCAGGACGAGGGCGTCGGCGCTCCCGCGTGGTTCCCGTACCTGTTCGAAGAGGCGCAGCAGGTGGTGGGCGCGGTCGTGCAGGGCGACCATCGTCTGGGTGCCGTCGGCCGGGGTCGTCCAGGTGGTGACCTCGATGAGGCCGCGGGTGAGTACGGCCGCGCCGCGGTGGTCGCTGGCGGCCCGGCAGGCTTGGAGGACGGTGAGGTTGGTGGTGCGCCAGTCGTCGTAGAGGCCTCGGACGTCGCAGTACTTCTCCTGGCAGGCGGCGAGGTCCCAGGCGGCGGGCACCATGCGCAACGTGGTGGCTTGCCGGGCGCTGGTGTTCAGGGCGGGCTGCTCGGTGTCGAACCAGGCCATCGGGTCGTCCAGGAGCGTCGCCGTGAGGGTGGGCGGCAGTGGGTGGCGGGGGGCGGGGCCGTGGATGGGGGCGAAGCACGGACCGGGTATCTGGTCGGCGGCCCGCTCGGCCAGCCAGAGCCAGGCGCCGAAGGCCCGTTCGAGGGCGGCGGAGCGTTCGGTGGGGTCGTCGGAGGCCTCGGCGTGTTCACGGGCGTACAGGCGGACGAGGTCGTGGAAGCGGTAGCGCAGGTGGGGTTCGGTTCCGGTTTCCTGGAGGAGTTGGGCGTCGATCAGCTCCTCCAGGTGCCGCTCGGCCTCCGCCACGGGGATGTCGGCCACGGCCGCGGCGGCCCAGGACGCGAAGTCGGGCGCGTCCAGCAGGCCTAGCAGGCGGAAGGTGCGGCGGACCGGTTCGGGGAGGCGGGCGTGGCCGACGGCGAAGCCGGCCCGTACGGCCAGGTCTCCCGCGGTCAGTTCGTCGAGGCGCCGCCGTTCGTCGTGCAGCAGGCCTGCGAGCCGGGCCAGGGTCCAGCGCGGCCGGGCGGCCAGGCGGGCCCCGGCGATGCGCACCGCCAGCGGTATGCCGCCGCACAGTTCGGCGATCCGGGCGGCGGCCACCGGCTCGGCGGCGACGCGGTGGTCGTCGAGGATGCGGTGCAGGAGCGTCTGTGCGTGAGCGGCGTCGAGTTCGCCGAGGTCGACGAGTCGGGTGCCGGGCAGGGCGGTCAGTGCGGCGCGGCTGGTCACGATGACGGCGGTGGGGGTGGTGGGGGTGGTCGGGGCGATGGTGGTCGAGGTGGGACGGGATGTGGGGTGGCCTGGGGAGAAGTGTGCCGGAGTGCCTGGGAGCAGCGGCCTGAGCTGCTGTTCGTCGGCGGCGTTGTCGAGGAGGACGAGGATCCGGCGCCCGGTGAGGAGGGTGCGGTACAGGGCGGAGCGCTCGTCCAGGGAGTCCGGGATCTCCCGGGCGTCGGCGCCGAGGGCGCGCAGGAAGGCGGCGAGGACGCGGGCGGGGTCGGCGGGCGACGCGTCGGCCCCGCGCAGGTCCGCGTACAGCCGGCCGTCGGGGTAGTCGGCGGCGGCGCGGTGGGCGGTGTGGACGGCCAGCGCTGTCTTGCCGATGCCGCCCATGCCGGTGATCACGGGTACCCGGCCGTCGGCCAGGGTGTCGAGGACGAGCCGGATGTGGTGGTCTCGCCCAGCGAAGTCCGGTAAATCTGGCGGAAGTTGGGAGGGAACGGGGGATCGTCCGGGGCCGGTCGGCAGGCCCTGGTGGTCGTGGGCGAGCAGGGCGAGGAAGACGTTCTGCACCTGCGTGCCCGGCTCGATCCCGAGCTCGTCGGAGAGCCTCCGGCGCAGGGCCTGGAAGCGGCGTAATGCCTCGGCGGCCCGGCCGTCCGCCGCCAGCAGTTGCAGCACGGCGGCGTGCACGGGTTCGTCGAAGGGGTGCTCCTCGGCGAGCGACGTCAGGGCGGGGAGGGCGCTGCGGGGCTCGCCGGCGGCGAGTGAGCCCTGGGCCAGGGACAGCGCCGCGGTACGGACCACGCCTTCGACGGCCGTCACCAGGGGGTCCTCGCGGTTCACCCGCTCCAATCCGGCCAGGACGGGTCCTCGGCGCAGCGCGAGCGCCTCGGCCAGGGCGTCGGCGGCGGCGAGGGCGCGGAAGCGCCCGAGGTCCACCGCGTCCGGCCGGGTCGCCAGCCGGTAGCCCTGGGCGTCGGACTCCAGCACCACGGTCTCGTCCCCGAACCGCCCGAGCCAGGTGCGCAGCCGGGACATCCCGGTGTGCACCGCGCCGCGGCCGATCCGGTCCGCCTGCCCGGCCCAGACCAGCTCCAGCAGGCGTCCGACGGGGAGCTGTTCCCCCTCCGCGAGCAGCAGCGCCCCCAGCAGGCCTCGTAGGACGGTGGCCCTCGGCAGCGGCTGCGGCGTCGAGTCCGCGGCCACGGTCAAGGGCCCCAGCAGGCCGAACGTCATCCTCATTCGCTTCAGTCCCCCCAAAGCTCACGACCACGCCGCGGCCCGGTGGGGCCACCCGGTGGGCAGAGGCCGTCGGCCGCAGCGTGATCATGACATTGGTGCGGGCACTGACTCAACGGCGCCGCCCGGGTGCGGGCTGTCGGACGGTCAGGCCGTCAGCCGCCGAGGCGGTTGGTGATGCCGGACAGGGGCTGGTGCGCGGGCGGGACGACGCCGGGGAGCGGGCCGTTCTCGGGGGCGACGTTGCTCGGGATCGGACCGCCGTAGGGGGCCACGTTGCTCGGGAACGGACCGCCCTCGGGGATCACGTTGGTCGGGAACGGGCCGCCGTCAGGTGCCACACTGGTCGGGATCGGACCGCCGTCGGGCGAAACCCCCAGCCCGATGGGACCGTCTTCCGGGCTCATGCTCGTCGGGAACGGCCCACCCGCCGGAGAAACCACCCCCGGCATCGGCCCGCCGGCGTGCGCCGTACCGGCCGCCAGGAAGGCCACACCCGCCGCCGCCACCACGACCACAGCCCGCTTGATCGCCTTGCCACTCATCATCGGTCCCCCTCCGGAACACTGTTTCGTGCACCGCCAGGCCGCCCCTGCGGCCCGGTCATGCCATCAGCAAAGCCGATGGCAGGCTGATAATCGAACGTTTCGATGAAATCCGAATTCGATCACGAACGCACCGGGGGGTCATGTGATCAGGATCGAACTCTCTGCCGATGCCGTGGCGCGCACGCGCTTCGCCATCTCCCCGCTGTACCAGGCCATGAACCTGCTCTTCGCCCTGGGCCGCCATCCGCAGGCCGTCCCGCTCGCCTGGCGGCGGCAGGCCCGGAAGGTGATCGCGGAGCGGAAGCTGTGGCTGCTGTCCGCCCTCGCGATCAGCCCCTACGGCTACACTCCCGACTTCCTCACGCCCGAGCCCTCCGCCTACCGCTGCGCCGTGGACGGCGAGTTGCACCTCGTCGCGACCACCGCCGCCGCCCGGGTGCGCGGTGAGATGTCCGTGCTGCTCACCGGACTCGCCGCCAGCGAGATCCCGGCCCGCTCGCCGCACCACCTGGTGCTGCACGCCCTGGACCGGGGCGAGGACCGGTTCGCCGACCGGGTCGCGGTCGAGCTGCACGAGTTCTGGACGGAGGTGTTCCAACCGCGGTGGCCCGAGGTGTCCGCCCGGCTGGAGCGCGACATCGACCGCCGCGCCGCGCTCACCGTCCGGCAGGGCTTCGCCGGCATGGTCAACAGCCTGCACCGCCAGCTGTCCTGGGACGGCGACGCACTGGTTGCCGGCCGCGCCGAGCCCGTCGGCCTGTGCATCAGTCCGCCGGGTCTCGTCCTCGTCCCCGGGACCTTCCCGCCCGGCCTCATGCTCTCCCTTGACACCACCGATTCCGACGCCGCCGATTCCGACACCACCGACTCCCGTGCCGCTGACTCTGGCACCGCCGACGAACGCACCTGCCGAAACCCCGCCCTGGTCTACCCGGCGGCCGCCGACAACCCGCCCGACGACAGGCGCCGGCGCAGCCTCCTCGGCAACTCCCGCACCACGCTGCTCACCCACCTCACCCAAGCGCGAACCACGACCGAACTCGCCGACCGTACCGGCCTCAGCCCGAGCACCGTCTCCTACCACCTCCAGGCCCTCCATCGCGGCGGACTCGTCCGCCGCACACGCCGCTCCCGCCACGTCTTCTACCAGGCCGTCGGTGACCTGCGGGAACTCCTGTCCTGACGGTGCGACCGCAACACGGGACGAGTCCGGTGACCCCCGCTATCCCACCTCAAGCGGGCGTCCCCACGCTCCAACCTGCACCGTCGACAGCTGCCCGGTACCCGATGGCGTCGGCATGTCCAGGGCTTGGCACGACCTGAGGCCCGTGATGGCCTCTGGCCCTCGAGCCGCCCCAGGCCAGCAGCGCACGGCGGAGCGCCATCGGGCTGGATAGGCGTGGAAAGGGCCCCTGGGCCCGGTTCCGGCGGCAGCCGGAATTCCATGACGGGACGTACACGTGGCGTCGTATCGTCGCGTGGTTCCAGAGCATGCGTGCCCTGGCCTCCGGGTCCGGGGCCAGCACGATCTCGCAGGTGCACTCGGCCATGCGGGAGCGCGGCGGTTCGGACAGGGGGATCCGGCGGATCCGGATCACAAGACGTGCCCGGTCAGGGAGTGCAGGCGTGCGGCGACCTCGTCGACCCGGGCGGACGGCGAACTGGTGAGGGTCCGCTTCAGCCCGCGGTAGCGCTCCCGCTCCTGCTCGTCGGCCTCACCGGCCACAATCCTCATCTCCAGCATGACCAGCAGCGCCCGGACCTCGTCCGCCCGCTGGGAGTACGGGGTGTCGAGGCCGAAGAGCTCGGACAGCACCGCGTCGTCGCCGCTGCCGTACACCACCCGGTCGTAGAGGTCGGTTCCGACGACCTCGGGGGCCTCGTCGACGTCGGGGCCGGGGAGGCGGATCAGTCCCGCGGGGTCGGCTGCCTGGCAGATGTACGGGCTGTGGGTGGTGACCAGGAACTGCACCAGCGGGAAATGCTGCTTGAGCCACCCCCCGATGCGCTTCTGCCAGGACACGTGCAGGTGCGCATCTATCTCGTCGATGATCACGACGCCGGGGACGGTCACGACCGGGTGTCCGCTGTCGCGTTCGACGCGGAGGGCGCCGTAGGTGTCGTGGAGCTGCTTGAGGATGTCGACCACGAGCGCGGCCACGGTCCGGTAGCCGTCGCTCATCTCCCGCAGGGCGAACGACCGGCCGTCGTGGGCGACCCACAGGCCGTCGGAGTCGACGTCCCCGATGGTGTAGTCGTCGGGCAGGAGGTCGTCGCCGAGGATCTCCAGCGCGGTGCGCTTCAACTCGGCCGCGCCCGGGCGGTTCTCGAGGGAGCGCAGGTGCTGCTCGATGAGCCAGCTGACGCCTTCGGCGAGGGAGGCGTCCTCGTGGAAGAGGCTGGTCAGCCGGGCGACGGGACCCGAGCCCGCCATGCGCCGCTGGACCTCCCCCGAGCCTCCGGCGAGGCGGCGGAGCGGCCCGTAGCCCGCGCAGAACCAGCCCACCGGGTTGTCCGCCCACGGCCCGCGCTGAGCGGCGGTCGGCGCCTTCTTGTACGCCACCGGGCTCAGGGCCGGCTGGGCGTGCCGACCGGCGGGGGTGGCGACGTCGGGCGCGGTCCACTTCAGGCCCGCCCAGAACGCGCCGGCCGGCGGCCGTCCGGTGGTGAACCTGTCCTCGGCCGGGTCGTGGTGGAGGCAGACCTCCGCGATCGCCTGCGACTGCCCGTCACTGATCCACGAGTCGAAGCCGGTCACCAGCCCGCGCGCCGCGCTCGGGCCGCTGACCGCCAGGGCGACGGCGCGCAGCAGGGTGGACTTGCCGGACCCGTTGCGCCCGGCCAGCACGGGTCCTCCCCGCACCCGCGGGGTCAGCCATGCCCAGCGCTGTGACTCCTACCGACTCGTCAGGACCAAAGCGACAGGCCACCGCAGTTCCTGACCACCGGTGTCACCGTTCCCGGATGCGCCACCACCAGCGCCCCGCCGTCCATTCGCTCACCGGACCCGGGTTCGGAAGAGTCCGCCGCTCGAATTCGACATCGATCCGCTCCGTCCGGGTTGCCTGAACGCCCACTCAAACCGACTCAGAGCATCAGCAACCGCGTTCGACCACAGGTATTCGTCCTCAACACGGCGCACAGCTGCTCGGGTTTCGAGCGGATACGCCCGGAATCCGACGGACCGGCACATGCTTGCACGGCTGCCAACGCTCGGCGCGGACAGCCTTCGGGCGCCTACGCGGCATCGCCCTTTCGGATCAGAATCATGTCGGGATTCTGCCACGGCCCGCGTCTCCGTAGGCAGGGTCAACAGACTCGGTCACGTTCCTGTCATAGATCCCCACCTGGGGCCATCAGAGCCGTACCCCTGGGGCCAACAAGCGTCTTCAAGGTCAGCGCAGTCTTCCCCTGCGGTCCGTGGTGCTGCACTGCCCGGTGATGTCGTCGAGTAATTGCCAATTCCTGTGGATAGCTGAACCACGGCGGCGGGTCGGCGGTCTGGATGCTGTGGCAGCGGGTCGGTGATGCCGCGTTCGGTCGTAGCTGTCAGCCGGCTGCCAGGATCTCCACACCGTGCGCTTCGAGTTGCTCGACGACCGCGTCGTGGGGGTCGGCATCGGTGATCAGTCCGCTGACCTCCTCCCAGGGCAGGACGCGGTACCGCGAAGCTGTGCCGATCTTCTCGGAGGAGGCGAGGATGTAGGTGTCCGCGGCCCGCGCGGCCAGGGCGCGCTTCATGGCGGCCTCCTCGGCGTCCGCGGTGGTCAGTCCCGCCTCGGGGTGCACGCCGGTGACGCCGAGGAGGCAGAGGTCGGCGGAGATGTTCTGCGCTGCCTCGACCGCGGCCGCGCCGCAGGCGACCGCCGAGTGTTTGAAGACGCGGCCCCCGAGCAGGAAGAGCTCCGCCTGCGGGTGGTCGAGCAGGGCGACGGCGATCGTCGGGCTGTGGGTGATCACGGTGCAGGCCAGGTCCCGCGGGAGCGCGTGTGCGACGGCGAGGGCGGTGGTGCCGCCGTCGAGGATCAGCGCACTGCCCGGCCGCACCAGAGCCGCGGCCACGGAGGCGACCTTCCGCTTGCCGTCCGGGGCTACGCCCTGCCGGGCGGCGTAGTCCACGACCGCCGGCGAGACGGGAAGCGCGCCACCGTAGACCCGCTGGCACAATCCCTCGGCGGCGAGATCGCGGAGGTCTCGCCGCACGCTGTCCTCGGAGATTCCCAGTTCGACGGCGACCTCCTTGGCGACGATCTTGCCCTGGCGGGCGAGCAGGCCGATCAGGTGGTCGCGCCGTTCAGCAGCCAGCATCCGCATTCTCTCCTGTTCTTGCACGTTTCTGCATGTATCCTAGCGCCTGTGACCGACGAGCCCCTGCTCATCGACGCGGCCGAGATCCCCCGCCGCACCCCACAGGAGGCCCCATGACGAACCGCCCCGGTATCGACACCCCCGACCACCGCGGCCGCACCGGCCTCGACCAGGCCGGACGCGATCTGAACCGCAACCCCGACATCCGGGTCCGCGACGTCGAGCTCACCTCCCAGGGCTGGCACGTGCTGCGCCGCACCACCTTCGACTACCGCCGCCGCGACGGACGCTGGGAAACCCAACAGCGCGAGACGTACGACCGCGGCGACGGCGCCGTCGTCCTGCCCTACGACACCCAGCGCCGCCGCGTCCTGCTGACCCGTCAGTTCCGCTACCCCGCCTACGTCAACGGCCACCCCGACGGCATGCTCATCGAAGCCGCCGCAGGACTGCTCGACGCGGACGACCCGCCCGCAGCCATCCGACGCGAGAGCGCCGAGGAGCTCGGCGTCACCCTCGGCCCGCTCACCCATGTCCTCGACGCCTACATGAGCCCCGGTTCCGTCACCGAACGCCTCCACTTCTTCGCCGCGCCCTACACCCCGGCCGACCGCACCGGGACCGGCGGCGGACTCCAGGAAGACGGCGAAGACATCGAGGTCCTCGAACTGCCCTTCGCCGAGGCCCTCGCCATGACCCGCGACGGACGCATCACCGACGGCAAGACCATCATGCTCCTGCAATGGGCGGCACTCGACGGGCCCTTCGCCCCCGCAGCGGGCGACCGCTGACATCGCGGCCGATCCGCTGGGTCCCCGCCTCGGCGCCGGAGGCCTGGCGGCGGCAGCAGGGGTGAACAGGCGGGCGCAGGCGCGCGGTTCGGGTCGGATCTTACGGACGTACCACGGCACTCACGAATGAGTAGCCGTACTCATGCGGCGGCCGGGACGGTTCGGCGAGGCTCTACCCGTCCTCACCAGCCGACTCCCCCGGAGCAATCCGCCATGACCGCAGCGCACGTGTCCTCCGTCCTCCGGCCCCTGCCGGTTCGGCTGGCGCAGGCCGGGGCCTGGCTCTGGGCCACCGCGCCCTTCTACCTCCTGGTCATGCGGCCCCGTCACGCCAACCACCTGCCGCCGCACGAACAGTGGGGCGCAGCCGAGGAGGAGACCTCCGAACTCAACACGCTCGCCGCCGGGTTCATCGCCTTCCTGGTCCTCGGCATCGCGGCGGCCGCCGTCCTCCTCTGGGTCGGCACCGCCGTCCACCTCCGCCAGGGGTCACGGAAGGCATCGCCCCTCGTCGTCGTCACCGCGCTGGGCACAGCCTCCGTGGCCCTCATCGGCGCCGACCAGGTCTTCCACGGACTGCTGGATGCCCGGGCCCTCGGCATCCTCGTCCCGCTCCTGTCCGTGACCGCGGCCGCCCCGGTCGTCGCCCTGCGGGCCAGCAAGCTGCAGCACTTGCCCGCTGCTGGGCGCCGCTGAGCCGAGGGATCACGCCCAGGGCGGCCCGCCCGTGCCCTCCGCCCACAGGGCGAGTGCCCGCCGGTCGACGGCGCGGATGCCGACCTGCGCGCAGAACGCGGCGGCGGCCTTGGTGAACGAGCTGGTCGTCACCACGGCGGCCAGCTCGCAGCGGTGCACGTCACGGTAGGTGCCGTTGACCTTCTGGACGTCCTGCGAGCCGACGAACGTCCGCGGCCCGTACCGCTTGGCCTGGATCAGGATCCGCTGCCCGGCCGGGGTGGTGGCCAGCACGTCCGCCGCGAGGTCCCCGGCCCCGCCGACCACCGACACCTTCGTACAGCCGTCCCGCCGGCACAGGTCCGCCAACGCGTGCTCGAACGCCTTCGGGCTCATCGTCAGGAACGGACCGATGTGCCGCAGCTGCGCCGCCCGCGCGTCCAGCTCCCGCTGCCGCGCCCGGACGCGCGTGCGCAGCACGGCGACGGCCGCCCCGGCGCCGACGAGGAGCAGCGCGGCCAGCAGCAGCAAGTGCTGGGCCAGCCAGTGCACCACCACCGAGGCCAGCACGAGGACGATCACGGCCGCTACGCCGAGCAGCAGCGCGTTGTCCCGCGCCTGCCGTGCACGCCGGGCCCGGCGCGCAGCGGTCGACCGGCGTCGCCGGACAGGTCCACGGGCCACGGCACTCCCCCTTCGAGCCACAGTGTTCGTGCGAGCGTAGGAGCGGGAGTCGATCCGCCGCCTGCGATCTCGGTGAATTCCGCTGGCTACGGGACCGAGTTGACCGGATCTCGGCGGCCGACGACCGAACACGTGGTGCTCCGCAACACGGTTCCGCCGAGGCCCTCCAGGTTCAGGTTCGCGTCGCGCTGGGCCGTGCCGTCACGCCTCAACCGGCGCCGCTCATCGGCGAGTGGAACACTCCAGCGTCCAGAGGAAGTGAGCAGCTCAGCCCGAGCAAGGCTGCCGTCGCCCCGCCTCGGCGGTGCTCGTCGCGGACGGCGCGCACGGCGAACCGGACGATGCCCGGTTCGGCATCACGGTTCCGGGAACACGGCCATCGGCTCCGCGCCGGGGCAGCACACGGCGTCCTCGTCGGCGACGGCCTTCAAGCAGCCCTCGCACAGCCAGTCCGGGTCCGGGAGTTCGGCCGCGGAGACGGAGACCTCGTTGTCGCGCACCAGGAGCTGCCAGGTGTCCCAGGACTCCTCCCCCTGGGCGTCGATCGTGCCGTCGGCCACGTGGTCGAAGGTGAAGTCCTCGAAGCCGGGCTTGCCCTGGGCGTGGGCGCCGGGCTTGAGGAAGTGGTCGATCAGGTAGGTCATCCACTCGGGCGCGTCGTAGAACTTCTCGACCTCGCTCCACTCGATCGCGGCCCCGTCCGCCGTGGGCACCCACTGGCACCAGAGGCCCGGCTGGCCTGCCGGAGGACTGTTGTAGTCACGGATGTCGGCATCGTGGCCCTGCCCCGCGTGGCCGGTTCCGTCGACGAAGTAGGGGCCGTTGCCCCGGTCCATGCGCCGGGTGCCGGCGACCTTCCGCAGGTACGCGGCCTCGGCCGGGTTGAGCGGCGGAACGATGGCGACCTGCCCGGTGAAGTCGGTGGTGTAGCCCATGCCGGGGATGCCAGTGCTCTGACCGCTCACGTTCGCCGGGTTGGTGTGGGAACACATGGGAAGGGCGGAGACGTCCGGTGCGACGCATGGCCCGCTTTCCGACACGCACGGGAAGAAAGTTGTGGGCCGCTGTCGATCCGGCCTGGTCCCGTTCGACGTCGTGATGTGGGGCGCTCGCCGCACGATGACGCGACAGGACCTGACGAGGAACACGTGGATCAACTGCTGAGAGTCATGAACTTCAACATCTCCAGTGACGGAATCGGTGCCGGTGAGCACCAGAGTCTGGAGCGGCCGTTCGGCCACGACCATCCCGAGAAGCTGTTCGCCTGGGCCGGAGCCACGGCGAGCTGGCCCATGCGCACGGATCCCGGAGGGAGCCGGGGCCTGGACGACTACTTCACGCGGGACTTCGCACGCAACATCGGTGCCGAGATCATGGGCCGCAACAAGTTCGGGCCCCAGGGCGGGCCCTGGCAGGACCACGAGTGGCGCGGCTGGTGGGGCGAGGAACCCCCGTTCCGCACACCGGTGTTCGTCATGACCCACCACACGCGTCCCTCGTTCACGCTCTCCGACACCACGTTCCACTTCGTCGACGCCGACCCGGCCACGGTCCTCGAACGGGCGCGGGAAGCGGCGCAGGGCAAGGACGTCCGGCTCGGCGGCGGGGTCGCCACCATCCGGCAGTTCCTCGACGCCGGCCTCGTCGACACCATGCACGTGGCCGTCTCGCCGCTGAAGCTCGGGTCCGGACTGCGGCTCTGGGAGTCTCCCGATGAACTGCTCGACCGGTTCCACCTGGAGGTCGTGCCCAGCCCGAGCGGCGTGACGCACCACCTGTTCTGGCGAAGGTGACGCGAGGAGCCACCCGAGTTCAGGCCCCACCCGAGTTCAGGCCGCGACCGCGAGGGGGCGTCCGCCTCAGCGGACGCCCTTCTCGCTGCGGATGCGCGCGCGTTGCGTGCATCCGGCAGCCAGGACGTCGCGGTGGCGGGCGTTGACATTGCGCCGGCGCAGGTAAGCGTGCAGAGCTCCGGCGCCGTTCACGCCGCCTCACGGCGTCCGGCAGGCTGGTCGGTGCACGGGTGGGACGGCCGCGACAGGACTGTCCCACCCCCCGGAACACGGGCGTACTCCTGCCACCGACGGCCTCGGTCTCAGCATGAAACGGAGGGGCCGTCCGATCCTGCGGTGGACGCGTCGTCGAGGGGGATCGCGGCGACGGTGTCCCAGCAGATCCGCCAGCCCGAGACGTCCGATCCGTCCACCGGCACGCGCCGCCAGTACACCTCGAGCAGCTCGATCCGGCGCACCGTGAAGGGCGCGTGGCCGGGTCGGACCCGGTGGACGACCTGCGCCACCTCCTCGGTGTCGAGGTCCGCGGCGGCGTACCCGGCGGACATGTGGAGGACGCCGAGCGGGTAGGCGGTGGAGTCCGGGCCGGAGACCCGGTGGATCGCGGAGCGGGCCCGGTGCTGGAGGTCGGCGAGTTGGTGGTCGGGGTGGAGGTCGAGCCGTACGCCGGTGCGATAGGCGAGCGGTGATCCCGCCTGCAGGACGAGTGGCCCGGCTCCGGCGACGGCGGCGCGCAACTGCTCGGCGAGGTCGCGGCGTTCGGCGTCGCCGATGGCCTCGGCCGGCACGTGGGTGAGCATGTCGAGGGTGATGTGCGCGTGGCCGTCGGGTACCGGGACGACGGGGAAGCCGGCCAGGGACTTGCGCAGGTCGGCGAACAGGGTGTGCAGGGCCGATCCCGCGGAGAGGTCCGGCAGCGCGTACACCTGGAGGACGCGCAGGCCCTCGGGCCACGGTTGCCGGCCGAAGGTGGGGTGGAACGCTTTCACTGCCGCCTCCTCGTTGCGGGGATCGGTCGCGCTCGATCGTCACGCTCGATCGGCGGGCCCGGTCGTCACGCTCGATCGTCGGGCCCGCCCCGGCGGGGAGCCCGCGGCAATCCTGGCGCATCAGGCCTGCGCGGTGTGCGGTCGAGCCGCCGGGTCACCCGATCGTGCCGACTGACGGTGCGGCAGGCACCGCGGCCGTGTCCGAGGCGGCGGCTAGGGTCCGCCCCGTGGACAAAGACGCTCTCGACTACTGGACCCGGACCCAGTCCGGCTGCATCCCCCCGGACCTGGCCTCCCGGCTCCTCGAACTCGGCCACGCCACCGAGGTGGAGTTCCAGGCCGGCCGCGGCGAGTGGTTCTGCGCCCGGGAGTGGGCGCGGCTGCTCGACGGGCAGGGCCGGCCGGAGGAGGCACTGGCGGTGCTCGCGCCGTACACCGCCACCGGGTGGTGGACGGCGGCCGAGGCCACGGCCGAGCTGCTGGAGGCGCGGGGCCGGGTCGACGAGGCGATCGCGCTGGCCCGCCCGCACGCCGAGGGCGGCAGCCCGCTGGCGATGAACTCCTTCGCGCGGATGCTCGCCCGTCACGGCCGGGCCGACGAGGCGTTCACCCTGCTGCGCCCGTACGTCGCGGACTGGTTCCTCGCCCAGGCCCTGGTCGACGTCGCCGCGGGTACGGGCCGCGACGAGGAGGCCGCCGAACTCCTCACCGCCCGCATCGGAGCCGTCTCCCCCTGCCCCACCGACTCGTGCGCCGGCCACCCGGTCGGACCGTTCAATGCCGTCGGCCTCCTCGCCTCGATCCGGGAGCGCCAGGGCCGCGTCGACGAGGCGATCGCCCTGCTGCACACCCGCGACAGCACCTCGGTCAACGACCGCAACCAGCTCGCCGACCTGCTGGCCCGGCACGACCGGATCGAGGAACTGCGGGCGTACGCGGCGACCGACCACCACGGGCACGCCGCGCGACGGCTCGCGGAACTGCTGGAGGAACGCGGCGACGTGGCGGGCGCGGTCGGCGTCTACCGGCGGATCGACGACTCCTCCGTAGGCCGGCACACCGTGGCGGTGGACTTCGCCCAACTCCTGGCCCGGCACGGCCGGTACGAGGAGGCGATCGCCGTGATGCGCACCCTGTCCGACGCCCCCGGCGGCGCGGAGGACTGGATCCTCGACACGCTCCGCACCCTGTACACCGACCAGGGCCGCCCCCGTGACGGCCTGGCCTACCTCGACGCCCTCAAGGCCCGCCGCGGCGGGGAGGAGTGGGAGGTCTTCTGGGTGCGGCTGCCGCTGATGGCGGCCTGCGACCGGGTCGACGAGGCCGTCGAGCAGGCACGGGCCCACCCCGAGGGCGACACCTGGTACGCGGCGTCGCACGTCGCCAGGATGCTGGCCGACGCGGGCCGCACCGAGGAGGCCGTCGCCGTCCTCCGACCGTGCGCCCCCGCCAACCGCCACGACCTGGCCCGCTACCTCATCGACCTCGGCCGCGTCGCGGAGGCCGTGACGCTCCTCCAGGAGCCCGTGCCCGTGCCGGCCCGGACGACCTGGGTCGGCTCGTACTGCGACGAGCCGCCCTTCTGACGGGGCCGAGCCGGATGCCGTGGTGCTGTGGGGCCGTGGAGCCGACAGGCGGGCGTCGGCCCCACGGCACAGCTGGGTCAGCTGGGTCAGCGCCAGTAGGCCGCGACCTGGAGCGGCCGCTTGCCGTTGTGGGTGCCGAGGTGGGCGTAGTACGCCCACCTGCTGTCCTGGCGGCTGGTGACGGTGTACCAGTGGCCGTCGCACGGCACGTTGTCGACCCCGCCGGCGTGGATGCCGACGCCGGCCTTGCGGATCTCGACCTTGTACGTGCCGCCCCCGGAGCACCACACGTCGAACCGGACGGTCGTCCCGCCCGGGCCGAGGGCGACGTTCTTGGTGGACCAGCCGGTGGTCGGGGTGTGCTTGTCGAACCACTGGTACTGCCACGAGGCGGCCGAGGCCGGGCTGGTGCTCAACGCGAGCCCCAGCGCCGCCGTACCTCCGACGACCATCGCCGCGAGCTTCCCCTTCATGGTGTTCCCTCCCCTTGCCACCGTCGGTCGCGGTGGATGGCAAGAGCGTGGCAGGGCGACCCCCGACCGATCGTCAACTCCAGGGTTGATCGCGGGGGTAAACCTCTGCGGTACCCGAGGACGCCGGACATCGCGGGCGGAGAGGAGCGGTCAACCGCAGGGTTGACGACAGCGGCCGCGGCCGTCCGTACGCTGCCCGGATGCGGTCGATCACGCGAAGGCTCCGGGTGGACCCGGTGCGGGCGGACACGGCGCTCGCCCTGGTGCTCGCGGTGGTGACCGTCGTCTACGGGCTGCAGTCGTACCAGGCCCGCTACCGGGCGGAGGGCTGGCGGCCGTTCGACCTGACGGCGGTCGGCCTGAGCCTGCTGGTGGCGCTGCCGCTGGCGCTGCGCCGGCGCCACCCGTGGCCGGTACTGACGCTGTCCCTGACCGGCCTGCTGGCCTACACCGCCGCCGGGTTCCAGCCGTCGGTGAACCTGTGGCCGCCGCTGCTCGCCGCCTACACCGTGATCGCGCGCCGACCGCCGCGCCAGGCGCTCGCGGCCGCAGCGGTGACCTGCGGGGCCTGGCTGGCCAGCGGACTCCAGGCGCGCCTGTCAGTGGAGCTGTCGGTGGCGCAGTCCGTCATCGCGATCAGCATCGTGGGCATCTTCGCGACGGGCACCCGGCGCCTGGCCGAGCGCAACATGCAGCTGGCCGAGGCGACGGAGCGGCTGCGGCGCGAGCAGGAGCTGCGGGCGCGGCACGCGGTGGTGGAGGAACGGGTGCGGATCGCCCGCGAGCTGCACGACATGATCGCCCACCACCTGTCGGCACTGGCCGTGCAGGCGGGGGTGGCCGAGTACGTCTTCGCCACCGACCCGCGGGCGGCCCGGGAAGCGCTGACCGCGATCGGGGCGACCAGCCGCGAGGCGCTGGAGGAGATGCGGGGGCTCCTCCAGGTCCTGCGCGTCTCCGGCGACGCACCGTGCGAGCAGGAGGAGCTCTATCATCCGGCGCCCGGACTGGCCGAGCTCGACGGGCTCGTGGAGCGCACCCGGGCGGCCGGTGTGCCGGTCCGGGTCGTCATGTCGGGCCCCGCGCGGATGCTCGCCCCCGGGGTCGACCTGTGCGCGTTCCGGGTCGTCCAGGAGGCCCTCACCAATGTGATCAAGCACGCCGGACGCCCCGCCACCGCGACCGTCCGCCTCCAGTGGCAGCCGGACCGCCTCGACGTCCGGATCGTCGACGACGGGCCCGGAGACGGCGACGCGGTGTCCGGCAGCGGGCTCGGTTTGATCGGGATGCATGAACGCGTCAGACTCTACGGCGGGTCCGTGCACGCCGGCCCGCGCCCGGACGGAGGGTTCGAGGTCGCGTTCACGCTGCCGGTCACCGCAACCGACCCGTGAGGACGGCCAGCCGGGCCCGGACGTGGGGGACGGCAGGGCCTGCCGAGGCGTGGGGGACGAGGGGCGGCAACGGTGACATCGGTGACATCCGTACTGATCGTGGACGACCAGGTGCTCATCCGAGCGGGCATCGCCGCCCTGGTCCGCGCCACCGACGGCCTGGAAGTGGCCGGCGAGGCCGCCACCGGCGAGGAGGCCGTCGACCTGGCCGCGCACCGCCCGCCCGACGTCGTCCTGATGGACATCCGCCTGCCCGGCATGAGCGGCATCGCCGCCCTCGAACGCATCCTCGCCGCCGCGGCGCCGCCCAAACCCAAGGTCGTCATGCTGACCGTCTACGACCTCGACCAGTACGTCTACGCCGCGCTGCGCGCCGGAGCCAGCGGCTTCCTGCTCAAGGACACCCCGCCCGAACGGCTGCTCACCGCGGTCAAGCAGATCGCGGAGGGCGAGATGCTGTTCGCCCCGACCGTCACCCGCCGCCTGGTCGAGACCTACGCACGCCAGGGCGAACCGGTCGCCGAACAGCCCGACACCCTGGACGGACTGACCGCGCGCGAGCGGGACGTGCTGCACCTCGTCGGCCGGGGCCTGACCAACGACCAGATCGCGCAACGCCTGGTGGTGAGCATCGCCACGGTCAAGACCCACGTGAACCGGCTGATGGCGAAACTCGCCCTCACCAGCCGGGCCCAGGCCGTGGTCGTCGCCTACGAGAGCGGCCTGGTGACCGTCGGAGGCGACCCCCGCCCCGCCCCGGGGCCTCCGAGGCTCGGCCCGGCCTGACCGGGCCTGCCCCGACGGCCTTCAAGCCCGGTTCTGGATGTGCGACATGTCCGTCACGCTGACGGCACCGACGCTCGTCCTGGGCTGCCGACCCGGAATTCGGATGCTGGGACACGGGGTCAGCCGAACCTACGGATCGGCGCAGCGGCGAGAATGCGCGCCCCATCACTCGGGCGGAACTCCCCCCGGCGCTCCTGCCGGCAGCTCCTACGGTTCCAGGCGCGGGTCGTCGATGTCGACGGCGGCGGTCCCGGGCGGATAGAGCTCCGGGCGAGCCGTCAGGATGAGGTGCTGCAGCGGGCGTGCATGCCTGCACGGCGACCGTCCCGACGGTCGCCGTGCAGGCGTTGCGGCACATCCACGCGGGGCCGGACGGCGCCTGGCCGTGCGGTCAGGCGGTCACGTGGTACCAGTAGCCGCCGGTGCGCAGGCCGACGTAGTGGACGTCGGTGCCGGTCTCCTTGGCCTCGTACATCATGTCCGCGCCGGTGGCCGGGTCGGTGCCGGCGTAGAGCACGACGTGCACGGTGTTGTGAGCGTCCGTGCCGAAGTACTCGACGTCACCGGGGCGGCGCTGGGCCTCGGTGATCGGGGTCAGGTGCTTGTCCAGGGTCTGCTCGCTGGTGTCGCCGCCGTTGGCGAGGTCGATGCCGGCGCCGAACCAGAAGGCCGCGCGGACCAGGCCCGAGCAGTCCACGCCGACGGTGGTGTCGGCCGGGCAGGGCTGGATCGAGCCGGTGTAACCGTCGCAGGTGCCGAGCGACGGGCCGGGGCCCTCGCCGCGCAGCGAGTGGCCGCCGCCCCAGACGTACGGGACGCCCAGGTAGGACTTCGCCGCGTTCAGGACCTTGGCGGAGTTGATCGGGCCGCTGGGCAGCGGGGTGGGGGTGCTGGTGTAGAGGGCGTTCTTGACGGCCGTGCCGACGATCCCGTCGATGGCCAGGGCGTGCGAGGCCTGGAAGTTGCGCACCGCCGTGTCGGTGGCCGGGCCGAACTGCCCGTCCACGGTGAGGCGGCCCGCGTTGAAGGTGTTCAGCATCGCCTGCAGGGTGCTGGCGCACGCGCCGCTGGCGCCCTTCTGCAGGTCGCCGCACTGGGTGCGCAGGTCGACGGTGCCGGTGCCGGAGGAGCCGGCCGCCGCCGCGTCGAGCTTCGCCTTGGTGGCCGGGCCGACGATGCCGTCCGCGGTCAGGGAGTGCGAGGACTGGAAGGTGCGCACGGCCGTGTCGGTGCCCGACCCGAACTGCCCGTCCACGGTGAGGTGGGCACCGGTCAGGTTGAGCTCCAGCTGGAGCTGGGTGACGCAGCCGTCGGCCTCACCCATCCGCAGGTTGGCCGGACAGGCCGGGGAGGTGATCGGTATCGGCGCCGGCGCGGTCGTGGCGGGTGCCGCCGAGGCGGCGTAAGCACCGACACCCGTCAGCACGGACGCCAGGGCCAGGCCCAGCGACCACCGGCGCCGGGTGGGGAGGAGGGTGTTCACAGAGGTTCTCCAAATCCATGATGATTTGTCAGAAACTCTGCCTCACCCGCCCCCGTCCGGGAGGGGCTTGCCGTCCCATCCACCGGGTGGACGCGTCTCACGGCGCCGACCCGCGCGGTGGGACGGGCCCCCACCTGGGTGCGGGACCGCCGTGCCTCCCGCCGTTGAGCTGGCCCGACGGGTGGCGGACCGCGGAGGCCGCGGGCGCCGGCCGCCCGCACATCCGTGGCGTCCCGGCGCGCATCCCGGGAAGCCGTCCCGCGGGTCGTTCGACGCCGGGCCGGACTCGGCGTGTGTCGGCTCCCCCGCTCAGGTTCCGTCCGGTCGGTCGATCATGGGCGGAGCCGGATGACGAGGGCTGCTGCGGAGGCCGTCGGCCAGTGTGTGTAACGGGCGGTCAGGATGCGCAGGGCAGCAGGGGCGGGAGTTCCGACGCCCTGAGGACGTAACTCGTGTTGCCCGCCTGCTTGGCCGGGTCCTTCGAGTAGCCCGCTGTCAGGTAGGTGGCCAGCAATGCGTCGCCGCTGGCGACGACGCCGCCGTACTCCGGGGTCAGCGTGGTCCGGGAGTGGGTGCGCAGGTCGGCAGCCCACACGGCCTTGCCGCCGAGCCAGGTGACGATGTCGCCGGCGAGCTCGACCTGGTCGATGTGTTCTCCATCCCCGGCCCTGGCGACGACCGCGGGCCCCGGCCACTCCGGCCGCCAGGCGTGGAGGGCCTGGTAGTCGGGCGAGACCCAGGTCCAGGTCCTGCCGTCGCCCGTGATGTGGGCCGCGTCGGCGATCCCGGTGATGGCCGGCGGGAGCTGCACGGGCTCACCTGTCCGGACGGATACGGCCTTCAGGACCGGCGGGGCGTCGGGCTTCTCCTCCTCTCGCCAGCCCAGGACGTCACCGGCGAGGAAGACCGGGCTGAGGTTGCCGGTCCGCAGGACGGAGTCCTTCCGGCTCCGCAGGTCGAAGAGGTGCACTGCCTGTCTCCCGTCCGGAACCCCCTCCGTCCAGGCGGCCTTTCCCTCCCGCAGCTGGAGGAAGAGAAACGGCCCCGGGACCGTCTTCTCGTGCCGGCCGACCAGGAAGGGGCCGTCGGTCGCGGTCGAGTCCAGCTGCAACCATGTGCACTCGCTTCAGGCCCCACCCGGTCACAGCATCAGGTGCACCGCCGTGGTCAGCAGGTAGGCCACCGCGAAGACAACGGCCGTACGGCGCAGGCCCGTTGCCCGGAGCAGGACGGCCGCACTGCCGAACCAGAGCAGGTCCAGCAGCGCCCGGGCCGCGCCGTGCAGCGGCACCTCCGCACCCGGCGCGCCGAACATCGCCCAGACCGCGACGTACCCGGCCGGCAGCACGAGGGCGAGCGCCCAGCGGGCCCAGCGGGCCGTCCGCCGGGTGAGCCCGAACCGTACGGCGGCGGTGTAGACGGCGAGTTCGAGCAGCAGGGCGAGCGCGTCGTCGACGGTGCGCAGCACCCCGGTCACCGCTCGCCCCGGGTCATCGGTTCGTCCTTCGTAGCCCCACCCATATCAAGCACACCTCAAATGATTTGAGCTCTGAATGATTTGATGGAGATACTATCGCTGCGGCGAGCGCCGTCAACCCCCCTTCGCCGACGCCGAAGCCCTGCGCACCGTGGAACACGAAGGCGGCGCCGGTGCCCCTGCACCGGCGCCGCCCCACGCGCCCCGTCGATCCGTCGCCTCAGACCTCGCCGAGGAACCCCGGGTCGGCCAGCCCCATCTGCCCGGCGAAATCGGCCGCCACCCCGAGCACCTCGCGCATGGGCACCGCCCGCCGGCTCGTGGCCGCGATGTCCGCCTGGGCCTGCTCCGACCACAGGAACGGGAACACCGTGATCCCCTGCGACGGGGTCAGGGCTGCGGCCTCCGCCCGCCAACCGGGCCAGCGCACGCCGTCGTAGAAGCTCTCCACGCCGCCCGCGAGCAGCCAGGAGACCCAGCCCGAGTGACCCGTCTCCAACGCCTCCCACTCGAGCGTGTCGGGAGCGAAGTAGGTCATCTGCCCCGGCGCGCCCGGCCGGCCCACCGCCGAAGGGTCATGGCCGTTCAGCGCGAAGACCCCGCCCACGACGTCGTGGCCGACGACGAGACCGTCCGCAGGATGCCAGGCGGGGTCGAAGTCCACGGGGAACCCGTTGACCTGACCCAGGCTCGGCAGACCCCCGCCCACGGCCGAGCCGCCGCCGAACACCCGCACCCACCCGTCGTCCAGCAGCAACCCGCCCGAGTTCAGGGCCAGGGTGCCGAGCACCGATCGCGCCGTGACCTGCAGTTGCAGCAGGCTCCGGCGCCCCTCGGCCCGGTCGGCGGGAAGCACCTCCACCGGCACGGCCGCCGCCGCGAACGCCTGCTCCAACTCGGGCCACGCCGGATCGTCCACCCCGGCCAACTCGTCGATCTCTCGCATCCGAGGATGATCGCACCGAACACCCTCGGCACCGGCATCCGGACGCCGGTCGGACCCCGCCCCGCCTGCTACTCCCGCCCCCGGCGGCGGCACTCAGGAAACCGGGGTACGGGGCTGGCGGCTCCCCCTGCGGACCGAACATGACGAGGTACTCGACCGGCCCGTCGGCGCCGGTCACGCGACCTCGCCATGGTCCGGCAACTCCCCTTTTCCCTGCCGGCAGTTGGGCGGCTGAGCGGCGGCGGCACGCCGCCGGGCCCGGAGGATCTCCGCTGACAGGGACAGGGCGGAGCCGAGCACACCGAGTACGGCATCGACGGTGAGGAGGATCGTGTCCATGGGGGGGGATCCGTTCTCCGGGCCCCACGCGCGCCCGGATCCGACGTTCCGCGCCGACGGCCCCCGGGGAGGTTCCCTCGCCCGCCATGATGACAACCGCGACCGGATTCCACCAGCCCCGCCCTGACGCCGGGTCACCACCGGACCCCCGGCACAGCCGCTCGTCGTTCAGGAGAGCCGGGAGACCCGGGAGACCGCGGTCGTGGCGGCGGGGCGGAAGGTGCGGCGGTACGCCTGGGGGCCGACGCCGATCGCGGCGTGGAGGTGCTGGCGCAGGGAGACGCCGGTGCCGAAGCCGGCGCGGCGGGCGACCAGGTCGACGGGCCAGTCGGTGGTCTCCAGGTAGTGGCGGGCTAGGTCGACGCGCTGGCGGATCAGCCATTGACCGGGGGTGGTGCCGGTCTCCTCGCGGAAGCGTCGGGTGAAGGTGCGCACGCTCATGTTCGCGTGGGCGGCCAGCTCGGCCAGCGTGAGCGGGTCGGCGAGGCGGGCCATCGCCCAGGCCTGGGTGGGGGCGGTGCCGGGGGCCGTCGGGTCGGGCACGGGGCGCTGGATGTACTGGGCCTGCCCGCCGTCGCGCCAGGGCGGCACGATGCAGGAGCGGGCGACGGTGTTGGCGATCCGGCTGCCGTGGTCGCGACGGACGAGGTGCAGGCACAGGTCGATCCCGGCGGCGACACCGGCGGAGGTGCAGATGTCGCCGTCGTCGACGAACAGCACGTCGGGGTCGATCCGGATGGTGGTGAACATCCGCTGCAGGCGGGCCGCTTCACGCCAGTGGGTGGTGGCGGGGCGGTGGTCCAGGAGCCCGGCGGCGGCCAGGACGTAGGCGGCGGTGCAGATGCCCACGATCCGGGTCCCCGGACGGATGGCGGCGAGGGCGTCGCGCAGCGCGGCGGGCAGCCGGCCCTCCTCGCGGACCGGTCCGAGGTCGTGGGAGGGCGGGATGACGACGGTGTCGACGCGGGCCAGCAGCGAGGCGTCGTGGGCGACGGTGAGGCCGTAGTCGGCCTCGGCCCGTACCGGACCGCCGTCGAGGCTGCAGGTGCTCACCGTGTAGAGCCGGTCGCCCGCCTCGTCGCGGGCCGCGCCGAAGATGCGCGCGGGGATGCCGAGTTCGAAGGGGACGACCCCGTCCAGGGCCAGAACGCCGATGCGGTGCATGGCCGGATCCTTTCAGTCGATGGCCATCGGGCCGCTACTGGGGGCCTTCGGCTCCCGGCAGTCTTCTGCCGTGCCGGAGTTCCGGCACGAACACAGCGGCACGAACAGCAGCACGAACAACGAGAAAAGCACCGTGGAAAGCGAACACGCCATCATGGACCGGACCACCACCACCCCCACCATGCGCGCCGTCTCCCAGGAGACCGCCGGATCCCCCGACGTCCTCGAGGTCATCAGGACGCGGCGCCCGGAACCGGGCCGGGGCGAGATCCTGGTCCGGGTGCACGCGGCGGGTGTGAACCCGGCCGACTGGAAGATCAGGCAGCGGGGGGTGTTCGCGGACGGCACGCGGCTCCCCTTCCCCCTGGGGTTCGACGTCTCCGGGGTGGTCGAGGAGACCGGCGACGGTGTGACCGTCTTCCGACCGGGCGACGAGGTCTTCGGGATGCCGTGCTTCCCCCACCCGGCGGGCGCCTACGCCGAGTACGTCGCCGCCCCGGCCCGCCACTTCGCCCCCCGGCCCCGGAACCTGACCCACCTCGAATCGGGCGCCCTGCCGCTGGCCGCCCTCACCGCCTGGCAGGCCCTCGTCGACACCACCGACGTCCGGCCCGGCCAACGCGTCCTCGTCCACGCCGCCGCGGGCGGGGTCGGCCACCTGGCCGTCCAGATCGCCAAGGCCCGCGGGGCCACGGTGATCGGCACCGCCAGCGCCGCCAAGCACGACCTGCTCCGCTCCCTGGGCGCGGACGAACTGGTCGACTACCGCACCCAGGACTTCGCCGAGACCGTCCGCGACGTCGACGTCGTCCTGGACGCCGTCGGCGGCGCCCACTGGGCCCGCTCGCTCCGCACCCTGCGGCCGGGGGGAACGCTGGTCTCGCTGCTCCCGCTGGACGACGCCTTCCCCCACGAGCAGGCCGAAGCGGCCGGGGTGCGGGCGGTGTTCATGCTCGTCGAGCCCGACCGGCAGGGCCTGCGCGAGATCGCCGCGCTGGTCGAGGACGGCCGCCTGCGGGTGATCGCCGACGCCGTCTTCCCGTTGGAGGAGGTCGCCGCCGCCCACGCACTGGGCGAGGGCGGCCGCACGACCGGGAAGATCGTCCTGTCCGTGACTCCCTGACTCCGCGACTCCGTGGCTCCGTGACCAACCGTCAGCGCCCGAGGCCGGGTTGCGCGGCCGTCTACGCTGGGTGGTGCCGACGAGGGAGCGCGAGGCGGGGGCCGATGGAGCAGCGCGGGGGTACGGACGCGGAACGACGGTTGGCGCGGGCCCGGTTGGAGGTGCGGCACGCCAGGGAGCGGCTGGGCGAAGGCGGTTACGGGACGTGGCTGCGCCGGCGACTGGAGCTCATGGAGGGCCTGGACCGGCTGAGCGAACTCCTCAGCGGCCCGGCGAACCTGCCGGACCGGTTCGACGAGTTGGAGGTGGTCCTCGCCGAGCGCGTCGGGCTCGGGCGGGAGGTGGTCCGGGACGAGGACTGCCGCCCCTGGCTCGCGCAGGCGCTGGTCGAACAGGCCAGGCTCCTCGGTGTGCGCCGTCGCCGCGCGGAGGCGGTCGGGCCCGCCCGCGAGGGCGTGGCGCTCTTCCGGGCACTGGCCGCCGAGGAGCCGGACGAGTACCGGCGCCTGCTCGCCGCCGCCCTGGAGAACCTGGCGAACCAACTCTCCCCGCCCGCCACCCGCGCCGAGGCCCTCGCGACCGTGCGGGAGGCCCTGGAACTGCGCCGGGTCGAGGACCGGGTGCGGCCGGGGCCGGTGAGCGGGAACGGGCTCGCTTCCGCGTTGACGGATCTCGGCATGCTGCTCGACGAGGCGGGCGCGTTCACCGAGGCCGTTCCCGTCCTGCGCGAGGCGGTGCTCCGCTACCGCACGCTCGACGCGACCCGGCAGGCGGACGGCGAGGCCTACTGGGCCGCACTGTCGACGTACGCGCAGGCGCTGCGGCACGCCGGCGCGGGCGAGGGGGTCGAGGCCCACGTGTGCCGGGAGCTGATGGCGGCGGTCCACCGCCGCCTCGCGGAGCAGAGTCCCGAAGGGCTGGCCGTCGTCAACGCCCTGCTGGCCGACCAGGGCTACACGACGGACGAGGACGGCGGCCTTCGCGACCTCCGCCCGGACCGGCGCGCCGAGGACGCGTCGCAGGCCCCGTTGCAAGCCCCTCCGCAGGACGCGCCGCAGGCCCCGCCGCAGGACACATCGCGAGACGCATCGCAGGCCCCGTGGGCGCGGATCGAGGAGCTGGCCGTCCGCGCCCGCGAGCAGACCGCACAGCGGGACTTCGCCGGGGCGCTCGCCACCCATCGCGAGGCGGTGTCCTACTGCCGGGGCCTGCCCCAGGCCGACCCGCGCGCCGTCCTGGGCCTGGCCGGCACCCTCCACGACCTGGGGCTCCTCCTCGGGACGATCGGCCGCCCGGCGGAGGCGGTCCCGCCCCTGACGGAGGCGGTCGGTCTGCACCGCCGGCTGCTGCCGGCCGCCCCCGGGCCGATCCGCCCGCTGCTCGCCGGTTCCCTGGACACGCTCGGCTCCCGCCTGGCCTCCTGCGGCCGCCACCGCGACGCGCTCGCCGCGACGGCGGAGGCCGTCGAGCTGATGCGCCTGGTCGTCGACGCGCCTCCCGGCGCCCACGGGCCCGCCGACGCGCGGCCGGGCGGGGAGCCCGACGCCGCCGAGGCGACCCGGGAACTGGCCAGGATGCTGAACAACCTGAGCATCCGGCACGCCGACCTGGAGCGCCACGAGGACGCCCGCACCGCGTCCCGGGAGGCGGTGGCCCGCTACCGCGGCACCTCACTCCCGGAGGACGAGCTCAGCGGGCTGGTCCACGCCCTCGCCAACCTGGCGCTGCGCGAGGCCCGCCTGGAGCACACCGCTCCCGTCCCGGCGCTGCTCCAGGAGGTCCTGGCCCTGCTCGACCGTCCGGTGCGCTTCCCGCCCGGGGTCCGCCTCGACGGGCTCGCGGACTCGCTGCACTGGCTGGCCTGGTACCTCAAGCGCCACCAGCACCACCGCGAGGGCCGCGCGGCCGAGCGCGCCGCGTCGGCCCTGCGGCGGTGGCGCTGAGCCCGGCGTCGGCCGCACTGCCCAACCCTTGGAAGACCCCCCACTGTCTCCTGCCCGGCCGCCGACGAAGCCAGCAGAAAGCCCGTCGCCCGCTCCCCGGAAAACCTTCCTCAAGGTGTCCGACGCCGACCGGTCGTCCACGACGACCGCCGTCCCGGGCTCCCCGGATACGGTCGTGGAGAAGAGCAGAAATCGCCCCGCCCGCCCCCGTCTCGACGGACAGGCTCAGAGCCACCAGCGCACGAACGTGACGACGCCGAGCACCGCGAAGCCCAGGAGCAGCAGCCCGACGAGGGCGAGGCCGGCACAGGCCAAGTCCCAGGCCGAGTCCTCCTCGGCCGCCTGCTGGGCGGCCTGGCCCTCCCGGCCCCAGGAGACCGGGCGGCCCGCGTGCGCGGAGGCGGCCACGCGGAGGTCGCCCAGCCGGGTGCGGGCGGTCTCGGTCGGTGCGGACCGCTCGGAGGTGTGCCAGGCGAGGGCCGCCATCCGGCGGAGCGGATCCGCGTGGCGCCCCTCGAAGGCCGCGGTCTCGGCCGGATCCCGGTCCTCCTCCAGGTAGGCCCAGCGGCCCGCCTCGGCCGGCTCCCCGTACAGCCGGTAGACCTCGGCCAGGCGCCGCCGGACCGTGAGGTCGGCCGGGTAGGAGGCCACCAGGCCGCGCAGGCGTTGGCGGGCCACGGGTATCCGGCCGGCACGGAGGTCCGCGTCGACCTTCAGGAGGGTGGTCTCAACTGTCACCGGAGCATCGTGGCCGATGAATAACCGCTGGTCAAAGGGGTTTCGCTCGCACTCGGAGCATCCACACCCCGGCGCGCCGCAGCACACCGGCACCGATTTGTGACGTGGCCCTGCCTAGTTCGTTCGCGCCTCGGTGTGGTGGGATGTGCCCGAAGGGTGACGAGCGCAGGTGGGGGTGCGTGGTGCGGAGCGGACGGCTGCTGGGGCTGGACGGGGACGCGGCGAATCTGGTCGCAGTGGGGCTGGTCCGACTGGGGGCCGAGGAATGGCTCGGGGAGACGGGCGGGGCGCCCGCCTGGGTGGGCGGGCTGCGCGCGGCCTCCTTCGCGGACGCCTGGCTGTCCTTCGGCGACACACCGGCGCCCGGGCTGCGGGTGCCGGCCGCAGCCGTGGTGCCGGCCCTCGTGGAGCAGGCGGCCGAGCTGCTGCTGCGCTCCGGCGGGGGCGACGGGCCGACGGCCCTGGGGTGGCTCGGGCAGCGCTCGGCCGAGGCCCGTGAGCAGGCCCACCGGGAGGACGTGACCCACCCGGCCGAGCCCTGCGCCCTGACCCTGGTGTGGCACGGGGTCCAGGCGCTGACCGCCGAGGACGGCCCGACCCACCGCCTCCGCGTCGAGGAGCGCGTCGAGGCCTACGTACGGGAGCGGCACCGCCGCCAGGACACCCTCGCCCTGATGCTGTGCTGCGCCCGGATCGCCGCCGCCGCCCTGGTGGAGCTCAGCGAGGGCGACCCGGCCCGGGTGGACGGATGGCTGGAACAGGACGCCGCCCGCGCCATGCCCCGCCTCGGCCCCGCCCCCCTCTGGGTCCCGGGCCGGCCCTGAGGGCCGACCCGGGGAGGGAGGCCGGGGTCAGCGCGGGCCGGGGTCAGCGCGGGCCGGGGTCGCTGGTGCCGGGGCGGCCGTTCTCCAGGTGGCCGGCCCAGCGGCGGCGGAAGGCCGGACCGTCCGCAGCCGTGACGGCGATGTCGTACCAGCGGTTCCCCTCGGGCAGGTCGAAGGTGAACCGGGCGTCGTCGCCGGGGCGCAGGGTGCGGCCCTGCTTGGCGCCCTTCGCGTAGGCGTTCTCGGCGGTGACCGTGCGGGCCGTCTCCCCGTGGTTGGAGACCGTCACCCGCACCTTGTGCCGCGCGGGCTCGAACCGGGCGACCAGGCCGCCCACCGTCTTGCCCTCGAACTCCTGCACCGAGCCGTTCGGCCCGTGGGCGACGAGGTGGTAGCCGCCGTCGACCAGCGGCCAGTGGTCCTCGAAGCTGTCGCCGGGCGAGACGGTGTAGCGGCGCGGGGCCGCCGTCGGCGCCGTCCGGTCGTAGACGTAGAGCCAGCCACCGGCCGAGCCCTGGTTGTTCAGGTTGAGCTGGAACACCGTCGCGTCGTCGGTCTCGTCCTCGTTGACCCGCAGGTCGTACGGGAGGGCGCGGGCCGGGCGGGTGCCGGGCTCCTGGGTGGGCATCCGCTGGGGCAGCGGCACCTGGTACGGCTTGCCCTGGGAGGCGATCGGCGCGGGCACCGGTATCGAGACCCGCTGCGGGTCGGCGCCGGAGAAGTCCAGCGCCGAGGTGAGGTCGCCGCAGACCGACCGGCGCCAGGCGCTGATGTTGGGCTCCTCGATGCCGAACCGGGCCTCCAGGAACCGCAGCACGGAGGTGTGGTCGAAGGTCTCCGAGCAGACCCAACCGCCGCGCGACCACGGGGAGATGACCAGCAGCGGCACCCGCGGGCCGAGGCCGATCGGCTGCAGCCCGCCGCGGTCGGCGCCGGGCACCAGCGGGCTCATCTCGCCCGGGTACTTGGCGAGGTCGAGCAGCTCGTCGCCGAGGCTCGCCTCCAGGTCGGTGGAGACCATGCCCTCGCCGCCCGGCCGGCTGACGACCGGCGGCATCGGCGGCACGACGTGGTCGAACAGGCCGTCGTTCTCGTCGTAGTTGATGAGGAAGACGGTCCGGCCCCACACCTCGGGGTTGGAAGTGAGCGCGTCCAGCACGAGGTTGATGTAGTACGCGCCGTCGGTGGGGGTGGCGGAGGGGTGCTCGCTGTACAGGTACGGCGGGACGATCCAGGAGACCTGGGGCAGCCGGCCCTGCTGGACGTCGGCCCGGAACTCCTTGAGCGTGTGGTCCGTCGCCCCCTTGTCGACGAGCGGCCCGGAGGCGCCCTCGGCGACCTGGAACCGCTCGAAGAACATCAGCGAGTTGTCGGTGTAGTTGTCCGTCGGGGTGCCCGGCTCACCGGAACCGCCCTGGTACAGCTTCCAGCTGACCCCGGCCTTCTCCAGCCGCTCGGGGTACGTCGTCCAGGTGTAGCCGTTGGTGCCGTTGCGCTCCCACAGGCCGGGGCCGTTCGGCTTACGGCCGTGCACGTTGCGCGGGTCGCTGGTGCCGGTCCAGAGGTAGATGCGGTTGGGCGCGGTGTCGGCGTGGACGGAGCAGAAGTACGAGTCGCAGACGGTGAACGCGTCGGCGAGGGCGAAGTGGTACTGCAGGTCCTGCCGCTTGAGGTGGCCCATCGTCATGACGTCCTGCTTCTGGTTCACCCACTGGTCGTGGCGCCCTTCGTTCCAGGCGAGGTGACCGCTGCTCCACCCGTGGTCCGTCCCGGCCTGGTGCTCGGTGGTGTTCCTGGGGTCGATGTACCAGGGCAGCACCTCCTTCTCGGAGGCCGGCAGACCGCGGTCGTGGTAGCGGCCGGTCTTCACCGCGGCGGCGGGCTGGTGCCAGTTCGGCCGGCCGTCGGGCAGGGCCGTGGGGCGCGGGTCGTCGAACCCGCGCACCCCGCGGAGGGTGCCGAAGTAGTGGTCGAAGGAACGGTTCTCCTGCATCAGGATGACGACGTGCTCGACGTCCTGGATCGAACGGCTCCGGCTGATCGCGGGCAGGGCCAGAGCCTTGCCGACCGCGGGCGGCAACGCCCCGAGGCCTGCGGCGGCGGCGGAGGCGCCGCTCAGCTGGAGGAATCGCCGCCTGTCGATGGAGGCCACGTGATGTCCTTCCCACTCGTGCATGCAATGGGTCTTCCGAGAAGGCTCGAACATAGGCATCGCAGACGGGCCGTACACAGTCCTCCGACGAACGCCGCATGAGCTTTCGGCCAACTGTTGTCCAGTCAACTTCCCGCCGCGGCAGCCTACTGCAGTACCCGTGACGGGCCGGCCGCACCCCAGCCCTCCGGAAACGCGAAAAGCCCCCGCCCGGTTCACCCGGCGGGGGCTTTTCTGAATGATTGTTCGGCGGCGTCCTACTCTCCCACAGGGTCCCCCCTGCAGTACCATCGGCGCTGTGAGGCTTAGCTTCCGGGTTC